>NZ_KZ559402.1:0-363773 GCF_002850715.1 Citrobacter sp. L55 | reverse complement strand
CTCCGGTTTATCCGAAGGCTCCCTGCGAAAGCAAAGCCGGCAGGCCGAATGGAACCAGGTGTGCAGATAACATCATGGCCGGGTACGACGGTACCGAAAGAGAGGCCGGATATACGACAGCATCTTACCCCCGTCACACAAAATGCAGAATGGCTTGCATAACGGGAGGTGTCCATATACGGATAAGCGTCAGCGCCATCCGGCAAAAGAATCGTCAGAAACCCACGACTTTACGCAGAATTTCAATATACACCGGCATCAGCGGATGGCGCAGTAACGCCACCAGCGCAACCACGCCGATCCCAAGCGTCAACGGCGCCAGATACAGTAAACGGCTGCGGGGGAAATACGCGGTTAAGCGATCGACTGCCGCTTTGCCGCTACGCCACAGTCGCCAGCAAAACCAGCCCCCTACCCATAGCAACAGCGCCGTCGCCAGCAGCAACCATTTGAAATCCCCGCTCTGCATCTCAGAAGGAATATCAATTGCCGCCCCCGCCAGGATCCCCGGCAGGAAGTAGAACGGTGGCCACAGTATGCAACCAATAATATTCGGGACGATAAATTTAGCGACAGGCAGATCCAGCATGCCCGCCACCATTGGCACCAGCGGACGCGTCGGTCCCACAAAACGCCCCACCAGAATGGTAAACATGCTGTGCTGATGCAGCGCGTGCTCGGTTTTATCCAGCAACGCCTTGTTCTTTTTCATGAACGACCAACGGTGCAGCGGCTTTTTAAAGCGCCAGCCCAACCAGAAAGAGATCCAGTCCCCCAACAGGCAACCAATGATGCCCGCAAGCCAGGCATGCCAGAAGTTCAGTTCGCCACTGCCAATCAGCGCCCCCAGCCCCGCCATCATCACGGTACCGGGCAGAATCAGACCAACCAGCGCCAGCGACTCCAGAAAGGCCACCAGCAGTACGGCGATCAGGGAGTACAGGGCGGACTGAAGAATAAAGTGTTCCAGCAATGCTTGCATAATGTGTCCGTCAGATTTACGAAGCAGGGATTTTGATAACCCGTCTCAACTTCGTCAAGCCATCAATTGTCTGAATAGATTGCGAGTTATGACAACTTTCAGGACACATCATTCACTTTTTATTCACATCCGGCGCGAAACTCGCTCGGACTGGCGCCGGTACATTTTTTGAAAACGCGAGAAAAATAGAGCTGATCGTCAAAGCCAACATTGCGCCCTACCGTAGCAATGGGCATACGAGTGGTACTCAGCAATAGCTTGGCCTGGCTGATACGCTGATCCTCGCGCCAGCTTAATACGCTGATACCCAACTGCTGACGGAACAGATGCGACAAACGGGAAGGCGACAGGCAGACGTGCTGTGCGACGCTGGCAATATCAAAATTACTGTCCGCCAGGTGATCGCTGATGTACTGGCAGGCGTCGCGCACGCGGTTGTCCATGGGGGGATGTAGCGATTCATTAATGGCTTCCATACGTCGGAGCAATAACTGTTCCAGTAAATTAATCGCCAGCAGTTCGGAATAGCGACCTTCTCCCTGCCCGGCGTTGATTATCTGCCCAAACAGTTCGTTAAAATGCGGCTGATGTGCTTCATCCGGACGAAAGAATCCAGTCTGGGCAAAAATGGCCGGCCAGGTCAGCCACTCCTGCCAGTAGGCGCGTGGGCGAAAGTAAACCCACTGGTGATACCACTCGCTGGCATCAGGATGGCGTCCGTAGTGGTGAATTTCTCCGGGTGGAAACAGCAAAATATCGCCAGGCCGACAGACAAATTGTTTGCCCTGATTATTGATAACCCCTTCGCCACGGATAGTGAGATTGAGGATATAGCCCTTCATACCCAGCGGCCTGTCGATAAAAAAATCCAGGTATCCGTTCGCCTCGATGGGGGTTAATCCGGCCACCAAATGCGCGTTAAACGAATAGCCTGGCAGCAGGGGATCGTTTTGCGTTTCAGCCATAATTTCAATACTCCCTATGTTCTGCTAAGAAACAATTTGTCCATATTACGCCAGACATCATTGCCGTCGCCCCTGCGGGCCGCTGTGTTTGCGGTAATGGACCATCAACCCCGCTTGTGAAAAGCACTTTGTAAAAAATATGTACTGCGCCAACGTTAAAATCGGCTAACAAAAGTGTCTATAACTACGGCAGAAATGTCCACATTGATTATTTGCACGGCGTCACACTTTGTGATGCAACAGCATTTTAGTCCATAAGATTAGCGAATCCTGCCTGACGGTTTTTATCCCTACTAACTACTGTTTATCCATACCCGTATTTTTGGATGGAGTAAGACGATGGCGATTGCAATTGGCCTCGATTTTGGCAGTGATTCAGTACGCGCTTTGGCAGTGGAATGTGCTACCGGTGAAGAAATCGCCACCAGCGTAGAGTGGTATCCACGTTGGCAGGAAGGACAGTATTGCGATGGCCCAAACAACCAGTTTCGCCATCATCCACGCGACTACATTGAATCAATGGAAGCGGCGCTGAAAAACGTACTGGCCGAACTGAGCGTTAAACAGCGTGCGGAAGTGGTCGGGATTGGCGTTGACAGCACCGGTTCAACCCCGGCCCCCATCGATGCCGACGGCAACGTACTGGCGTTGCGTCCGGAGTTCGCTGAAAACCCAAATGCAATGTTTGTCCTGTGGAAAGATCACACTTCAGTAGAAGAAGCTGAAGAAATTACCCGTCTGTGCCACACACCGGGCAAGATCGATTACTCCCGCTATATCGGCGGTATATATTCCAGCGAATGGTTCTGGGCCAAAATCCTGCATGTGACCCGTCAGGACCACGCGGTTGCCGAGGCCGCGGTTTCGTGGATTGAACTGTGCGACTGGGTTCCGGCCCTGCTCTCTAATACCGTACGTCCACAGGATATTCGTCGCGGTCGCTGCAGCGCCGGGCATAAATCACTGTGGCATGAAAGCTGGGGTGGTCTACCGCCAGCCAGTTTCTTTGACGAACTCGACCCCATCCTCAACCGCCATCTGCAATACCCGATGTTTACCGATACCTTCACAGCCGACCTGCCGGTTGGCACCCTGTGCGCCGAGTGGGCGCAGCGTCTGGGACTACCGGAAAGCGTGGTGATTGCAGGCGGCGCTTTTGACTGCCATATGGGCGCGGTCGGCGCGGGCGCACAGCCCAATACGCTGGTGAAAGTCATTGGCACGTCGACCTGCGACATTCTGATTGCTGACAAACACAGCGTCGGCGAGCGCGCGGTGAAAGGCATTTGCGGCCAGGTTGATGGCAGCGTGGTGCCGCATTTTATTGGCCTCGAGGCAGGCCAGTCCGCGTTCGGCGATATCTATGCCTGGTTTAGCCGTGTGCTGAGCTGGCCGCTGGAGCAGCTTGCCGCGCAGCACCCGGAGCTGAAGACCCAGATTAAAGCCAGCCAAAAACAGCTGCTACCAGCGCTAACCGAGCCTGGGCGAGAAATCCGTCGCTGGATCACCTGCCGGTGGTGCTCGACTGGTTCAACGGTCGCCGTACGCCCAATGCCAACCAGCGTCTGAAAGGAGTGATTACCGATCTGAATCTGGCAACCGACGCGCCAGCGCTGTTCGGCGGTCTGATTGCCGCCACCGCCTTTGGTGCACGCGCCATCATGGAATGCTTCACCGAACAAGGCATTGCGGTTAACAACGTAATGGCGCTAGGCGGCATCGCCCGTAAAAATCCGGTCATCATGCAGGCCTGCTGTGACGTGCTCAACCGTCCGCTACAGATTGTCGCTTCAGACCAGTGCTGCGCACTCGGTGCGGCTATCTTTGCCGCCGTTGCCGCGAAAGTACACACCGATATCCCAGCCGCTCAGCAACAGATGGCAAGCGCCGTGGAAAACACGCTGCAACCTCGACCAGAGCAGGCTCAACGTTTTGAACAGCTTTACCGCCGCTACCAGCAGTGGGCGGTTAGCGCTGAACAACAATACCTTCCGACTGCCGCTCCGGCGCAACAAACCCCGGTAGACCAGGCAACCCTGACACATTAAGGACACGACAATGACGATTTTTGATAACTATGAAGTGTGGTTTGTGATTGGTAGCCAGCATCTGTATGGCCCTGAAACCCTGCGTCAGGTAACCCAACATGCCGAGCACGTCGTTAACGCGCTGAATACTGAAGCTAAACTGCCCTGCAAACTGGTTTTAAAACCACTGGGTACTTCACCTGACGAGATTACCGCTATTTGTCGTGACGCTAACTACGACGATCGCTGCGCAGGTCTGGTGGTCTGGCTGCACACTTTCTCTCCGGCCAAAATGTGGATTAACGGTCTGACTATCCTCAACAAGCCGCTGATGCAATTCCATACCCAGTTCAACGCCGCCCTGCCGTGGGACAGCATTGATATGGACTTTATGAACCTGAACCAGACCGCGCACGGCGGCCGTGAATTCGGCTTCATCGGCGCACGTATGCGTCAGCAGCACGCCGTGGTCACCGGTCACTGGCAGGACAAACAAGCTCACGAACGCATCGGCTCCTGGATGCGCCAGGCCGTGTCCAAACAGGATACCCGCCATCTGAAAGTCTGCCGTTTTGGCGACAACATGCGTGAAGTCGCGGTCACCGATGGCGATAAAGTCGCTGCGCAGATCAAATTCGGCTTCTCGGTAAATACCTGGGCCGTAGGCGATCTGGTGCAGGTAGTAAACTCCATTAGCGACGGCGAAATCAACGCGCTAATCGATGAGTATGAAAGCACCTACACCATGACGGCGGCAACACAAGTCCACGGTGAGAAACGTCAAAACGTACTGGAAGCGGCCCGTATTGAACTGGGGATGAAGCGCTTCCTGGAACAGGGCGGATTCCACGCCTTTACCACGACATTTGAAGATTTACACGGCCTGAAACAGCTCCCGGGTCTGGCCGTACAGCGTCTGATGCAGCAAGGCTATGGCTTTGCGGGCGAAGGCGACTGGAAAACCGCCGCTCTGCTTCGCATCATGAAGGTGATGTCAACCGGTCTGCAGGGCGGCACCTCATTTATGGAGGATTACACCTACCACTTCGAGAAAGGCAACGATCTGGTGCTCGGCTCGCACATGCTGGAAGTGTGCCCGTCCATCGCGGAGGAAGATAAACCGATCCTCGACGTTCAGCATCTCGGCATTGGTGGCAAAGACGATCCCGCTCGTCTGATCTTCAACACCAAAACTGGTCCGGCAGTCGTTGCCAGCCTGATCGATCTTGGCGATCGCTATCGACTGCTGGTTAACTGCATCGACACGGTTCAAACACCGCACTCCCTGCCGAAACTGCCGGTGGCTAACGCATTGTGGAAAGCCCAGCCTGACCTGCCAACCGCATCTGAAGCCTGGATCCTGGCCGGTGGCGCGCACCACACCGTCTTCAGCCACGCGCTGGATCTGAACGATATGCGCCAGTTCGCTGAAATGCACGATATCGAGATCGCCGTGATCGACAACGATACCCGCCTGCCGGCCTTTAAGGACGCGCTGCGCTGGAACGACGTCTATTACGGTTTTAAACGTTAATTATGTTGTTGCCGGATGGCTCTGCGCTTGCCCGCCATCCGGCACAGAGGAATCAACATGTTAGAAGATCTCAAACGTCAGGTGCTGGAAGCCAATCTGGCGTTGCCTAAGCACCACCTGGTTACCTTGACCTGGGGGAACGTGAGTGCCGTCGATCGCGAGCGCGGCGTGTTTGTGATAAAACCTTCCGGGGTCGATTACAGCGTTATGACCGCAGAAGATATGGTCGTAGTCAGTATCGCCACCGGTGAGGTTGTAGAAGGTACGAAGAAACCCTCCTCCGATACCCCAACGCACCGTCTGCTGTATCAGGCATTCCCGACCATTGGCGGCATTGTTCATACCCATTCGCGTCATGCGACCATCTGGGCGCAGGCGGGTCAGTCGATTCCAGCCACGGGTACCACTCATGCGGACTATTTCTACGGATCGATTCCCTGCACACGGAAAATGACCGAGGAAGAAATCAACGGCGAATATGAGTGGGAAACCGGTAACGTGATCGTTGAAACCTTTGAGAAACAAGGCATTGACGCTTCGCAGATGCCTGGCGTGCTGGTGCACTCTCACGGTCCGTTTGCCTGGGGAAAAAACGCCGAAGATGCGGTACACAACGCCATCGTGCTGGAAGAAGTCGCCTACATGGGGATCTTCTGTCGCCAGCTCGCGCCGCAATTGCCGGATATGCAGCAAACCCTGTTAGATAAACATTACCTACGTAAACACGGCGCAAAAGCCTACTACGGCCAGTGAAAACAATCTGAGCGCGCCCGGAATCTCGGTGGCGCGCTCTCTGGTTATTCCTTTATATATTCCGCAAACGCACTTCGATACACACAGTTATTAGCACAAACGTATTTAATCACGTTGTCATAATGTCCCTGCGCCTCTTCACCATCCAGTGAATGAAAGAAAATGTAATCTGTAATCGTTGACTGCCAGCGCTGTCCATTCAACAGATAATTAATCACCGTATCACGATGACCATTTATTCTGTCATGCCCTTGCCAGTGAAAGAAAGCATTCCCACGTTCAATAACCTCAGTACGCCAAATTTGACCTGACCACGTTCTATACTCAATATATTGACTTACTGATTTAATTGTAGGGTTAGATAACTGAGTATTAACAAATAAATAGTGATCATATCCTACCTGTAACGCCTGAGTATAAATATCCATAATAGGCCTCCATAACACTACGCACCCAAGCTATTGATATAAAACACCCGAGCTATCAGATGAATAAAATTATATTCAGCGATAAAAATCAAATTATACAGAGAGATATTCCCGACGAAATCGAACCAAAATCCGTTTTTATCCAGACAATAGCAAGCCATAAAAATATATTATATTCAGCCTGGTAACCCGAGTGTTTGATTAAAATAGTTACACTAACCATGAATAAAAACAAATAAAAAAAATAACCATTTTTCCTGAACCGAGGGATGAGTAACAAAACCGTACGAGCACGATTCCGAAAATGACATAAAAATCCTGAAACGGACTTCCAATTTATGAAACAAATATAATTACAAAACAATAATAAATACAAATAGCCATGACAGGCCAATAAAATAATTCAAGGAAGAGTTTTCAATTAAGGCATTCATTTATTAAATACCAAAGCCTATCCTGTAACACTTTTACTGCGGAGGGCATTTTACTTTTATTGTCACAATAACTTCCCGCAGCTCTCATTTTTAACTGTACAAAATAACAGTACAATCGTGTAAACCAGGCTATAATAATGCCTGGTTTTTTAATGGATACGCAGCGTGGCGCAGGCAGGCTTTATTTTAACCCGGCACTGGCGGGACACCCCGCAGGGAACTGAGGTCACATTCTGGCTGGCTACAGACGCCGGGCCGCTACAGGTCACGCTCGCGCCTCAGGAGTCGGTCGCGTTTATTCCTGTCAGTCAGGTTCCCCGCGTAGCGTCATTATTACGCAATGAAAACGGCTATCGTCTGACGCCGCTGCAATTGCAAGACTTCCACCGCCAACCCGTTTCCGGCCTGTATTGCCGCTCACATCGCCAGCTCATGCGGCTGGAAAAGCTGCTGCGTGAAAACGCAATTACCGTCTACGAGGCCGACGTGCGTCCGCCGGAACGGTATCTGATGGAGCGTTTTATCACCTCACCTGTTTGGGTTGAAGGCGACAGACATAACGGTACGCTGGTTAATGCCCGGTTGAAGCCGAACCCTGACTATCGACCGCCGCTGAAATGGGTCTCGCTGGATATCGAAACCACGCGCCACGGCGAACTCTACTGTATCGGCCTTGAAGGCTGTGGGCAGCGTATTGTCTACATGCTTGGCCCGGCAAACGGCGATGCCTCAGCGCTGGATTTTGAACTTGAATATGTCGCAAGCCGCCCGCAGTTACTGGAAAAGCTCAACGACTGGATTGCCCGTCACGATCCTGATGTGGTAATCGGCTGGAACGTCGTGCAATTCGATTTACGCGTCCTGCAAAAGCATGCTGAACGTTACCGCATTCCCCTGCGTTTTGGCCGTGACAATAGCGAGCTGGAGTGGCGCGAACATGGCTTCAAAAACGGCGTATTCTTCGCGCAGACTAAAGGTCGCCTGATTATCGACGGCATTGAGGCGCTTAAATCCGCATTCTGGAATTTCTCATCCTTTTCGCTGGAAACGGTGTCACAGGAGCTGCTGGGCGAAGGGAAGTCGATAGATAATCCCTGGGACAGGATGGACGAAATAGATCGCCGGTTTGCCCAGGATAAACCCGCGCTCGCCACCTACAATCTCAAAGACTGTGAGCTGGTCACGCGTATTTTTCATAAAACCGAGATCATGCCATTTTTGCTGGAACGATCGACGGTAAACGGCCTGCCGGTCGACCGGCATGGCGGTTCCGTTGCCGCCTTCGGCCATCTCTACCTACCGCGAATGCACCGGGCGGGCTATGTGGCACCGAATCTGGGGGAAGTTCCCGCGCACGCCAGCCCCGGTGGCTACGTGATGGACTCGCGCCCGGGTTTGTACGACTCTGTGCTGGTGCTGGATTACAAAAGCCTGTACCCGTCAATTATTCGTACTTTTTTGATCGATCCAGTGGGACTTATCGAAGGGATGGCACAGCCGGATCGGGAACACAGTACCGAGGGGTTCCTTGACGCCTGGTTCTCACGCGAAAAGCACTGTCTGCCGGAAATTGTTACCCAGATCTGGCATGGGCGTGATGAAGCCAAACGCCGCGGCAATAAGCCGCTCTCACAGGCGCTGAAAATCATCATGAACGCGTTTTACGGCGTGCTTGGCACCACCGCCTGCCGCTTTTTCGACCCGAGGCTGGCTTCGTCTATCACCATGCGCGGTCACGCGATCATGCGTCAGACCAAAGCGCTGATTGAGGCTCAGGGTTACGACGTCATCTATGGCGACACCGACTCCACCTTTGTCTGGCTTAAAAAGGCGCACTCGGAAGACGATGCGGCCCGGATTGGTCGGGAGCTGGTGAGCTATGTCAACAACTGGTGGGCGCAATCGCTGAAGCAGCAAAACCTGACCAGCGCGCTGGAGCTGGAGTTTGAAACCCACTTTTGTCGCTTTCTGATGCCGACCATTCGCGGTGCAGATACCGGCAGCAAAAAACGCTACGCCGGAATGATTCAGTCAGGTGCTGAGCAACGCATGGTATTTAAAGGTCTGGAAACGGTACGCACCGACTGGACGCCGCTGGCCCAGCAGTTTCAGCAGGAGCTGTACCTGCGAATTTTTCGTAACGAGCCTTATCAAGAGTTTGTTCGCGAGACTATCGACCGTCTGATGGCGGGTGAACTGGATGAACACCTGGTGTACCGCAAACGCCTGCGCCGCCCGTTGAGCGAATACCAGCGGAATGTTCCGCCGCACGTTCGCGCCGCGCGGCTCGCCGATGAGCAGAACGTCAAACTGGGGCGTCCGCAGCAGTATCAGAATCGTGGCACGATTAAATATGTCTGGACGATAAATGGACCTGAACCTGTTGATTATCAGCAATCTGCACTTGATTACGAGCATTATCTGACCCGCCAGATCCAGCCGGTTGCCGAGGGAATTCTTCCCTTTATTGATGATAATTTTGCTACACTACTCACAGGACAACTGGGGTTATTTTGACGCGTGACGAAACCGCCGCCATCCAGTACCATAGCGCCCTTTCCATTCCTGGACCCATTTAACACCCCTACCACTGATTTATTAGCCTGGTAGCGGGGTCGTATGCTCTCAATAACGGGGACTAGCCCGGAAAATGACGAGTATTGCCTGCAATTAAAGATATAGAGCCGAACATATATGCCTTTTACACTTGGTCAACGCTGGATCAGCGATACAGAAAGCGAATTGGGACTTGGTACTGTTGTCGCCATGGATGCGCGAACCGTCACTTTACTTTTCTCATCGACGGGTGAAAACCGTCTGTATGCGCGCAGTGATTCCCCCGTGACCCGCGTGATGTTCAACCCTGGTGACACGATCACGAGCCATGAAGGCTGGCAACTGCATGTCGATGAAGTAAAAGAAGAAAACGGCCTGCTTGCCTATATCGGAACCCGCCTTGATACCGAAGAAACCGGTGTAACGCTGCGTGAAGTGCTGCTCGACAGCAAACTGGTTTTCAGTAAACCCCAGGATCGCCTGTTTGCCGGCCAGATTGACCGTATGGACCGCTTTGCGCTGCGCTATCGCGCACGTAAATTTCAGAGCGAACAGTACCGTATGCCGTGGAGTGGTTTGCGTGGTCAACGTACCAGCCTGATCCCCCACCAGCTCAACATTGCCCATGATGTCGGCCGTCGTCATGCCCCTCGCGTGTTGCTGGCAGACGAAGTGGGTTTAGGTAAAACCATTGAAGCAGGGATGATCCTGCATCAACAGCTGCTGTCAGGCGCCGCAGAGCGCGTGCTGATCATCGTCCCGGAGACGTTACAGCACCAGTGGCTGGTCGAAATGCTGCGTCGTTTCAACCTGCGCTTTGCGCTGTTTGATGATGAGCGTTATGCAGAAGCGCAGCACGATGCCTACAACCCGTTTGAAACCGAACAGTTGGTTATCTGTTCGCTGGACTTTGCCCGTCGCAGTAAACAGCGTCTGGAGCACCTGTGTGATGCCGAGTGGGATCTGCTGATTGTCGATGAAGCCCATCACCTGGTGTGGAGCGAAGACGCGCCCAGCCGTGAATATATGGCCGTTGAACAGTTGGCAGAGCGCGTACCAGGCATCCTGCTGCTGACCGCAACGCCGGAACAGCTGGGCCTGGAAAGCCACTTTGCGCGCCTGCGTCTACTGGATCCAAGCCGCTTCCACGATTTCGCCCAGTTTGTTGAAGAACAGAAAAATTACCGTCCGGTCGCCGACGCCGTCGCCATGTTACTGGCTGGCAACAAGCTGAGTAACAATGAGCTGAACATGTTAGGTGACATGATTGGCGAACAGGACATTGAGCCGTTACTGCAAGCGGCAAACAGCGACAGCGAAGACGCCCAGAGCGCGCGTCAGGAGCTGGTTTCGATGCTGATGGACCGCCACGGCACCAGCCGCGTGCTGTTCCGAAATACCCGTAACGGTGTGAAAGGCTTCCCTAAACGCGAGCTCCATACCATCAAATTGCCGTTGCCAACCCAATACCAGACGGCCATTAAAGTCTCCGGCATTATGGGCGCGCGTAAGAGTGCGGAAGACCGCGCGCGCGACATGCTCTACCCGGAGCAGATTTATCAGGAATTCGAAGGCGACACCGGCACCTGGTGGAACTTTGACCCGCGCGTGGAATGGCTGATGGGCTACCTGACCAGCCACCGCTCGCAAAAAGTACTGGTTATCTGCGCGAAAGCCACCACTGCGCTTCAACTGGAGCAGGTTCTGCGCGAGCGCGAAGGTATCCGCGCCGCCGTATTCCATGAAGGGATGTCGATCATTGAACGTGACCGCGCTGCGGCCTGGTTTAGCGAAGAAGATAGTGGCGCCCAGGTGATGCTGTGCTCTGAAATCGGCTCCGAAGGGCGTAACTTCCAGTTCGCCAGCCATCTGGTGATGTTTGATCTGCCTTTCAATCCGGACCTGCTGGAACAGCGTATTGGCCGTCTGGACCGTATTGGTCAGGTGCATGATATCCAGATCCACGTTCCATACCTGGAAAAAACCGCGCAATCCGTGCTGGTGCGTTGGTACCACGAAGGTCTGGATGCGTTCGAACACACTTGCCCGACCGGACGTACCATCTATGACACGGTATATAACAATCTGATCGGCTACCTGGCTGAGCCAGAAAACACCGATGGCTTTGACGATCTGATCAAAACCTGTCGCGAACAGCATGACGCGCTGAAAGCGCAGCTGGAGCAAGGTCGCGATCGCCTGCTGGAGATCCACTCTAACGGCGGCGAAAAAGCGCTGGCGCTGGCTGAGAGTATTGAAGAACAGGACGACGATACCAGCCTGATCGCCTTCGCCATGAACCTGTTTGATATCGTTGGTATTAATCAGGATGACCGTGGCGACAATTTGATCGTGCTGACACCGTCCGATCATATGCTGGTGCCGGATTTCCCTGGGCTGCCGGAAGATGGCTGTACCATTACGTTTGAGCGTGATGTTGCCCTGTCGCGTGAAGACGCGCAGTTTATTACCTGGGAGCATCCGCTGATCCGTAATGGTCTGGATCTGATCCTCTCCGGCGACACCGGAAGCAGCACCATTTCTTTGCTGAAAAACAAAGCATTACCAGTCGGTACTCTGCTGGTTGAACTGGTCTACGTCGTTGAAGCGCAAGCGCCAAAACAGCTGCAGTTAAACCGCTTCCTGCCGCCAACCCCGGTACGCATGCTGCTGGACAAAAACGGCAACAACCTTGCCGCGCAGGTTGAATTCGAAACCTTTAACCGTCAGCTCAGCGCCGTTAACCGCCACACCGGCAGTAAACTGGTCAACGCCGTACAGCAGGATGTGCATGCCATTCTGCAACTCGGTGAAGCGCAGGTAGAAAAATCGGCCCGCGCGCTGATCGACGCGGCGCGCAAAGAGGCGGACGAGAAGCTGACGGCTGAACTCTCCCGTCTGGAAGCGCTGCGTGCCGTTAACCCGAACATCCGTGATGACGAACTCAGCGCCATTGAAAGCAATCGTCAGCAGGTGATGGAAAGCCTGGATCAGGCGGGATGGCGTCTGGATGCCCTGCGCCTGATCGTCGTGACGCATCAGTAACGGAGCCTGACATGGGGATGGAAAACTATAATCCGCCGCAGGAACCCTGGCTGGTTATCCTGTATCAGGATGAGCACATTATGGTGGTCAACAAGCCGAGCGGCTTGTTGTCCGTGCCGGGTCGTCTGGATGAACACAAAGACAGCGTGATGACGCGTATTCAGCGCGATTACCCGCAAGCTGAATCCGTACATCGTCTGGATATGGCAACCAGCGGCGTGATTGTAGTGGCGCTAACTAAAGCGGCAGAGCGCGAGCTAAAGCGCCAGTTTCGCGAACGCGAGCCGAAGAAACAGTATGTCGCACGCGTCTGGGGACATCCCGCTCCGGCCGAGGGGCTGGTTGATTTACCGCTGATTTGCGACTGGCCGAATCGGCCAAAGCAGAAAGTGTGTTATGAGACCGGAAAATCGGCGCAGACCGAGTATGAAGTGGTGGAGTTTGCGGAAGATAACACCGCCCGGGTCGTGCTCAAACCCATTACCGGACGCTCCCACCAGTTGCGTGTGCATATGCTGGCATTAGGGCATCCGATTCTGGGCGACCGCTTCTACGCCCCGCCACAGGTCCTGGCGTTAGCGCCGCGCCTGCTGCTGCACGCAGAGATGTTAACTATCACGCATCCCGAATACGGCAACAGTATGACGTTTAAAGTTCCGGCAGATTTTTAAACGCAGGCCCCATTTAGGCCGGGTGCTTCGCTTGCCCGGCCTACATTCATTAACGTAGGCCGGATAAGGCGCTAGCTGCCATCCGGCATAACGATTATTTAAAGCCTTTCTGTTCTTTAATTAGCTCGTAAGCTTTTTGAATTTCCTGCGCTTTTTGCTTCGCCATTTCCATCATTTCTGGCGGCAGGCCTTTCGCCACCAGTTTGTCCGGATGGTGCTCGCTCATCAGCTTACGGTATGCGCGCTTAATGGTGGTCGCATCATCGGTCGCTTTCACACCCAGCACATTGCAGGCGTCTTCCAGCGTCGGACCGCGTTGCGCCTGCTGCCAGCCACCGCCGCCGGACTGCTGCTGATATCCGCCGCCAAACTGGGCGCCGCCCTGCATCATGCGCAGAAACTGATCAAATTGGGTACGTGAGATCCCCAACTCTTCAGCAATCACATACAGCACTTCACGCTCGTTCGGATGCAACGACCCATCGGCAAAAGCTGCCTGGATCTGAATCTCCAGAAACATGCGGATCAGATCGAAGCGACCAAAACAGACGCTGCGAAACTGACGCATTTTTTCACGTAATGGGTAATTGTCCGATTTTCCCACCCGGAAGGCATGTTGCGCGGCGGTACGCGAGTCGCCGTGCAAATTCATTCGATCCATCAATTGACTGGCGATATGGATATCGGCTTCCGTGACGCGACCTTTGGATTTGGTCAGATGCCCCATCACCTCAAAAGTGGTGGCAAAAAACAGCGCCTGGCGTTCACGCTGGTTGGCAAACCACGCCATTTTGCGCATGCGGGCTTTGTCGAACATGTGGCCAACTAACAGGCCCAGAACCACACCCCAGAAGCCGCCGCCCATCATTAAGGCCACGGCGACACCAATTATCTTTCCCCAATACTGCATAGACTCCCCAAATCTTTCTGCTCTCAGCCAGGATATGTCCCACAATATAAGGTGCTTTTACCGATTTACGGCTGCGGTCAATTGTGGGACATCGCCTATAATTTGCATTATCATACCTGTCATTCTATGCCGTGCCTAACACCACAAACGCTATACCCGTTGGATTTCGAGTTGCAACAAGGCGGCAACGCAGTGACCAATTCGTCTGGAACGAAGATGCAGCTTGAAAGGTGGCGGGATAAAATGGGCAGGATTAATACTAGCGAAGTGAAGATGAGATAAGTTAGGCTGTGACCGTTTGTCACGCGCGACGCTACTGATGATGGAACAATAAATACAACGTATGAAAAAACGTATTCCCACTCTTCTGGCCACCATGATTGCCAGCGCCCTCTATAGCCATCAGGGTCTGGCAGCCGATCTCGCCTCACAGTGTATGCTGGGCGTGCCAAGCTATGACCGTCCTCTGGTACAGGGCGAGACTAATGAATTACCCGTCACCATCACTGCTGACAACGCGAAAGGGAATTACCCGGATGACGCGGTGTTTACCGGCAATGTGGACATCGCACAGGGTAACAGCCGCCTGCAGGCCGACGAAGTGCAGCTTCATCAGAAGCAGGCAGAAGGCCAGCCGGAGCCAGTTCGTACCGTCGATGCGCTGGGCAATGTCCATTATGATGACAATCAGGTTATTCTGAAGGGGCCGAAGGGCTGGTCTAATCTGAATACCAAAGATACCAACATCTGGGAAGGTGATTATCAGATGGTAGGTCGTCAGGGGCGCGGAAAAGCCGATCTGATGAAACAGCGTGGGGAAAACCGCTATACCATTCTGGAAAACGGTAGCTTCACCTCCTGTCTGCCAGGTTCCAATACCTGGAGCGTCGTCGGTAGCGAAGTCATTCACGACCGTGAAGAACAGGTCGCAGAGATCTGGAACGCCCGTTTTAAACTGGGTCCGGTTCCGGTCTTTTACAGTCCTTATTTACAGTTACCCGTCGGCGATAAGCGTCGCTCTGGTTTCCTGATCCCGAACGCAAAATACTCTACCAATAACTATTTTGAGTTCTATCTCCCGTATTATTGGAACATTGCGCCCAATATGGACGCCACCATCACGCCGCATTATATACACCGTCGTGGCGGTATCATGTGGGAGAACGAATTCCGCTACCTCACCCAGGCGGGCGCAGGTCTGATGGAGTTCGACTATCTGAATTCCGATAAAGTGTACGAGGATGAACACCCGAAGGATGACAATTCCCGCCGCTGGCTGTTCTACTGGCAACACTCTGGTGTGATGGATCAGGTGTGGCGTTTCAACGTCGACTACACCAAGGTCAGCGACACCAGCTACTTTAATGATTTTGATAATAAATACGGTTCCAGTACCGACGGCTACGCCACGCAAAAATTTAGCGTCGGCTACGCAGTACAAAACTTTGACGCGACGGTTTCGACCAAGCAGTTCCAGGTCTTCGACGCACAAAACAGTAACAGTTACTCTGCGCAGCCGCAGTTAGACGTCAACTACTACCAGAATGATGTGGGCCCGTTTGACACCCGGATTTATGGTCAGGCAGTCCATTTCGTTAATTCCAACGACAACAGGCCGGAAGCAACTCGTTTACACCTTGAACCGACCATTAACCTGCCATTGTCGAATAATTGGGGAAGTATCAACACTGAGCTGAAGCTGATGGCAACGCACTATCAGCAAAACAACATCAGCGAGTATCAATCATTCGCAAGAAATAATTATCGTAACAATCCTAATCCGGATAATTTAAATACCCTTAACGCGGCCAATTCTCTGGAAGAGTCCGTGAACCGCGTAATGCCTCAGTTTAAAGTTGACGGCAAAATGGTGTTCGAGCGTGACATGCAGATGCTGGCGCCGGGTTATACCCAAACGCTGGAGCCCCGTGCGCAGTACCTGTATGTACCGTATCGCGATCAAAGTAATATTTTTAACTATGACTCGTCCCTTCTGCAAGCTGACTACAGCGGCCTGTTCCGCGATCGTACCTATGGCGGTCTGGACCGCATCGCGTCTGCCAACCAGGTAACGACCGGGGTCACATCTCGCGTTTATGATGACGCGGCCGTTGAACGTTTTAATATTTCTGTGGGTCAAATCTACTATTTCACCGAGTCTCGCACTGGCGATGACAACATTAAATGGGAGAATGACGACAAAACGGGCTCACTGGTATGGGCTGGCGACACCTACTGGCGCATCTCCGATCGCTGGGGTTTACGCAGTGGGATCCAGTACGACACGCGTCTGGACAGCGTTGCAACCAGCAGCAGCAGTATCGAATACCGCCGCGACGAAAACCGTATGCTGCAGCTGAACTACCGTTATGCCAGCTCTGAATATATCCAGGCAACCCTGCCGTCTTACTACTCTACAGCAGAGCAGTATAAAAACGGGATTTCACAAGTGGGCGCGGTGGCAAGCTTCCCGATCGCCGACCGCTGGTCGATTGTCGGGGCTTACTACTTTGATACCAACGTGAACAAAGAAGCGGATTCCATGCTGGGTCTGCAGTACAACTCCTGCTGTTACGCCATTCGCTTCGGCTACGAACGTAAGCTGAACGGCTGGGATGACACTCAGCAACATGCAGTTTATGACAACACGATCGGCTTTAATATCGAACTACGCGGCCTGAGTTCCAACTACGGTCTCGGCACCAACCAAATGTTGCGTTCTAACATTTTGCCGTATCAAAGCTCTTTATGATCTGATTGATTTACAACGTAATCCGCTTTGCGGTTAATTGAAATGGAAAAAGTATGAAGAACTGGAAAACGCTGCTTCTCGGTATCGCCATGATCGCGAATACCAGTTTCGCTGCCCCACAGGTAGTCGATAAAGTCGCAGCCGTCGTCAATAACGGCGTCGTTCTGGAAAGCGACGTCGATGGCTTAATGCAGTCAGTAAAACTTAATGCGGGTCAGGCTGGTCAACAATTACCGGACGACGCCACGCTGCGTCATCAGATCCTGGAACGTTTGATCATGGATCAAATCCTCCTGCAGATGGGTCAGAAGATGGGTGTTAAAATCTCTGACGAGCAACTGGATCAGGCGATTGCCAACATCGCCAAGCAAAACAACATGACGCTGGATCAGATGCGCAGCCGTCTGGCACAGGATGGCTTAAGCTATTCGACCTATCGTAGCCAGATCCGCAAAGAGATGACCATCTCTGAAGTGCGTAACAACGAAGTTCGCCGTCGCGTTACTATCCTGCCTCAGGAAGTGGATGCTCTGGCGCAGCAGGTCGGCAACCAAAACGATGCCAGCACCGAGCTGAACCTGAGCCACATTCTGATCCCATTACCGGAAAACCCAACTTCTGACCAGGTTAACGCGGCTGAAAGTCAGGCGCGCTCTGTTGTTGATGAAGCGCGTAACGGTAGCGATTTCGGCAAACTGGCTATCACCTATTCCGCTGACCAGCAGGCGCTGAAAGGCGGCCAGATGGGTTGGGGACGTATTCAGGAGCTGCCGGGCATCTTTGCCCAGGCGCTAAGCACCGCGAAAAAAGGCGATATCATCGGCCCAATTCGTTCTGGTGTCGGCTTCCACATCCTGAAAGTTAACGATATGCGTGGTCAAAGCCAGAGCATCTCCGTGACCGAAGTTCATGCCCGCCATATTCTGCTCAAGCCATCGCCGATCATGACCGATCAACAGGCGCGTCTGAAGCTGGAACAAATCGCAGCTGATATTAAGAGCGGTAAAATAACCTTCGCGGCAGCGGCTAAAGAGATTTCTCAGGATCCGGGTTCTGCCAACCAGGGCGGCGATCTGGGCTGGGCTGCAGCGGATATTTTCGATCCCGCTTTCCGCGATGCGCTGACCAAACTTCACAAAGGCCAGATGAGTACCCCGGTGCACTCCTCTTTCGGGTGGCATCTGATCGAGCTGCTGGACACGCGTAACGTTGATAAAACTGACGCGGCGCAGAAAGACAGAGCTTATCGTATGCTGATGAACCGTAAATTCTCGGAAGAAGCTGCGACCTGGATGCAGGAACAGCGCGCCAGCGCCTACGTTAAAGTTCTGAGCAACTAATGACTCGTATTCAACGCGTTGTGATCACTCCCGGCGAACCCGCCGGGATTGGCCCGGACCTGGTGGTTCAGCTCGCCCAGCGTGAGTGGCCTGTAGAACTCGTTGTCTGTGCGGATGCCACACTCCTCAGTGACCGGGCAGCAATGCTCGGTTTACCGCTTTCACTCCTCCCATACTCTCCAGATACCCCAGCCAGACCGCAATCAGCAGGTACGTTGACGCTGTTGCCGATTGCTCTGCGGGCGCCTGTTATCGCGGGTCACTTGGCGGTAGAGAACGGACAATATGTGGTGGATACGCTGGCTCGCGCCTGCGATGGTTGTCTGCAAGGTGAGTTTGCGGCGCTGATTACCGGTCCGGTACACAAGGGCGTAATCAATGACGCAGGCATCCCGTTTACCGGACATACCGAGTTTTTTGAAGAGCGCTCACAGGCGAAGAAAGTCGTCATGATGCTGGCGACTGAAGCGCTGCGCGTTGCCCTGGCAACCACTCATTTGCCGCTCAGAGCCGTTGCCGACGCCATTACGCCTGCTCTGCTTAAAGAAGTGATCGGTATTTTGCATCATGATTTGCGCACCAAGTTTGGCATTGCCGATCCGCATATTCTGGTGTGCGGTCTTAACCCGCATGCCGGTGAAGGTGGTCATATGGGAGCGGAAGAGATAGACACCCTCATTCCGGTCCTTGATGAACTGCGTGCGCAGGGGATGAAATTAAACGGCCCGCTGCCCGCAGATACCCTGTTTCAGCCCAAATATCTCGACCACGCGGATGCCGTGCTGGCAATGTACCACGATCAGGGTCTCCCCGTGCTAAAATACCAGGGATTTGGTCGCGGTGTGAATATCACGCTGGGCCTGCCCTTTATTCGCACATCCGTCGATCACGGCACCGCGCTTGAACTTGCGGGTCGTGGGCAAGCAGATGTCGGCAGTTTTATTACGGCGCTTAATCTCGCCATCAAAATGATTGTTAATACCAATGAATAATCGAGTCCATCAGGGCCACTTAGCCCGTAAACGTTTCGGGCAAAACTTCCTCAACGATCAGTTTGTGATCGAAAGTATTGTCTCTGCTATCAACCCGCAGAAAGGTCAGGCTATGGTCGAAATCGGCCCGGGCCTGGCAGCGTTGACCGAACCTGTAGGCGAACGCCTGGACAAGCTTACGGTCATTGAGCTGGACCGCGATCTCGCCGCCCGCCTGCAAACACACCCGTTTTTAGGGCCGAAGCTGACTATTTATCAGCAAGATGCCATGACCATGAACTTCGGCGAACTCGCACAAACGATGGGTCAGCCGCTGCGCGTATTCGGCAACCTGCCGTATAACATCTCCACGCCGCTCATGTTCCATCTTTTTTCCTATACTGATGCCATCGCCGACATGCATTTCATGTTGCAAAAAGAGGTGGTCAACCGTCTGGTTGCAGGGCCAAACAGTAAAGCGTATGGTCGATTAAGCGTCATGGCGCAGTATTACTGCAATGTGATCCCGGTACTTGAAGTGCCGCCATCCGCATTTACGCCTGCGCCTAAAGTCGATTCCGCCGTGGTACGTCTGGTCCCTCACACGACAATGCCGTACCCCGTTAAAGATGTTCGTGTGCTGAGCCGTATTACCACTGAAGCGTTTAATCAGCGTCGCAAAACGGTACGTAATAGTCTCGGCAACCTGTTTAGCGTTGAAGTACTGACAGAGCTGGGCGTTGATCCGGCGATGCGAGCGGAAAATATCTCTGTCGCGCAATACTGCCGGATGGCTAACTATCTGTCAGAAAACGCGCCATCGAAGGAGAGTTAAACATGATCAATTCGCCCCGAGTGTGCATTCAGGTACAAAGCGTCTACATTGAGGCGCAATCCTCACCTGATGATGAACGTTACGTTTTTGCTTATACCGTGACTATCCGCAATTTGGGGCGAGCGCCTGTGCAGCTGTTGGGGCGTTATTGGTTGATCACCAATGGTCATGGCCGTGAAACCGAAGTTCAGGGCGAAGGCGTGGTGGGCGTTCAGCCCCACATCGAACCTGGCGAAGAGTACCAGTACACCAGCGGTGCGGTGATTGAAACACCGCTGGGCACCATGCAGGGTCATTACGAAATGATCGATGAGCAAGGGATCGCCTTTACCATCGACATTCCCGTGTTCCGACTCGCCGTTCCTACACTCATTCATTAAAACAATAGCTATGGCAACATACCTCATTGGCGACGTTCACGGTTGTTACGATGAACTGGTAGCCTTGCTGCACCAGGTTGACTTTAATCCAGAACAAGACACCTTATGGCTCACCGGCGATCTGGTCGCGCGTGGGCCAGGGTCGTTAGACGTTTTGCGCTACGTTAAATCGCTGGGCGACAGCGTGCGGTTAGTCCTCGGTAATCACGATTTACACCTGTTGGCCGTGTTTGCTGGCATCAGCCGTAATAAACCGAAAGACCGGCTCACGCCGCTGCTTGAGGCACCGGATGCTGACACGCTGCTTAACTGGCTACGTCGTCAGCCGCTGTTGCAGGTTGATGAAGAGAAGAAACTGGTCATGGCGCATGCAGGGATTACCCCACAGTGGGATCTGCAGACGGCGAAGGACTGTGCTCGCGATGTTGAAGCCGTGCTGTCGAGCGACTCTTATCCATTCTTCCTTGATGCCATGTACGGCGACATGCCAAATAACTGGACCCCGGAGCTGACGGGGCTGGCGCGCCTGCGTTTTATTACCAACGCGTTTACCCGCATGCGTTACTGCTTCCCCAACGGTCAGTTGGACATGTACAGCAAAGAGTCGCCAGAAGATGCGCCTGCCCCGCTGAAGCCGTGGTTTGCCATTCCTGGACCGGTCAGTGAAGCCTATAGCATTGCATTCGGGCACTGGGCATCGCTGGAGGGCAAAGGCACGCCAGAAGGTATTTACGCGTTAGATACGGGGTGTTGCTGGGGCGGGGATCTCACCTGTCTGCGCTGGGAAGACAAACAGTACTTTGTACAGCCATCAAATCGCCATCTGAATCTGGATCCCGGCGAGGCCGTCAACGCCTGATAGCCGTCTGCCGGATGGCGGTGCTTACACCTAATCCGGCAGACGAATGTGCAATCTGTAGGCCTGATTAGCGCAACGCCATCAGGCATCCACATTAACGACGTTCCAAAATCTCGAAGCAGTAGCTGTGGGAGTTTTGCGCGTCAGCATCGTGGAATTCACTGAACACCGATTCCCAGTCATCCGGTTCGTAGTCCGGGAAATGCGTATCCCCTTCAACTTCCGCATCAATGTGTGTCAGATACAGTTTCTGCGCTTTCGGCAGGAACTGCTCATACACACGCCCACCGCCAATAACCATGATTTCAGGTTCATCGCCACAGGCCGCGATCGCTTCCTCAACAGACTTCACCCACTGCACGCGATCGTCGGTGCCAGGCTTGCTGCTGATGACGATATTTTTACGCCCTGGCAACGGTCGCCCGATGGATTCCCACGTGTGGCGTCCCATGACAACCGGCTTGTTTAAGGTATTACGTTTAAACCAGGCGAGATCGGCAGGTAGGTTCCATGGCATGGCATTTTCCATACCGATGACGCGATCTACCGCTAACGCCGCAATCAGACTGATCATTGAATGTTTCCCGGATACAAAAAAATTGTCGCCACTATACGGAAAGCGCAATCTTTCGTCGACTGGCGGAAAGAGGATGAGCATGAAAATTTTCCGTTCTGCTGGCGAACCGACCTATTTAAGGTGGTACGCCAGCATTACAGTAGTTCAAAAACAGCCAATTAGCAGTAAAGTTTGCAGAACATCACATTTTTTACCCTATGCTGACGGTTTCACTTCCGGCTCATCGGCGACGTCGCCCGTATGCTTACCTTCATCCGTGCCTTGCCAGCCATGGCGTTGAATTAATGATAAGTGCTGACGATCTTCCGCAATAATTTCACTCAGCATTTCGCTGGTGCGTTTATATACCGCCGCGCGGGACGTTGCGTCATTTTCCCCTTTCACCATCTCCTCAACCATCAGCGTGTTGAAGCGGCGGAATACATCGGCCCGCTCACGCGCTTCATAGCGTCCAAGCCCAAGACCTTCCAGTGCCAAACGTCCGGTCTTCAGCGCGCCCTCAAAGGTTTCACGTTCCGGCATCTCCACGCCAGCCTGGCGCAGGCGGATGTAATGATCCACATCGCGCGCACGGGCAATAATTTGCAGATGCGGGAAATACTGTTTCACCATTTCGGTCAGTTGCAGGCTGGTTTGCGGATCGTCAATGGCGCTAATAATAACTTCAGCTTTAGCCGCCCCGGCAGACTCCAGCAGATCCATCCGCGTCGCATCGCCATAGAAAACCTTCATGCCGAATTTACGCAGCGTTTCGATATGGTCCGGGTCATGATCAAGAACCACCATTTTGACCCCGCTTGACAACAACAGACGACCGGTTATCTGACCAAATCGCCCAAACCCGGCGATGATCACCCGAGGTTGTTCCTCGTCGATTTCATCTGCTTCCCGCTCTTCACCGGTCGCCGATTTTTCCAGACGCGTCAGAATTACCAGTAAAATCGGCGTCGCCGCCATCGACAGCGCCACCGCCAGCGTCAGAGATTTCGCCCAATCAGGATCAAGCACGTTTGCCATTTGCGCCGCGCCAAACACCACGAAGGCAAACTCACTGCCCTGCCCTAATAACACGGCAAACCATCTGCGCTGCTTGTTCGGCACCTGTAAGGGTTTCGCTATCAGCCACAGCATGACGGTTTTGATAACCAGGAAACCGACCAACAGAATGATAATGCGCAAGGGATTATCAATCAGCGTACCAAAGTCGATAGACATCCCGACGCCGATGAAAAACAGTCCCAGCAGCAGCCCTTTAAATGGCTCGATATCGCTTTCCAGCGCGTGACGATACTCAGAGCTTGCCAGCAGCACGCCAGCCAGGAACGCCCCCATCGCCATCGACAGTCCAACCTCTTCCAACAGCAGACCGAAGCCAAAAACGAGGAACAGCGCAACGGCACTGAATACTTCCCGCAGGCCAGAGCGAGCGACAAAACGCAAGGCCGGACGCGTCACATAACGCCCCAGCAACACCACCAGCACCAGGGCGCTCGCCACTTTAAGGGCGGAGAGCGCAAACGCCCCAAGCGTTGTCGATGCGCCGCTCGCCGCAAGTAATGGGATCATCGCCACCAGAGGAATAGCGGCGATATCCTGGAACAACAGCACGGCAAACGCGCTGCGTCCCATTTGCGAAACCATCAGGTTTCGCTCATTCATCGCCTGCATAGCAATAGCCGTGGAGGAAAGCGCCAGCGTCATGCCGATCAGTTCCGCTACCTGCCAGCGAAGGCCGAGGAACATACAGAACAAACCAATCAGACCGCCGCATACCACCATCTGCAGCGCACCACCACCGAACACCGAGGCCCGCAGTTTCCACAAACGTTGCGGATCCAGCTCCAGACCGATGACAAACAGCATCAACACCACGCCAATCTCGGCAAAATGCAGGATTGATTCAGCGTCGGTCACCATCCTCAGACCCCATGGTCCAATAATGCACCCTGCGATGAGATACCCCAGCACTGATCCTAGCCCCAGTCGCACGGCAATGGGGACAATCAGCGCCGCCGATCCGAGATAAATCAGCGCCTGTATTAGCGTATGGTTATCCATGATGAACCTCCTGCCACTCCAACAGACGCTGTTTGTAATGACGCGCCTGCGCCTGCAGAGTTTCATCATCACAGATAAACGTACAGTGCATCGCAAACGGCGGCAGCCATTTGAGGCCACAGTAGAGCGCCGTTGCCTGTAAGGGCTGGGAAAGCACATCAAATCCGGGATGGGAGCCAATATCAAAGTGGTTTTCGCCGCCGCCGGTCGTCACTGCCCACAGCAGATGTTTACCGTGGAGCGCTGTCCCGCCGTGGCCATATGCCCAACCGTGTGAAAGGACCTTATCCATCCACAGCTTGAGTAAGGGAGGTGTGCTATACCATTGCATAGGATGCTGCCAGATAATCAAATCAGCGCGCGCCAGCGCATCCTGTTCAGCGGCAATATCGATATTGAAGTCGGGGTAGAGCTGGTAGAGCGAGCGGATCTCCACGCCCTCCAGCGTCCTTGCCTGTTCAAGCATCCGCTTATTCGCATGCGAGTGCTGCGGATAGGGATGCGCATAAATGATGAGGATCATGATTAGCCTGTTTCACTGCATTATTGTAATAACAGTGAGTTTAGTCAGTTAATCCGCAGGCTAACAGTCAATATTATTGAGTGGTTGAATGGAGAAAACTGAACTAGTTATCCAGTTCGCTCATATCTTTAACCTGATCGCGGTTAATTTGTTCCGTCTTACCCGTTTGCGCATTTTTGTACGACACCAGGCCTGTATCATCATCGACTTGCGGTTTGCCGTCGGTCACGATTGTTTTGCCATCGGTCGTTTTAACCGCCTGGTTCGAGGAGCAACCGGCTACGGTGAACAGTGCTGCTGCGGTAAAAATAGAGGTGATCAGAATATGTTTTTGCATGGTGTTCTCCCTGCTTTTCAGTCGTTTTCAGTGATATACCCGTTAACTGTAGGCTAACTGACTGAGTTGCAGGGAAAATACAGAACACTCCTAATAACCCGCCCTGGTCACGGGTTTACTGCGGATCGTCATTTGGCTGGTTTGCGCCAGCGTCAGACCTCGCGTTTCCGGGGCGAAAGCGATGGACACGAGCAGGCCGATCAGCGAAATGCCCGCCCCCATCAGCATGACATTACTGATCCCGTATTTGGTGATGAACACCGGCAGCGCCCAGGTTGAAACAATGGTGCCGATACGGCTTAAGGACATAATCACCCCGACGGCAGACGCACGAATATCGGTGGGAAACAGTTCGTTAGGGTATAGCCATTGCAGGTTTCCTGGTCCCCCAGAGAAAAATGCGTATACGGCAAACGCCAGCACCACCAGCCACGCGCCCATATCAGGGATTAACCCCAGCACGGCCAGCGCCAGCGTCATCATAATGAAGCTGCCAATTAACAGCGGTCGTCGGCCCGCGCTATTAAGCCAGAACATGGGAGGAATGCATCCCAACATAAAGCACAAGCTGATTACCACATTTCCCAACGCGGCGCTTTTCCCGGCACCAAGCCCCAGCAGCCCCACAATCTGCGGACCAAAGGTATAAATGGCAAACATCGGGATCACCTGACAAGTCCAGATAGCGGCGACAAACAGTACAAACGGGAAATGACGGCGATTAAATAGCTGAAGAAAGCGCGTCTCCTGCGGCGCTTCTTCGTCGAACACCACCGGTTCACCGAACAGTTTGATCATCATCTCCTCACACTCTTTCACCCGACCTTTACGCAGCAGCCAGCGCGGCGATTCAGGAAGATCGAAACGCCCAATCAGGATCAAAATGCAGGGGATCACCGCGCTGCCCAACATCCAGCGCCATCCGCCCTCAACATCATACAACCAGTAGCCGACCAGATCGGCACAGGTGGCGCCGACATACCACATAGCGGCGATAAAACCGATGGAGAAAGCGCGTTGGCGGGTATTGGAAAACTCGGTGATCATCGAGGTGGCGATCGGGTAGTCGGCACCAATCACAATGCCGATCAGCACGCGCATTACCAACAACTCAACGGGCGAGGAGACAAACATGGTTGCCGCCGATATCACGCCAATGGCGATAATATCGATAATGAACATTTTGCGCCGCCCGACCTTGTCGGAAATGTAGCCAAACAGCGACGTCCCCACAAACAGACCCGCGAGCGTACCGGCGCCCAGCAGACCAATCCACTGCGCATCCAGTTTCAATGCTGGCGTGAGCTGTTCCAGTGCCACGCCAATCATCACCAGCACATAACCATCCAGAAACGGCCCACCGCTTCCCCACAGCATTATCCGGCGGTGAATAGAGGTGAATTTGATGTCATCAAAGTTCCTGGGCTGCTGCATGGTTATGTCCTGTTTTATTTTAACTTAATGCCTGATGACGTTACGCTTATCAGGCCTACGCATTGTTCCTGTAGGCCGGATAAGGCGAAGCCGCCATCCGGCACCAGGTTTAGCCGTAGCGGAACTCCACGCCAAACGTCCCACGCGGGTATTCCCATTTTTCCAGCGCTGTATCCAGTCCGAGAATGCGGCACGTTCCGCATTCCAGGCATCCGGCATAATCAAAACGTACGCTACCGTCATCCTGCTTTTTATACAGTCCAGCCGGACAGGCCTTAATCAGCACCTCCAGCACCTGTTTATCAGGATCGGTTTTGAGAATGATATGCGGACTGTCTTCATCCACATTGAACTTATTGACGCCCAGTTTGACGTCCACGTTGACGGGAGATGTCATAATACGGTCACTCCTTTCAGGCCATCTTTCATCAGGTTGATGAAGCCCACTTTCTTCGCATGGCGTAGGATTTTTTTACGCATTGGCACCGGTGCCGAACCATCCACGGTGAACAGGTCGCGCGCAATACTGACCGCCATTTCCGGATAAGCGGTAAACATGCGTGGGTTATCAAGAAAAGCGGGTAGCTTTTGATACATGCGCATATCGCGCATCGGGCCTTCGTCCAGATGCTGACGGTATTCCTCCAGCGACTGCTTGCTAAAATCGTCGCGCTTCATTGCGGAAAGTACCGTTTTCGCCGCCGCTTCACCTGCGGATATGGCGAGATCCATACCGCGAATGGTAAAGCCGAGGTTCATACACATTCCGGCAGCGTCACCAGCAATCAGTACGCCGTCCCCCACCAGTTCTGGCTGCATGTTGATACCGGCTTCCGGTACGACGTGCGCGGCATATTCCACCAACTTGCCACCGGCGATCAGCGGGGCAACCGCCGGATGCTGTTTGAAATCTTCCAGCATTTGCGGAACCGATTTTTTCGCATCTTTCAGATGATGAAGGCCGCAGACCAGTCCCAGAGAAAGGGTCGTTTCATTCGTATAGAGAAAGCCACCACCCATCAACCCATCGGTGGGCGATCCGGCAAACAGACAGGCAGCCCCTTCGTTCCCTTGTAACTGGAAACGATCTTCAATTACCGATTTCGGCAACTCGATCAGCTCTTTTACGCCGACGGCAACATGCGATGCCTCGACGCGCTTTGCCATACCCAACTTTTCAGCCAACAGAGAATTCACTCCGTCGGCAAGGATCACCACTTTGGCTTCCAGAATATCGCCATCGGCTTCCACGCCCACGACTTTGCCCTCGCGCTGCACAACGTTATCCACGCGGATACCGGTGATGAGCTGAGCGCCCGCCTCTTCGGCCTGTTCCATCAGCCAGGCGTCAAATTTACTGCGTAAGACAGAGTAAGAAACCTGCGACGATTTGGCGTCTTCGCCGTTGCAATAGTCGATGGTCATCGCCCCTTTGTCGGTCATAAAGGCGAGTTTTTCGTGGGTGATGATGCGTTCAATGGGGGCCTGCTCAGCAAAACCGGGAATGATATTCTCCAGGCTATGCGCATACATGCGCCCACCGGTGACATTCTTCGCGCCAGCAGAATTGCCGCGCTCGATAACCAGCACCTGTGCGCCCTCCCGAGCCAGCACCAGCGCCGCAACCGAACCCGCCAGACCTGCACCCACGATGATGGCATCAAAGATATCTTCGGACATACGTACTCCTGTCAGCGGCAGGACACCTTCGCATCCTGCCCGAAATGGTTTAACGCGCTAAAGCAGCCGTCAGCGCAGGCAGGATCTTCAGCGCATCGCCAACGATGCCAAAATCCGCATACTGGAAGATCGGCGCATTTTTATCTTTGTTGATGGCGAAAATCGTCTGCGCGCCGTTGGCGCCGACCATATGTTGGATCTGCCCGGAGATCCCCACGGCCAGATACAGTTCCGGCTTGAGCATCAGGTTGGAGATGCCGACGTAGCGTTCGTGTTCCATCCACTTCTCGTTTTCCGCCACCGGACGGGAGCACGCCAGCTCGGCACCAATCGTCTGGCACAGCGCCTCCGCCAGCGAGATATTTTCTTTGCTGCCGATCCCGCGTCCCACGCTGACCACCAGACGGGCTTTGTCGAGATCGACGCTGTTGCTCTGACGTGCCTGAGTTGCCGTACGAGTAACGGCTACAGCCGGAGCCTGCCATGACACACTGTGCACCTCGCCGCTGCGGGCGGTATCCGGTTGCTGCGCGTCAAACGTTCCACTGCTGAGCGTTATCACGGCGAACGGTGAAGCGATTGTTTCTGCCCCCATCGCCAGGCCGCCGTAGACCATATGTTTTACCGCCGCTTTTCCGTCCTGCACGGCGACTGCACTGGCGTCGTTGGAGACCGCTGCCGACAAGCGAAAACCCAGTTTTGCCGCTAACAGCTTGCCGCGACGCGTATTTGGCAGCAGCACCGCCCCGCCCTCGCTGTGCTGACGAATAGTTTCGGCCATCACATCAGCGTAGTCTTCGACCATACGCTCTTCTGGTTTGCCGCTGAGTAACCAGACATCATCTGCGCCTAAATGGCATGCCGTCGCGCAGTCCGCTTCACTCAGCACAAACGTGTTAACTTTTTCACCTAAAGCCTGCGCACCATTCATCAGTTCCGGCAGACGAGAAGGGGTATCGCTGAATACCCAGATACTGGAAAATTTGTTCATAACATCCCCTGATAATTAAATGATTTTGCGAAGATTCTCGACAAATGCGGCAATCTGTTCTTCACCGTCACCTTCAATTACAACGCGCTGACGCTCGCGCTGCTTCGGTGCAGCAACGTGTTGTTCGGAATATGCCTGCGCGCTGTTCAGGCCAATGTCTGCCGGCGACCAGACCTGAACCGGTTTTTTCGCCGCGCCAAGAATGGCTTTCATCGAAGGGATTTGTGGGGTATTGATGTCCGTTGAGACCGCGATCACCGCCGGAAGCGGAATGCTCAGAGTTTCGACTTCATCTTCCAGTTCACGCTCTACCGTCAAAGTGCTGTCAGTAAGAGAGAGGATTTTACTCACGCCGTTAATCGCCGGAATGTTCAGCGCTTCGCCCACCAGCAGACCAACCTGCTGAGCATAAAGATCGGAAGAACCGTCACCGCAAATAAGCAGATCGAAACCTGCTTTTTGCGCGGCGGCAGCCAGCGCGCTGGCAGTTTGTTGTGGCAGCGCCTGCTCAAATTGCTCGTCAATAACAACAATCAGTTCATCTGGGCCACGGGAAAGCACATCTTTTCGCCCTTTTGCATTGGTCAGCGCTTTGCCGCCGACGCTCATGGCCACAACCAGGGCCTCTCCTGACTGTTGTTTCAACTGACAAGCCGCTTCGATCGCATTCAGATCATACTGGCTTATTTTGCCATCCGCTTTGCTGAAATCGAGTGAACCATCAGCATTATTAATCGCAATATCCTGTTCATCAGGTACGCATTTGTAGCAAGTAATTATCTTCATTGCATCTCCAGAAATCATGAAGGAAACGTATTTATATCGGCAGTGTTAAATACAGATATCACGCTCTTTAATTCGGAAATAAAACCTTAATCACCAATATTGAAAATGTCACACATTGAAATTCGTAACTTTCAATAGTGTTATGCACCTCACCAATATTGAAAGAATCACGTCAAATATGAAAATTTTCAATATTGTCTGCGGGTTCAACAATATTGAACGCCAGTCACTTAAAAAAGTTAAAAAACCACAGACAACCAAGTGATTATAAACAAAAAATATCAAATTTTTGAGCGAATTACTCAGCATAAAAAAGTGTGACGAAGATAACAGAACCACCCGATATGAATACTCATTATGGGTTACTCACTGAGGCGCTCCCAGAGGTTAAAAAGTTATCAACAAATCATTAATAATAAATAAACAAACGATCATGCACGGGCACGCTAAATAAGTTTCGTTTTCACACTGGAATTCACTTATGAAAAATGAAAAGAGAAAATCGGGAATTGAACCGAAGGTTTTTTTTCCGCCATTAATAATAGTTGGGATACTTTGTTGGCTAACTGTAAGAGATCTCGATGCCGCTAACGTCGTTATTAATGCGGTATTCAGTTATGTCACCAATGTCTGGGGCTGGGCATTTGAATGGTATATGGTCGTCATGCTCTTCGGCTGGTTCTGGTTGGTCTTTGGCCCGTATGCCAAAAAGAAATTAGGCGACGAAAAACCAGAGTTTAGTACCGCCAGCTGGATTTTTATGATGTTCGCTTCCTGTACATCCGCCGCGGTGCTGTTCTGGGGTTCCATCGAGATCTACTACTACATCTCCACCCCGCCGTTTGCTCTCGCGCCTAACTCCACGGGCGCGAAAGAGCTGGGCCTGGCGTACAGCCTGTTCCACTGGGGACCGTTGCCGTGGGCAACCTACAGTTTCCTTTCTGTGGCTTTCGCCTACTTCTTCTTTGTGCGCAAGATGGACGTCATCCGTCCAAGCTCCACGCTGGTACCGTTAGTGGGCGAGAAGCATGCGAAAGGGCTGTTCGGCACCATCGTCGATAACTTCTATCTGGTGGCGCTGATCTTCGCGATGGGTACCAGCCTCGGTCTGGCCACTCCGCTGGTAACCGAGTGCATGCAGTATCTGTTCGGTATTCCGCATACGCTGCAACTCGACGCAATCATCATTACCTGCTGGATCATATTGAACGCCATTTGCGTGGCCTGCGGCCTGCAAAAAGGGGTTAAGATCGCCAGCGACGTGCGTAGCTATCTGAGCTTCCTGATGCTGGGCTGGGTATTTATCGTCAGCGGCGCCAGCTTCATCATGAACTACTTCACCGACTCCGTCGGCATGCTGTTGATGTATCTGCCGCGCATGCTGTTCTATACCGATGCAATCGGTAAAGGCGGCTTCCCACAGGGCTGGACCGTCTTCTACTGGGCGTGGTGGGTCATTTACGCCATCCAGATGAGTATCTTCCTGGCCCGTATTTCTCGTGGTCGTACCGTCCGTGAACTGTGCTTCGGGATGGTGCTGGGCCTGACCGCATCGACCTGGATCCTGTGGACAGTCCTTGGCAGCAACACGCTGCTGCTGATGGATAAAAACGTTCTCAATATCCCGCAGCTGATTGAACAACACGGTGTGGCGCGCGCCATTATCGAAACCTGGGCTGCTCTACCGCTCAGCACCGCCACCATGTGGGGCTTCTTCATCCTCTGCTTTATTGCCACCGTGACGCTGATTAACGCCTGCTCTTACACCCTGGCGATGTCCACCTGTCGTGAAGTCCGCGATGGTGAAGAACCGCCGCTGTTAGTGCGTATCGGCTGGTCCGTTCTGGTCGGCATCATCGGTATCGTTCTGCTGGCGCTGGGTGGGCTGAAGCCGATTCAGACCGCGATTATCGCCGGAGGATGTCCGCTGTTCTTCGTCAACATCATGGTGACGCTGTCCTTTATTAAAGACGCCAAAGTGCACTGGAAAGACAAGTAATTCTTATTAACCCAATTGATCAAGAGGCTGAAAGATGGATTTCAACTTAAATGACGAGCAGGAACTGTTTGTCGCCGGTATTCGTGAACTGATGGCCAGTGAGAACTGGGAAGCTTATTTTGCCGAGTGCGATCGTGACAGCGTCTACCCTGAGCGTTTTGTTAAAGCACTGGCGGATATGGGCATCGATAGCCTGTTGATTCCGGAAGAACACGGTGGACTGGAAGCGGGTTTTGTTACCGTCGCTGCAGTCTGGATGGAACTCGGACGCCTGGGCGCACCAACCTATGTGCTGTACCAGTTACCGGGCGGTTTTAACACGTTCCTGCGTGAAGGGACTCAGGAACAAATCGATAAAATCATGGCGTTCCAGGGAACCGGTAAGCAGATGTGGAACTCTGCCATCACCGAACCGGGAGCGGGATCGGATGTTGGCAGCCTGAAAACCACTTATACACGTAAAAATGGTAAGGTTTATCTTAATGGCAGTAAGTGCTTTATCACCAGTAGCGCCTATACCCCGTACATCGTGGTTATGGCGAGAGATGGTGCATCGCCGGATAAACCTGTTTACACCGAGTGGTTCGTTGACATGAGCAAAGCGGGTATCAAGGTCAACAAGCTGGAGAAACTCGGTCTGCGCATGGATAGCTGCTGTGAAATCACCTTTGACGACGTTGAACTGGACGAGAAAGACATGTTCGGTCGGGAAGGTAATGGTTTCAACCGCGTGAAAGAAGAGTTCGATCATGAACGTTTCCTCGTCGCGCTGACCAACTACGGTACGGCAATGTGCGCTTTTGAAGACGCCGCGCGCTACGCCAATCAGCGCGTGCAGTTTGGCGAAACGATCGGCCGCTTCCAGCTGATTCAGGAGAAGTTCGCGCATATGGCGATCAAACTGAATTCCATGAAAAACATGCTGCTTGAAGCGGCATGGAAAGCGGATAACGGCACCATCACTTCGGGCGATGCGGCAATGTGCAAATACTTCTGCGCCAACGCCGCGTTTGAAGTGGTCGATACCGCCATGCAGGTGCTGGGCGGTGTAGGTATCGCGGGTAACCATCGCATCACGCGTTTCTGGCGCGATCTGCGCGTTGACCGTGTTTCTGGTGGCTCTGATGAAATGCAGATCCTGACGTTGGGTCGTGCGGTACTCAAGCAATACCGCTAATTCAGCACGATTCGTAGGCCGGATAAGGCGTTTACGCCGCCATCCGGCAACATGCCCGGTGGCGCTGCGCCTACCGGGCCTACAAAAAATGCCAGGAGCAAAATTATGAATCATTTACCAATGCCAACCTTTGGCCCACTTGCCGGGGTACGCGTGGTTTTTTCAGGGATCGAAATTGCCGGCCCGTTCGCCGGACAAATGTTCGCCGAATGGGGTGCTGAGGTTATCTGGATTGAAAACGTCGCATGGGCCGATACCATCCGCGTGCAACCTAACTATCCACAGCTCTCACGCCGCAACCTGCACGCCCTGTCGCTGAATATTTTCAAAGATGAAGGCCGGGAAGCGTTTCTGAAGCTCATGGAAACCACCGATATTTTCATTGAAGCCAGTAAAGGCCCGGCCTTTGCTCGCCGCGGCATTACCGATGACGTGCTGTGGGAACATAACCCAAAACTGGTTATCGCCCACCTTTCCGGCTTCGGCCAGTTTGGTACCGAGGAGTACACCAATCTTCCGGCATATAACACCATCGCACAGGCGTTCAGCGGCTATTTGATCCAAAACGGTGATGTTGATCAGCCGATGCCGGCCTTCCCGTACACCGCCGATTACTTCTCCGGGATGACCGCAACGACAGCAGCGCTGGCAGCCCTGCACAAAGTACGCGAAACGGGTAAGGGTGAAAGCATTGATATCGCCATGTACGAAGTGATGCTGCGTATGGGTCAGTACTTCATGATGGACTACTTCAACGGCGGCGAAATTTGTCCACGCATGACCAAAGGCAAAGACCCGTATTACGCTGGCTGCGGTCTCTATAAATGCGCCGATGGCTATATCGTCATGGAGCTGGTCGGCATCACGCAAATCAACGAGTGCTTCAATGATATTGGCCTCGCCCACATTCTTGGCACACCGGAAGTCCCGGAAGGTACCCAGCTTATCCATCGCGTGGAATGCCCTTACGGCCCGCTCGTGGAAGAGAAACTGGACGCCTGGCTGGCAACGCACACCATCGCCGAAGTCCAGGCGCGCTTTGCTGAGCTGAATATCGCCTGCGCGAAGGTACTGACTATTCCTGAACTGGAAGGCAACCCGCAGTACGTTGCCCGTGAATCCATTACTCAGTGGCAAACGATGGACGGCCGCACCTGCAAAGGGCCGAACATCATGCCGAAATTTAAAAACAACCCGGGGAAAATCTGGCGTGGCATGCCGTCACACGGCATGGATACCGCCGCCATTCTGAAAAACATTGGTTATAGCGAAGCAGACATAAATGAGCTGGTCGGCAAAGGCCTGGCCAGAGTTGAGGAATAAACGCGACGCGCTAACCCGCTGGTTGGTTAGCGCTCACGCCTGATTTCAGTGGATAAAGCATTATGGATATCGTTGGCGGACAAAACTTACGTCAGATGTGGGACGACCTGGCCGGGGTGTACGGAGATAAAACGGCGTTAATTTTCGAATCCTGCGAAGGAATCGTTCGGCAGTATAGCTATGCCTCGCTCAATGAAGAGATAAACCGCACGGCGAACCTTTTCCATTCCTTAGGGATCCGCAAGGGCGACAAGGTCGCATTGCATCTGGATAACTGTCCGGAATTTATCTTTTGCTGGTTTGGACTGGCAAAAATTGGCGCCATTATGGTGCCGATTAATGCCCGCTTGCTGGGCGAAGAGAGCGCCTGGATCCTGCAAAACAGCCAGGTGAGCCTGCTGGTCACCAGTGCCGAGTTTTATCCTATGTACCGCCAGATACGGCTGGAAAATACCACTCCGCTAAATCATATCTGTCTGATTGGCGAGCAGCTTCCGGTTGACGACGGCGTGAGCCACTTTACCCAACTGCAAGCCCGCCAGTCGACTAATCTGTGCTATACGCCTGCGTTATCCACTGACGATACGGCGGAAATTCTGTTTACCTCAGGCACCACCTCGCGGCCTAAAGGGGTGGTGATTACCCACTACAACCTGCGCTTTGCGGGCTACTACACCTCCTGGCAAATCGCTCTGCGCGATGATGACGTCTATATGACGGTGATGCCCGCTTTTCATATCGACTGTCAGTGTACGGCTGCCATGGCTGCCTTCTCCGCAGGCAGCACCTTTGTGCTGGTGGAGAAGTACAGCGCCAGGGCGTTCTGGGATCAGGTGCGTAGATATCAGGCGACGGTCACCGAATGCATCCCGATGATGATCAGAACGCTGATGGTCCAACCCGCAGCCCCAACGGACAGACAGCATCACCTACGCGAAGTGATGTTCTATCTCAATTTATCCGAACAGGAAAAAGATGCCTTTATCGACCGCTTTGGCGTCAGACTGCTGACCTCCTACGGTATGACCGAAACCATCGTGGGCATTATTGGCGATCGCCCCGGAGACAAACGGCGCTGGCCCTCTATTGGTCGCGTGGGTTTTAGCTATGAAGCTGAAATCCGTGACGATCACAACCGTCCCCTACCCGCCGGAGAAATTGGCGAAATCTGCATTAAAGGCGTGCCGGGAAAAACAATCTTCAAAGAGTACTACGCGCAACCCGACGCTACTGCCAAAGCGCTGGAACCTGAAGGGTGGTTACATACCGGTGATTCGGGTTACCAGGATGCGGACGGTTTTTTTTATTTCGTCGACAGACGCTGCAACATGATTAAACGCGGTGGGGAAAATGTCTCCTGCGTCGAGCTGGAAAATATTATTTCTGCGCATCCGAAAATTCAGGACATTGTGGTTGTCGGTATTAAAGACTCGATCCGTGATGAAGCCATTAAAGCTTTTATCGTCCTTAATGAGGGTGAAACATTAAGCGAAGCTGAGTTCTTCAGCTTCTGCGAAAACAATATGGCGAAATTCAAGGTTCCTTCTTTTATGGAGATAAGAACCGACCTGCCGCGCAATTGTTCAGGAAAAATAATCAAAAAAAATCTGAAATAACCCTTCCGGTCGGAATTCCTCCGGCCGGGAAACCTAATTATCTGGAGATGAACTATGAGTGAATCATTACATCTGACCCGTAACGGCCCGATCCTGGAAATTACCCTTGACCGGCCTAAAGCCAATGCCATTGACGCTAAAACCAGCTTTGCAATGGGGGAAGCTTTTCTTAATTTTCGTGATGACCCGGAATTACGCGTAGCAATTATCACCGGCGGCGGAGAGAAATTCTTTTCTGCGGCTGGGACTTAAAAGCGGCGGCCGAAGGTGAAGCGCCAGATGCCGATTTTGGCCCAGGCGGCTTCGCCGGTTTAACCGAAATTTTCGACCTCGATAAGCCGGTCATCGCCGCGGTAAACGGCTACGCGTTTGGCGGCGGTTTTGAGCTGGCGCTGGCGGCGGATTTTATCGTCTGTGCGGAAAATGCCAGCTTCGCGCTGCCGGAAGCAAAACTCGGGATCGTGCCTGACAGCGGCGGCGTACTGCGTTTACCTAAACTGCTGCCACCGGCAATCGTTAACGAAATGGTGATGACCGGCAGACGAATGAGCGCCGAAGAAGCACTGCGCTGGGGCATCGTCAACCGCGTTGTCAGCCAGAGCGAACTGATGGATAGCGCGCGCGAACTGGCGCAGCAGCTGGTAAATAGCGCCCCGCTGGCTATCGCCGCGCTGAAAGAGATTTACCGTACGACCAGCGAAATGCCGGTGGAAGAAGGCTACCGGTACATCCGCAGCGGTGTGCTGAAGCACTATCCATCGGTGCTGCACTCGGAAGATGCGCTCGAAGGACCACAGGCATTTGCGGAAAAACGCGATCCGGTATGGAAAGGTCGTTAATGTGCCTATGCCGGATAAGGTATTTACGCCGCAATCCGGCAATAAAACCGAGATAAGACAATGAGCTATTACGCCTTTGAGGGCCTGATTCCGGTGGTACATCCGGATGCCTATGTCCATCCCAGCGCTGTGCTGATTGGCGATGTCATTGTGGGGGCCGGGGTTTATATTGGTCCACACGCCTCATTGCGCGGTGACTATGGTCGCCTGATTCTGGAAGCCGGTTCTAACCTGCAGGATGGCTGCATCATGCACGGCTACTGCGACACCGACACTATCGTGCATGAGAATGGACACATCGGCCATGGCGCAATCCTGCACGGCTGCGTGGTGGGCAGAGATGCACTGATTGGCATGAACAGCGTGATTATGGACGGCGCGGTGATTGGCGAAGAGAGCATTGTCGCTGCCATGAGCTTTGTCAAAGCCGGATTTCAGGGAGAGGCAAGGCAGATGCTGGTTGGTTCACCGGTTCGCGTACTGCGTGAAGTCACGGACCAGGAGCTGCACTGGAAACGGCTGAACACCAAAGAGTATCAGGACCTTGCAATCCGCTGCCAAACAGGACTACACGAAACCTTGCCATTAACGCAGGTCGAAAAAAACCGGCCGCGCCTGAAAGGCACGACGGACGTAAAGCCAAAATCAGCACGGTAATTTATGCCGGAGAAGCGCTCACGCCGATCCGGCAAATCACCATTATCGACGCATGCTCTTGGAGAGCATCATCTGCCATTTCTGCTCACGGTTAAGCTCTGTTGGGGGAACCGCTGGCAGTCGCAGCGTTTTCGCCACACTCACCTTTTTTTCCTGCAAATTGTGATTCAATCGTCTGTAGAGATGAGAATCAATACTGATGACTTTCACCAAACGCTGGCACTGGCAGCCGCGGCCTGCAATTTGATTAGGGATCATCTTAACTTCACAAACAATTTCTCCCACTTCCGACAGAATATAAGAGAGCGTATTAATTGCTTTGCAGTGTTCAATATCAAAATGGCGGGAAATTTCCTTTGCTGTGATCCAACGATCTTCAGCCATCATCCAGTCAGCAATTAACAAATAAAGCGGTCTTTCAACATATTTTTCACACATAAGCACACCATTTCACAAATTAAAAATCTGGCTACGGCCTGTCCAAATTAATAAAAACTAAGCCATATTAAAATTGTGGATATAATGGATAGTATGCGACTTGAATGTTGATTAGTGTGAGCAACATCGTGCTTATTACATTGAAAATGTGGTTATGAAAGCACGGTTGGCCAGGAATGACCTTATGAGAGATAAAAAAAGGGTTTCTTTACAGAAACCCTTTCCCAATTATATTGCAGGCCCGGTTAGCGCAATTATCACCGGACCCTTTTTTTATGACTTTTTGATCTGCGCGTGCATTTCCTGAACCGAGGTCACCTTCTCGGTAGCATCGGCATTCAGCGCCATCGCCGTTGCGAAACCACCGTTCAGGGTGGTGTCATAATGCACTTTGTACTGCAGTGCGCTGCGGCGAATCAGCTTGGAGTCTTCAATAGCCTGACGGCCTTCGGTAGTGTTGATGATGTAAGTGTACTCGCCATTCTTGATACGGTCCTGAATGTGCGGACGGCCTTCATGCACCTTGTTCACCAGACGTGGATTGATACCCGCTTCACCCAGCACAATCGCGGTGCCGTGCGTCGCATCCAACTCGAAACCAAACTTCAGCAGCTTCGCCGCCAGGTCAACCACGCGCTCTTTATCGCCTTCGCGAACGGAGAGCAGTGCACGACCCTGTTTTTTCATGGTGGAGCTGCTGCCGAGCTGTGCCTTGGCGAACGCTTCCGCGAAGGTACGGCCCACGCCCATCACCTCACCAGTAGAGCGCATTTCTGGCCCTAACAGCGGATCAACGCCCGGGAACTTGTTGAACGGCAGCACCACTTCTTTTACCGAGTAGTACGGCGGGATAACTTCTTTGGTGACGCCCTGCTGTGCCAGCGTTTTCCCGACCATCACGCGCGCTGCAACTTTCGCCAACGGTACGCCCGTTGCCTTGGAGACGAACGGAACGGTACGCGCCGCACGCGGGTTCACTTCAATCAGGTAAACTTCGTTATTCTTCACCGCAAACTGGACGTTCATCAGACCGCGAACCTGCAGTTCGAAGGCCAGTTTCTGCACCTGCTGGCGCATCACATCCTGAATTTCCTGGCTCAGGGTATACGCAGGCAGAGAACATGCGGAGTCACCGGAGTGCACGCCCGCCTGTTCGATGTGCTCCATGATACCGCCAATCAGCACCATTTCGCCGTCGCAGATGGCGTCCACGTCCACTTCCACCGCGTCATCAAGGAAACGGTCCAGCAGTACCGGCGCATCGTTAGAAACGCTGACCGCGGTCTGGAAGTAGCGACGCAGGTCGGCTTCGTCGTAGACGATTTCCATCGCGCGGCCGCCGAGAACGTAGGACGGACGCACCACCAGCGGGTAGCCAATCTCTTTCGCCTTCTCAACCGCCATTTCAATGGCGGTCACGGTGGCGTTAGCCGGTTGTTTCAGCTTCAGACGGTCAACCGCCTGCTGGAAGCGTTCACGGTCTTCCGCACGGTCAATAGCATCCGGGCTGGTGCCGATAACCGGCACGCCTGCCGCTTCCAGCGCGCGCGCCAGCTTCAGCGGAGTCTGGCCGCCGTACTGCACGATAACGCCTTTCGGCTTCTCGATGCGCACGATTTCCAGCACGTCTTCCAGCGTTACCGGCTCGAAGTACAGACGGTCGGAGGTATCGTAGTCGGTAGAAACGGTTTCTGGGTTACAGTTGACCATGATGGTCTCGTAACCGTCTTCGCGCAGCGCCAGCGAGGCGTGTACGCAGCAGTAGTCGAATTCAATGCCCTGACCGATACGGTTTGGACCACCGCCCAGCACCATAATCTTGTCACGATCCTGAGTTGGATTCGCTTCGCACTCGTCTTCATAAGTGGAGTACATGTAAGCGGTGTCGGTGGCAAATTCTGCCGCGCAGGTATCCACGCGCTTGTAGACCGGGTGCAGGTTATATTGGTCACGCAGCTTGCGGATTTCCGCTTCGCGTACGCCGGCCAGTTTCGCCAGACGCGCATCGGCGAAACCTTTGCGCTTCAGTACGCGCAAGAAGTCAGCGTCGAGGCCGTTGATACCAAGGTCTGTGACTTTTTCTTCCAGGCGCACCAGTTCTTCAATCTGCACCAGGAACCAGCGGTCGATGTTGGTCAGGTTGAACACGCCATCGACGGACAGGCCAGCACGGAAAGCATCGGCGATGTACCAGATACGCTCGGCGCCTGCGTCTTTCAGCTCGCGGCGGATTTTGGTCAGCGCTTCCGGGTCATCCAGACTTACTTTCGGGTCGAAGCCGGTCGCGCCCACTTCCAGACCGCGCAGCGCTTTTTGCAGAGACTCTTGCTGGGTGCGGCCAATCGCCATCACTTCACCGACAGATTTCATCTGGGTGGTCAGACGGTCGTTAGCGCCAACAAATTTCTCGAAGTTGAAGCGTGGAATTTTCGTCACAACGTAGTCGATGGACGGCTCAAACGAAGCCGGAGTCCGCCCGCCGGTGATGTCGTTCATCAGTTCGTCGAGGGTGTAACCTACCGCCAGCTTGGCTGCGACTTTAGCAATCGGGAAGCCGGTTGCTTTGGACGCCAGCGCCGAGGAGCGGGAGACGCGCGGGTTCATCTCGATAACAATCAGACGACCGTTTTTCGGGTTTACCGCAAACTGGACGTTAGAACCACCGGTTTCAACGCCGATTTCACGCAGTACCGCCATCGAGGCGTTACGCATGATTTGATATTCTTTGTCGGTCAGCGTCTGGGCTGGCGCAACGGTGATGGAGTCACCGGTATGGATGCCCATCGCGTCGAAGTTTTCGATGGAGCAGACGATGATGCAGTTGTCGTTTTTATCACGTACCACTTCCATCTCGTACTCTTTCCAGCCAATCAGCGATTCATCAATCAGCAGTTCGTTGGTTGGGGAAAGATCCAGACCGCGTTCGCAAATTTCTTCAAACTCTTCGCGGTTGTAGGCGATACCGCCGCCGGTGCCACCCATGGTGAAAGACGGACGGATAATGCACGGGAAGCCGACGTCAGCGGCAACCGCCAGCGCTTCTTCCATGGTGTGAGCGATGCCTGAACGTGCGGTATCGAGACCGATTTTTTTCATCGCAATGTCGAAGCGACGACGGTCTTCCGCTTTATCAATGGCATCCGCCGTCGCGCCAATCATGGTCACGCCGAACTCAGCCAGTACGCCCTGACGTTCCAGCTCCAGCGCACAGTTCAGCGCCGTCTGACCGCCCATGGTTGGCAGCACCGCATCCGGGCGCTCTTTCTCAATGATTTTGCGTACCACTTCCCAGTGAATCGGCTCGATGTAGGTGGCATCGGCCATTTCCGGGTCGGTCATGATGGTCGCCGGGTTGGAGTTCACCAGAATAACGCGGTAACCCTCTTCACGCAGGGCTTTACACGCCTGCGCGCCGGAATAGTCAAACTCACACGCCTGACCGATAACGATCGGACCCGCGCCCAGAATCAGGATACTTTTTATGTCTGTACGTTTTGGCATGGCTCTTTTACTCCTGATTATTTCGCGGACTGACGGTATTGCTCAATTAACTCGATAAAGTGGTCGAACAGCGGCGCAGCGTCGTGTGGACCCGGGCTTGCTTCAGGGTGCCCCTGGAAGCTGAACGCCGGTTTGTCGGTACGATGAATCCCCTGCAGGGTGCCGTCGAACAGCGACTTGTGGGTCACGCGCAGGTTGGCAGGCATGGAGGCCTCATCGACCGCAAAACCGTGGTTCTGAGCGGTGATCATCACGGTGTTGTTATCAATATCTTTTACCGGATGGTTGCCGCCGTGGTGGCCAAACTTCATCTTAATGGTCTTCGCACCGCTTGCCAGCGCCAGCAGTTGATGGCCGAGGCAGATGCCAAATACCGGAATATCGGTTTCGAGGAATTTCTGAATCGCGGTAATCGCGTAGTCGCACGGCGCCGGATCGCCAGGGCCGTTGGACAGGAAGATACCGTCCGGATTCATCTTCAGCACATCTTCAGCAGAGGTTTTCGCCGGCACAACCGTCAGGCGGCAGCCGCGATCCGCTAACATACGCAGAATGTTACGTTTAGCGCCGAAATCGTAGGCCACTACGTGGAACGGCAGTTCATCGGCGGATTTAGCTTCCGGCAGGTCACCGGCCAGAGTCCAGCTACCTTGCGTCCAGCTATAAGGCTCCGCGGTGGTCACTTCTTTCGCCAGATCCATGCCGTTCAGACCCGGGAAGGCTTTGGCTTTTTCCAGCGCCAGCGCCGCATCCGGGTTATCACCCGCGATAATGCAGCCGTTCTGTGCGCCCTTTTCACGCAGCAAACGCGTCAGCTTACGGGTATCGATATCGGCAATTGCCACAATATTATGGCGTTTGAGGTAAGAAGAGAGGTCTTCGGTATCGCGGAAGTTGCTGGCAATCAGCGGCAGGTCGCGGATGACCAGGCCTTGCGCATGTACTTGAGAAGATTCTGCATCGGCTTCATTGGTGCCGACATTACCGATATGAGGATAAGTAAGAGTGACGATTTGGCGGGAATAGGAAGGATCAGTGAGGATTTCTTGATAACCGGTCATTGAAGTATTGAAAACGACTTCCCCAACCGCCGAACCTGTTGCCCCTATGGCCCGACCGTGAAACTGGGTTCCGTCTTCCAGAACCAATAGCGCTGACTTAATCAAAACACCCTCCAGAGAATATTCACTCACTTTATTTGCATATTAATTCATTAACACCTCATGAATCAATGCAAATTTGCTTACCTATGGATTTCTGGCAAACGGCGGCATTCTAGAGATAGCCCACGTAAAAGTCTACCCAAAAGGGCATTTTTTATTATTATTTTACGCCACTGGGATAAAACACACGATTTAACAGGCAAAAAGATCAGCTAACTTGGGGTGGAAAACGCTTGCGGAAGATAAAGAGTGTAAAAACAGGAAGCGCGATAGATAAAAGTGGACCGTTTGGTCAAAATTTACATTGAAATAACAAAATAACCATGCAAAACACCAACAAACAGGCCATTAAATAAAAAATCAAATTAAAAAACGAAAAATAAAAGGGCAATAAAATATTGCCCTATGTAATCAAATAGTTATGATTACAATAACCACATCACGAAGGATAATAAAAGTTATAAACTGCGTAAATCAAGCACATCTTTCATATCAAAAAGACCGTTTGACTTTGATTTCAGCCAAATTGCCGATCGTACTGCGCCATTAGCAAAGGTCATGCGGCTGGAGGCTTTATGCGTGATCTCAATGCGCTCGCCAATATCGGCAAACATCGCGGTATGCTCACCAACGATATCTCCCGCCCGCACCGTGGCAAAACCGATCGTACCGGGTACGCGCTCACCGGTGTAACCTTCACGCGAATAGACGGCACACTCTTTTAAATCTTTATCCAGCGCCCCGGCAATCGCCTCCCCCATCGCCAGCGCAGTGCCTGACGGCGCATCCACTTTATGACGGTGATGGGCTTCAATAATCTCAATATCGGTGTAATCACCCATCACTTTCGCCGCCTTCTCCAGCAGCTTAAGCATGACGTTAACGCCAACGCTAAAGTTCGCGGCGAAAACGATAGCAATGTCCTGCGCAGCATCACGAATAGCCTGTTTGCCCGCGTCATCAAAGCCAGTGGTGCCAATCACCATCCCTTTACCGTGCAGGCGGCAAAACGCCAGATGCGCCAGCGTGCCTTCCGGGCGAGTAAAATCGATGAAAACATCAAAATCATCTTTCACCGCCTCAAGACTACTTTGCACGGTAACGCCCGTTTTACCGGCTCCCGCTAATTCTCCGGCATCGCTTCCCAGCAAAGAAGAACCTTCGCGCTCCAGCGCCGCGCCGAGCTGTACGCCATCTATGCCAAGAGTGGCCTGAATCAACTGACGCCCCATGCGCCCTCCGGCTCCCGCGATGGCAACGCGGATTTGTGCATCATGCATAGCTATTCTCTTTTGTTAATTTTACGTAAATCGTTTTCAGATTAACCAGCACATCGCTGCGCCGCCAGCCGAAAACGTCGATAATTAGAATTTAATGATAAACAGGGAGAGATATCAGTAAAAGGCATGACGATCAGCGAAAACCACATGATTCTCTGACCACCAGCGCAGGTGGCAGAATAATGCGTTTCGGAGGTTCGTCATTTCCCTGAATGCGACTATAAAGTAGCTCCCCAGCCTTGCGACCTATCTCTTTTGCGGCCACCGACACGGTGGTGAGCGCAGGTTGTACCAGCGCCGCTTCGGTGATGTCATCGAACCCCACCAGCGCAAAATCGCGCCCTGGTTCACGCCCCATTTTGCGTAATGCCTGCATAACCCCAAGCGCCACAATATCCTGATAACAAACGGCGGCGGTAATTTCCGGGAACCGCATAAGAAGCGACTCTGCCACTTTTGCGCCGTCAATCTGGCTGGCCTGCGTCGCCACTATCCATTGCGGATTCGGCGATATTCCCTGCTCCAGCAACGTGCTGGTGAATCCACCGATACGCTGTGCCCGGCTCCCGGAACTTGGGCTACCACCGATAAACGCAATATTCTTATGCCCCATTTTGACTAAATGGGTGGTGGCCATTTGCGTACCGAGAAAGTTGTCGGTTCCCACAAAATCAAAATCAGGGTCGCTAAGAGGGCGAACCACCATGATGGCGGGAATATTGCGCCTTTTCAGCGCCTCGAAGAAGGAGGTCGGTGTTTCGCGCGCCGCGCAGAGCACCATGCCGCAAGCATTATTGCGCATCAACGAGTCGACAAATTTTTGCTGCCTTTCTCCTGACTCTTCACTGTTTGCCAGAAACAGAAGCAGGTCATGCCGCTCCATCTCATGGCTTAGCCCTGCAGTCATCTCACCGTAAAAAGGGTTAGTGATATCGTGTAACAACAATCCGACCTGATTACTGCTCCGGTTACGCAGGTTGGCGGCGGTTTGATTATAAACGTAGCCGGCATCGTCCAGCGCTTTGAGCACCCTGTCACGTGTGGCCTGAGAAATGCGCCCCCGGTTACGCAACACCATTGAAACGGTTGCCGTGGAGACTCCCGCGCGTTCAGCAACCTGCGCCAGCGTGACTGTAGTCATGACCTCTCCTGTTTATTTCGAAGGTTAATCGAATAACCGAAATATTGCCTTTTTACGTGTGATTCACATCACGCTAACGTGCATTTCACCGCACTGGATTCTGATTATGGCGGGTTAATCGCGTTAACCACACTATGAAAATAAGGTTAATCGATTAATCTTAAATAAGCCAACACGGAGACAGAATATGCGTACAACCTATAATAAATTCCCTGAGGTTAACGTTCAGGGCTATGACAACCACGCCTGGCAGGGTTGGTCGTCAATTCATTCAGTGCTTAACACCAGGGTTTCTACCGCCGCCAAAACCGTATTGATCGTGGATTGCTATCCGGGCGTGCGGCTTGACGAGCTGGAGCAACAGCTTGTTACGACATTAGATACCGCACTGGTGCTAAATATTGAATCCGCCCGCCGCGATGAGCAGGCCCTGCATGATTTACTGGCGCGTAACCTTACCGACGATCGCGTATTCGGCGTTCTCTCCTGTCATCACCTGGATGAATTTTTTGATAGCGACAAACTCAGCCAACTCCGCCAACAGATTGATGCCGTTACCTCAGGGCTGGTTGTGGTGTACGGCTCGGGCGCTGCGCTGGCACACCCTGGTGACGTACTGGTTTATGCCGATCTTCCGCGCTGGGAAATTCAACAGCGTATGCGTCATAACGGGCTGGGTAACTGGGGTGCAGAAAACCAGGATGAAGATATTCTTCGTCGTTACAAACGTGCTTTTTTCATTGAATGGCGGGTATTCGACAAACACAAAACGCCGTTACTCAAACGCGCCGATTATTTGCTCGATACCACGGTAGAAAATAGTCCCACGATGGTCAGCGGCGACGCGTTACGCGCCGGTCTGCAACAAACCACCGAACAACCGTTTCGCGTTGCCCCTTTCTTTGACCCAGGCGTCTGGGGCGGGCAATGGATGAAACAACGCTTCGATCTCGATCCCTCAGCCCCCAATTACGCGTGGTGTTTTGATTGCGTGCCCGAGGAAAACAGCCTGTTACTGCGTTTTGGCAACGTGCGGATCGAGATCCCCTCTCAGGATCTGGTGCTGACCTGTCCCCGCCCCCTGCTGGGTGAAAAAGTTCACGCACGCTTTGGCGCGGAATTCCCGATCCGTTTTGACTTCCTCGACACTATTGGCGGCCAGAATTTGAGCTTTCAGGTTCATCCGCTCACTGAGTACATTCAACAGCAGTTTGGTATGCACTATACCCAGGATGAGAGCTATTACATTCTCGAAGCCGAGCCGGACGCCGTGGTATATCTCGGGACCAAAACCGGGATCGCACCGCAGGATATGCTCGACGACCTCCGGGCCGCGGGTCGTGGCGAAAAAACCTTTGATGATGAACGATTCGTTAACCAGATCCCTGCACATAAACACGATCACTTCCTGATCCCCGCCGGAACCGTACACTGCTCGGGTGCAGGAACCATGGTGCTGGAGATCAGTGCAACGCCCTATATCTTCACCTTCAAGCTGTGGGATTGGGGCCGCTTAGGGTTAGACGGCTTACCGCGTCCGGTGCATCTGGATCACGGTCAGCAGGTTATTGACTGGCAGCGCGACACGCAATGGGTGCACGACAACCTCGTCAACCGTATTGAACCCCTTGCTGAAGGGGAGGGTTGGCGGGAAGAAAGAACCGGAATGCACGAACGCGAATTTATCGAAACGCGTCGCCATTGGTTTACGGCACCGGTCACTCACCATACCTATGGCGGCGTCAACGTCCTGAACCTGGTCGAAGGTGCGCAGGCCGTTGTTGAAAGCCCGAGCGGCGCGTTTCCCCCGTTTGTCGTCAACTATGCAGAGACCTTTATCATCCCTGCCGCCGTCGGAGAATATCGTATTTCGCCGTTTGGCAAAGGCGTCGGTCAACAGCTCGCCACGATTAAAGCCTGGGTTAGAGGATAAGCGCATGATTAACGTAATTGTTGCCACCCATGGTCCCCTGGCGGACGCGCTTCTCGCCAGCGGTCGTATGGTTTATGGAGAATTACCGCATATTTACCCCGTCACGCTGAGTGAACAGGCAGGTATCGAAGGGTTTAAAGCGACGTTCTCACAGGTTCTCACCAGTGCCGGAAAAGACGCTGACGGCGTACTGGTGCTGTGTGACATGCAAAGCGGTACGCCGTGGAATGTCGCCTGTCATCATGCTTTTTCTTCACAAACGGTTCCTCCCGTTGCCGTCGTAGCGGGGGTCAATTTCCCGATGCTGTTACAAAGCGAGGAGATTTGCCATTTAACGGATGTTCACGCCGCAGCCGTCGAGCTGTTGGCGCTGACGATACCCACGCTGATTAAAGCCGCCCCGGTTTTATCCGTTCAGTCCGACGATTTTTAAAGGAAAACACTATGAGTATTTCTTTTGTACGTATCGATGACCGCGTAATCCATGGGCAGCTCGTGACACGTTGGGCCAAAGAGCTGCCCTGTGATGGGATCGTCGCTATAGACGACGCCGTCGCGGCCGACCCTTTGCTCTCTTCGGTGATGAAAGGCGCCGTACAGGACACCAAAGTTTGGTTGTTTGATACGGCCACCGCGATTGAAAAATTGCCAAAAGTCATTGCCAGCGAGAAACGTTATTTCGTCATTGGCAAATCACCCGTCACGCTCAAACGCATTGAAGAAGCAGGTATCAGCCTGAAAAATGCCAACGGCAAGATTAATGTAGGTCCGATGAGCGCGCGTGCTGATACCACCACCATCGGCCCGAATCAGTCGGTCAACGGGGATGAAATTGCCGCCTTTGACTGGCTGACGCAACATGGGCACCTGGTTGAGTTTCGCCTGGTTCCTGATGCCAGTTGCTACAGCTGGCAGGACGCACGTCAGAAGCTGAAATAAGGAGCGCACGATGATTATCGAAGCTACGTTGATTGGCATACTTTGCTATCTCGGCGCCCTCAGCAGTCCCTGGCTTCTGGGGCTGACCGGCGGCTGGTATCTGATCACCCGCCCGCTGATTTCTGGAATGCTGGTCGGGATTATTCTCGGCGACATTAAAACCGGGATCATGATTGGCGTCGCGGTTCAGGCGGTGTATATCGCAATGGTAACGCCTGGCGGTTCGATGCCGGCCGATCTCAACTTTGTTGCTTACCCCGCTATCGCCCTAGGGATCCTTTCAGGAAAAGGCCCCGAGGTCGCGGTCGCGCTAGCGGCGACCATCGGTATCGCCGGAACCATTTTGTTTAACGCGATGATGGTACTGAACTCTTTCTGGAATCACCGGGCAGATGTGGCACTGGAACGGGGCGACGAACGCGGTATTTACCTGAACAGCGCCATCTGGCCACAGGTGACAAACTTTGTCCTGCGTTTTGTACCAACTTTTATTGCGGTTTACTTCGGCGCGCAATACATCAGCGGTTTTATGGACAGCTTGCCGAAAATAGTTCTGTCAACGATGAACGTACTGGGCGGCATTTTACCCGCCGTCGGGATCGCGATTTTGCTAAAGCAGATCATCAAAAACTACACCATGCTGATCTACTTCCTCGTCGGTTTTGTCTGCATCGTATTTTTAAAACTCAACATGGTCGCGCTGGTGATCGTCGGTTCGCTGTTGGCGTTGATCCATTACAACTACAAACCGGAACCGCCGCAGGCCGCGAATGCAAAGTCGGTAGCCGATGATGATGAGGATGAATTCTGATGGAAGAACGTACACTTACGCGTAAAGATCTTCGCCGCTGCTGGCGCGCATGGATGATGCACAACTTGTCATCGATGAGTTTTGAACGTCTGGAATCTTTTGGCTTTTGTTTGAGTATGCTTCCGGTGGCGAAAAAGCTCTATCCCGACGCAGCCCAACGTACTGAAATGCTGCGCCGTCATGCCTCGTTCTATAATACGGAACCCCAGATAGGCGCGATCGTAAACGGCATGGTGCTAGGGCTGGAGGAGAAAAAAGCGAACGGTGAACCGATCGATGGGGAGACCATCAATACCCTGAAGGTTGGCCTGATGGGCCCTATTGCCGGGATCGGCGATTCAATGATCCCTGGCATGCTGATCCCTATCCTGCTTAGCATCGGCATGGCCCTGGCGGCCGGCGGTAACATTCTGGGGCCGCTGTTTTATACCGTTGCCTGGCTGGCCATCATCATTCCCGGTTCGTGGTTCTTGTTCCTGAAAGGCTACAAAATGGGTTCTGGCTCGGTGGAAATGCTGGTGAGCAGCAAGTCTGCCCGTCTGCGTGAAGCGTTATCGCTGCTGGGTGTGTTTGTCATGGGGGGCGTGGCGGCCAGCTACGTTAAGCTTGGCACCGGGCTGGAGTTTATTACCAAAGATGGGGTGAATATCCATGTTCAACAGATGCTGGACGGTATCTTCCCGCAGTTACTGCCGCTGATTGTGGTGCTTGGTACCTGGTATCTGATGGCCAAGCGCGGTGTATCACCAGTGAAAGCGATGATTTTACTGTTGATACTGGCCGCCCTCGGCGTTGCCACGGGCCTGTTTGCGGGATAACACAAAGAAAACGGTAGAACCGGGGCTATGCCCTAATGTCAGTCAGTTAAGCATTATGGAGAACATGTGATTTCGGCTCAGGGTTCCGTTCACCTCAGTGGTATCACTTTTCTGAAGCGCAGATACCCGTGAACGTGCAAGAGAGGCTCACCGCCGCCTCCCTTGCATCCCAGGCTCCCGGCGGGAAAATCGTCGCTACGCGATTCATTCGTCTTATGCCGTCTGCCTGTCGGGCCGGGGCCGAGCCTGCGTCCCTGCAGGCCGCCCCCCTCTGCCCGCATCCCTGCGGGCAAACCCGGTCAGCCGTCAACGCCTCATCGATTTTCAGCCGGACCGGGGTCATCGCTGCAACGCACTGACTTCCAGTTAAATCTGTTTTGCTGTTCAGATAAAAAACGCAGGGGGTCAGGTGTGGGCTGGTCCGGCTGAAAATTGCCGACGTGTTTCCGTAAGGCCGGGAGAACCCGCAGGGATGCGGGTTCAGGGCGCGTTTTGCAGGGACGCTACCTCGCGCCCGGCCCGGTAGCCTGGAGGAATAAACGGAGGGGACCGCGGAGCGGCAATTTTCCCGCCGGGAGCCGGGATTGTTAAGGGTACGGCGATAGTACCCTTAACACGTTCACAGCTCGTATTGTCTCAGAGAAGTGATATCACTAAGGTGAACGTAGCAATACGCCGGAGGCAACAGATTCATTACCTCCGTAGGGCCACTCATCATCGTTAACTGACAAGCATTAGGGCTATGCCCCGGTTTTTTTATGGATGAAAGTTTTGCCATAGCTCGGGGTGCTTGTCCGGGCGTGAGATAAATTGGAAACGCGCCGGGTCCTCGATGAATTGCTGATAAACAGGTGCGGAGGTAATCGAGAATTCCGTATATTGTCTGGGCGTAACGGCCTGCAGTCGTCCAGGGATGTAACGCGGATTATGCTGCCAGATAACGTTGTTGCCCTGCAGCAGCGGATACCATGCCAGTCCTTTATGCGCACGCACAGCGTCGTACTCAAAACCATATTCACGATCGCACCACGCGCCAAAGGTTAACGGTACATCCGGGTCTGCGGATATAGTCGCATGCCCCCAACCGGGTGGTACCAACACTTTCTCACCGGGTCCGGCAATTACAGCAAAACAGCGGCCTGGGTCGTCCTCAACATATTCCTGCATATAAATGATCGCTTTTCCCTGCCAGATTTCATAAAGCTCCGGCGGAGACCAGCCGCTGTGCTGACTAATACGATGAATATGTCCCTGACTACGCACCGGCTCTTCTCCCAGCCGTCCCGCCGCATAGGTCACCACGCCAAACAACAGCATCCGCTTTTTCAACTCTTCGCGATCCTGCATTCGCGCCACATCCATCGCTATGGCATACACCTCTTGCGGCCCTTCACAGTGCGGATCGCGCAGCGAGGCGCGAATCTGGTCAAGTTGACGAATCTCCGGCATCGGCCCGGTAACCTCATCCCCATAGCTAAAACCAAGCGGATGATGATGGACCGTCATATCCAGGCCGTAAGAATGCGCTAAGTCACCCATTCTGTACCTCCTTCGCCTGAACCGTCTTATTTTCCTCAAAGACCCTTATTCTGAAGCCGCTGGCGAGCGCTGCATAATCATGACCCGCAATCCCTGGCCATACGGCGAGCGCCGACAGAACCTCTTCCCCGGTGTTGATTAACCGATGCGCGGTAAAGCCGGGGATAATGTGGACAGATCCCGCGAATACTTTTTCCAGCCTCGCGTCGCCCTGCTCAGTTTGCAACAGCAGCAAACCGGTGCCACGCAGACCAAAATAGACTTCCCCCTGTTCGCGGCGCGCATGGAAATGCCCGCGGGTCATAAAATACTCACAGCCGACCCGGCCAGGATAAAGATGGGTAACGCCGGTGTAGAGTTCACCTTCAGCGGGAGAGGTATCCAGCATCTCGACGTCATACACGACCTGCTCGCCAGCCAGCTGTTGACGGGCGTGTTCATCGGCAAAAACGTCTGGAAGATCCTCAATACGGGTGGATTTACGCAATAACAGGCCATCAGCTAAAGCGCCGCTTGCCCACGCCACCTGCGGTGGCTGGATAAAAGAAAGGTTCATATGTGTCTCCGGCCCGAGGAGAACAACAGGATCAGATTAGCAGATTAATCGATTAACCTGCTATCGCTATCTGCATATTGCGGGCCGGATCACAGCCTCAAGGTGCCAGCGTCAGTACCTCTGCCACCCACTGCTGGAACCCCTCAACGTCCAGCCCCAGCGCGACCTGGGCATTTGCTGGATGCCCTAAACGTCCTTCAATGTCCACCACCGTCGTACCCGAGGTATATTCCCCCTGGGTTTCAACCGCCACGAAGCACGGCTGCAGGGTAAACAGTTCCGGGCGCACCAGCCAGGCAATAGCGCACAGGTCGTGCATTCGTAGCCCCGTATTCATACTGCCGCTACGGTAATGGCTAAACAGCGCGTGCAGCATTTTTCCCGTCTGGTTAAGCTGCGGCAACGTCGCCAGATAGTCAGGGGTGAGCATGGCCTGATTAGTGACATCCAGCCCGCACATCACAATCTCCAGCCCGCTCTGGAAGACTTTTGCGGCGGCCTCGGGATCAATAGCAATATTAAACTCGGCGTTTGGCGTGAAGTTCCCGCGCCCGGCAGAACCGCCCATAATCACCAGACGGTGAATGTTGAATATGCATTCAGGATAATGAGTCAGCAGCAGTGCAATGTTGGTCAGAGGGCCAATTGCCACCAGCGTCACAGGCTGCGGGGCATGCATCAACGCATCGCGAATGGCCTGGAAGGCGGGTTTTGCCATCACCTGGCGGTCGTGTTCGACAAATTCATACCCTTCCATACCTGATTCACCGTGTACGGAAGCGGCATCTCGCAGCGGTCTCACCAGCGGCATCGATGCCCCCTGCGCCAGCGGAATATCGGCATTCCAGAAGTGCAGCAGTTGCAATGCATTACGGGTGGTTTTTTCCACCGACACATTACCTGCTACCGTGGTCATCAGTTGCAGATCCAGCTCAGGGGCAAACAGCGCGGCGGCAATAGCGGCAGCATCATCAATGCCGGGATCGGTATCAAGAATGATCGGTAAGCGCATGGTTTCTCCATAAAAAAATGCCAGACGTTAAGTCTGGCATCTTCTCATAATCGTAACCGGAAAGACTTACTCTACTTCACGAACATCCACACGCAGCTCTTTCGGTACTTCGAAAACGATGTTTTCTTCACGCCCTTCCAGCGGAATAGCTTCCCCACCGCCAAGCTCCTGCAGGCGAGCAATCACGTTTTGCACCAGGATATCAGGCGCCGAGGCACCGGCCGTCACGCCCACGCACCTGGCTTCTTTCACCCACGCTTCCTGGATATCGGTCGCATCGTCAATCAGATACGCCGCTTTCCCCATTCGTTGGGCCAGTTCAGCCAGACGGTTGGAGTTAGAAGAGTTTTTCGAGCCGACCACCAGCACAACATCGGCCTGCTCCGCCAGCGCACGGACCGCTTCCTGACGGTTGGTCGTGGCATAACAGATATCGTCTTTGCGCGGCCCGACAATTTTCGGGAAACGGCTTCGTAACGCGTCAATAACGTCAGAGGTGTCATCAACGGAGAGAGTGGTCTGCGTCATGAAGGACAATTTACCTTCATTTTTTACATTCAGTTTCAGCACATCTTCAGGTGATTCGACCAGATACATTCCCCCCTGCGGGTTACTGTACTGGCCCATCGTGCCTTCAACTTCCGGATGCCCGGCGTGACCAATTAAAATTGACTCTTCACCGCGACGGCTGGCGCGTGCAACTTCCATATGCACTTTCGTTACCAGCGGGCAGGTCGCATCAAAAACCGTGAGGTCGCGGCCTTTGGCTTCGTTACGCACCGCCTGAGACACGCCATGAGCGGAGAAAATCAGGATCGCGCCATCCGGTACTTCGCTGATTTGCTCAATAAAAATAGCGCCGCGCTCGCGCAGGCTATCCACCACATAGCGGTTATGCACCACTTCATGACGGACATAAATCGGTGCGCCGTAAATAGCCAGCGCGTTTTCCACAATGCTGATAGCGCGGTCTACGCCAGCGCAAAAACCGCGCGGGTTGGCCAACAGGATCTGCATTTTACGCCTCCAGTGCCGGTTCGACTTCCAGCACTTCAATATCAAAATGAACGGTATGCCCGGCCAGCGGATGGTTGAAATCAACCGTGATCGAGTCACCGTTGATTTCGCGGATCACACCAGGCATCTCACTGCCGTCCATTGCGGTAAAGAGCATGATAGCGCCAATTTCTGGCTCGCCCGCGTCCATAAATTCCCGACGCGAGAAATACTGAATTAAGTCCGGGCTGGACACGCCGAAGGCGGCATCCGGCTCCAGAGCAAAAGTGGTTTTATCACCTTCTTTTAACCCCAGCAGGTGTTGTTCCAGTCCTTCAGACAGAGAACCGTCGCCCAGGCGAAACAGCGCAGGCTTGCCGTTATTGCGGGTTGACTCTGCGGTGGAGCCATCGTCGAGCTTAAGGGTGAAGTGCACCAGCACCGCACTGTTACTCTGTACTGATTTAGACATGCAGGTTGCTCTTTAAAATTGCTGCCGCCTGTTTGCCCGATAGCGCTACGCTTACCGGGCCCACAAGGATCGCAGTATATTGTAGGCCGGATTAGCATAGCGCCATCCGGCATTTTTTATGCGGCTTTTTTCTCTTTCGACGGTAAGAAGCCTTCGAGGACAATCAATGCCGCACCGATACAGATCGCCGTATCAGCAAGGTTGAATGTCGCGAAATGCCAGTCACCGACGTAAAAGTCAATCATATCAACCACGAAGCCGTGCCACAGGCGGTCGAACAGGTTGCCCAGCGCACCGCCAATGATTAACGCATACGCGATGTTGTTTAGCTTCTGCGTCGCCTTCGAGCGATACATCATCACCATCAGGATAACGCAGATACCAATGGCGATACCGGCAAAGAACCAACGTTGCCAGCCACCGCTGTCGGCTAAGAAGCTAAACGCCGCACCATAGTTACGCGCATAGTGCAGATTAAGCGACGGGAACAGCGACACCGTATCCCCCAGAGCAAAGTTCTGGAGGATCAGGTATTTGCTGCCTAAATCGATAATCAGCACGACTACCACCAGCCACAGCCAGCGTAGTCCTGTTGAACAGAGAGGCTTACTCATCAGGCAAACTTACGTTGTTCGCCATCACCGGCGATGTTGCTGACACAGCGTCCGCAGATATCTGCATGTTCCGCCACCTGGCCGACATCGGTAGTGTAATGCCAGCAGCGCGGACATTTCTCACCTTCGGCTTTGCTCAGTACGATTTTCAGACCTTTGAGCAGTTCGCTCTGCTGAGCATCAGCAGGAGCCGCTGCATAATCCGCAACCGTCGCACCGGAGGTCAGCAGAACAAAGCGCAACTCTTCGCCCAGCGCGGTCAGTTTCGCCGCCAGTTCTGGTTCAGCGTACAGAGTAACCGCCGCTTCCAGCGAACCACCGACTTTCTTATCCGCACGCGCCTGCTCGATGACCTTGTTCACTTCGCCGCGCACTTTCAGCAACTCGTCCCAGTAGGCGTCATTCATCGCTTCGGTTTCGCCTAAGCCAAACAGACCTTCGTACCATTCACCGGTAAAGACGTACTTCTCACGCTCGCCCGGCAGGTAACCCCAGATTTCATCAGCGGTGAAGGACATGATCGGCGCCATCCAGCGTACCAGCGCTTCTGCAATATGGAACAGCGCAGTCTGGCAACTACGACGCGCCACGCTGTCCGCTTTCGCGGTGTACTGACGGTCTTTGATGATGTCGAGGTAGAACGAACCCATTTCTACAGAGCAGAAGCGCATCAGGCGCTGTACTACTTCGTGGAAGTCATAGGCTTCATAAGCTTTCAGGATCTCTTCCTGCGCCGCTTGCGCACAACCTACCGCCCAGCGATCCAGCACCACCATCTCTTCCGGTTTCACCATATCTTTTACCGGATCGAACCCGTTCAGGTTCGCCAGCAGGAAGCGCGCGGTGTTACGGATACGACGATAGCTGTCGGCAGCACGTTTCAGGATTTCGTCAGAAACGGCCATTTCGCCGGTATAGTCGGTAGAAGCGACCCACAGACGCAGAATATCCGCGCCCAGTTTGTTCATTACGTCCTGCGGGCTTACGGTGTTACCGATAGACTTGGACATTTTGCGACCCTGACCATCAACGGTGAAACCGTGGGTCAGTACCTGACGGTATGGCGCTTTGCCCTTCATTGCAGTGGAGATCATCAGAGAAGACATGAACCAGCCGCGGTGCTGGTCAGAACCTTCCAGATACATATCTGCCGCATGGCCTGCAAACTCAGGACGCACGTCCACAACGGATGAGTGGGTTGAACCGGAGTCGAACCACACGTCCAGCGTATCCGGGACTTTGACATACTGGTCAGCTTCATCGCCAAGGATATCTTTCGGATCGAGATCCCACCACGCCTGGATGCCGTCAACTTCAACGCGTTTGGCCACTTCTTCCATCAGTTCGATAGCACGCGGATGCAGCTCTTCGGTGTCTTTGTGAACAAACAGAGACATCGGCACACCCCACGTACGCTGACGGGAGATACACCAGTCAGGACGGTTGGCAACCATCGATTCAATACGTGCCTGGCCCCAATCCGGGATCCATTGCACGCCTTTGATCTCTTTTAGCGACTGCGCGCGCAGACCTTTCTGATCCATGCTGACGAACCACTGCGGAGTCGCACGGAAGATGATCGGCGATTTGTGGCGCCAGCAGCACGGGTAGCTGTGCTGCATCTTCTCAACGTGCAGCAGAGCGCCTTTATCGCTCAGCAGCGCAACGATTTTGTCGTTGGCTTTAAAGACGTTCACACCGTCCAGATCCGGATAGGTACCCGCCAGATATGCGCCGTCCGGGCCAACCGGGTTAGCGATTTCCAGACCGTATTTCTGGCTAATGACGTAGTCATCCGGACCGTGGCCGCCGGCGGTATGGACCGCACCGGTACCCGCATCCAGTGTAACGTGATCGCCAAGAATAGCCGGCACGTCAAAGCCCATAAACGGATGGGTAAAGCGCAGCAGTTCCAGCTCGGCGCCTTTTACGGTGCCCAGAATAGTGTATTCAGCCGCACCAATACGCTGCATGACGCTTTCAACCAGATCCTTCGCCAGAATCACAGCCTGCCCGTCAATCTGCACCAGCGCATAGTCAAAATCAGGCGCCAGAGAGATTGCGCGGTTCGCCGGTAACGTCCACGGGGTGGTAGTCCAGATAACCAGTGAGATCGGGCCATTGACGTCAGAAACGCTAAATTTCGCTTTTACCGCGTCCTGATCGGCGGCGTGGAACGCAACGTCGATGGACGGGGAGGTTTTGTCATAATACTCAACTTCCGCTTCCGCCAGCGCGGAACGGCAATCAACGCACCAGTGCACCGGCTTCGCACCTTTGTGCAGGTGACCGTTGCCGATGATTTTACCCAGCGCACGAATGATGTTGGCTTCAGTTTTGAAGTCCATGGTCAGGTACGGATGCGACCAGTCGCCCAGCACGCCAAGACGGATAAAGTCTTTACGCTGACCGTCAACCTGCGTCGCTGCGTATTCACGGCATTTGGCGCGGAACTCAGCGGCGGTGAACTTCTCGCCCGGCTTGCCGTATTCCTGCTCTACTTTCAGCTCGATAGGCAGGCCGTGGCAGTCCCAGCCCGGAACGTAAGGCGAGTCGAATCCCGTGAGTCCTTTGGACTTCACGATAATGTCTTTCAGAATCTTGTTAACCGAGTGACCAATATGAATGCTGCCATTCGCATAAGGAGGGCCATCATGCAGAATGAAGGTTTTTTTGCCTTTTTTGGCCGCACGAATGATGCCGTACAGGTCATCATCAGTCCAACGCGCCAGCATTCCCGGTTCACGCTTGGCGAGATCGCCGCGCATTGGGAACCCTGTTTCCGGCAAATTCAGGGTTGATTTATAGTCACTCATCAGATTCTCGGTTCCGTATTTAAAACTCGTATAGGCATTAAGCCGGTTTTGTTAGCCCAAAAAATTCACGGGCAGTCAACTCATCACGCGCAATCTGCGCTTTTAGTTCATCCAGCGAGGCAAATCGCTGTTCGCTGCGTATTTTTTTACGCAGTACTACATCTATATGGCGACCATACAGGTCCATTACAACGTCCAATAGATGCACTTCCAACTGTTGGCGTACGCCTGCTACCGTCGGGCGTGTGCCGATGTTGGCGACGCCGGGGAAAGGTTTGTCACCCAGCCCCATTACTTCAACCGCATAAACCCCTTTCACCGGAGAAACCTGGCGACGAAGCGGTAAGTTTGCCGTCGGAAAACCGATAGTGCGCCCTAACTCGTCACCGTGAACTACGCGTCCTGAGATAGTAAAAGGATGCCCAAGCAGGCTTTCGGCCAGTTGCAGGTTATCTTCCGCCAGCGCCTGACGTACCGCGGTGCTGCTGATGCGCACACCGCCTTCACAGAAGGTTTGGGTGCTGGTGATATCAAAACCATACTCAGCGCCCGCTTCCTGTAATAACAAGAAATCGCCCGCACGGCTAGCACCAAAGCGGAAATCATCACCAACGGCAAGAAATTGTACACCAAGGCGCTTCACCAGCAGATCGCTGATGAAGGTCTGCGCCGTTAATGCCGCGAAGCGCCTGTCAAAACGCACACACAGCACGTAATCAACACCGCACTCCGCCAGATAACGCAGTTTTTCCCGCAGACGGGTGAGGCGCGCAGGTGACTTGTCCGTCGCAAACAGCTCCAGCGGCTGCGGCTCGAAAATCATCACCATCACCGGTAAATTGCGTTTGCGCCCTTCTTCCCGTAAGCCCTGCAGCAACGCACGATGGCCACGGTGCACGCCGTCGAAATTACCAATAGTCAGCACACACCCATGCGGGGCCTGACTGAGATTATGTATGCCTCGTATCAGCTTCATGTCTGGCTCAAAACAGTGAAAATCGTGAAAGTATACCCTGTACCGCGTTCAACGTTAACCGGCGATTGTTTCTACGAAACAGAAAGAGGATGGTTTTCATCGTTATGAAACAAATTGACGCCCTTCACGGGCACACCAATGCAATTTTTCTCGTGGAAAGGCTGTATTCACGCCCCGCAAGCTGGTAGAATCCTGCGCCATCACTACGCAACGAGTGCTGCAATTTAAACGGCGCTTATTTGCACAAATCCATTGACAAAAGAAGGCTAAAAGGGCATATTCCTCGGCCTTTGAATTGTCCATATAGAACACATTTGGGAGTTGGACCTTGGCTAATATCAAATCAGCTAAGAAGCGCGCCGTTCAGTCTGAAAAGGCCCGCAAGCACAACGCTAGCCGTCGCTCTATGATGCGTACTTTCATCAAGAAAGTATACGCAGCTATCGAAGCTGGCGACAAAGCTACTGCACTGAAAGCATTTAACGAAATGCAACCGATCGTGGACCGTCAGGCTGCTAAAGGTCTGATCCACAAAAACAAAGCTGCACGTCATAAAGCAAACCTGACTGCACAGATCAACAAACTGGCTTAATCGCCTGCTTGTTGTCGCTTTGTGAAAAAACCCGCGCAAGCGGGTTTTTTTATGCCCGTCGTTTGCAGCCGGATTCGACAGCAACCGCCATTCTCTGGGCATTGAGCTGATAATCTCTGTCTGGCCGAAGGTGGAGAACCGCCCCAAGAGATATCGGGAGATGCGTGAAAACGGCTGGCCACGGAACAGAATTCCGGTATTTATCCGCGAAGGTGGTCAGTACCGGAATTTATTAAAGCAGTAGAATCCTTCCGGCTGTAGGCAACCACCGCAGCCGGAAGCATTACGACGATCAGGCTGATTGCAGCTTAAATAATGCCGAGTAGTCCGCATTGCAAATACGCTGCACCGCCGGATGCTGGATCATTCTTTCCGCAAATATGGCGTGATACTCCTCCATCACATTCTCTACGCGTCCAATTTCAACAATTGAATCATCGGCATAGAAATTGTGGGAATAAAGCGTAGGCGCAACAAAAATAGCGTTATGCGTTGCGCCAAACGCTTTCATCAGCGCGGCATCATCAAACTCGCCAAGGATTTCAACGTTCAGCCCTTGGGAGTTAATCCAGTTCAGCAGCTTACGCCCGAGCATCGAACGGCGCCCAGGGATCAGCAAGCGACGCTCTTCGAGGCAGGCCGGAAATGGTTTCTCAGGCAATGGCTGGGTGCACCAAAAGCTCACGCTGCATTCGCCAATCCGCACTGAGAACAACCCTTCCTGCTGCGTAGAATCGATCGGGCAGTCGGAGATAATCATATCCAGTTTATGCTGGCTGAGCTGATCCAGCAGCATCTCGTGCGTTGATTCAAAACAACGCAGATGGATTTGTTCATCTTCAACGACTGCAGCATTCAGCACGCTGCTAACCAGCTGTTTGGACAACGCATCCGCCACGCCGACATCGAACAGTAAATTCGACTCTTTGCGATAGTTCACGATATCCAGCATTTCCTGGCTTAACGTGAACATCTTATCCGCATAACGAAAAACCAATTCGCCTAATTCGCTGGGCTCCAGTCCACGCCCCTTCCGCTTGAACAACTTTCCCTGTAAGCGTTCCTCAAGCGCTTTAATCTGCCCGGTAATGGTCTGCGGTGTCAGATAAAGCGCCTCTGCTGCACCAACCACCGATCCTTCTTTATATACATGCCAAAAGTAGTACAGGTGGTTGTAGTTTATATGAGACATACACTCTCCCTGAAAATTGTCACGAAAGGGTTATCCCGTCATGCTGCTGCGTTCAACCGGGTGCGTAACCAGCAGTAACCTATTACCGCCGACAGCAAAGAACCGATCAGGATCCCCAGTTTCGCCCAGTTAATCAGCTCAGGATCGACGGTCCCAAACGCCAGGCTGGCGATGAAAATCGACATCGTAAAGCCAATGCCGCACAGAATGCCGACCGCCATAATTTGCTGGAAATTCGTTCCCTCCGGCAATTGCGCCATCCTGAAGCGTAACGCCAGCCAGCAAAAGAGGCTGATACCCAGTGGTTTCCCGATTAACAGGCCAGCAATGATCCCCAGCGGTAACACCGAGGTCAGTCCATCAATGGTGACGCCCTGCAGTGAGACACCCGCGTTAGCGAAGGCAAACAACGGTAGGATCAGGTATGCCACCCACGGGTGCAGAACATGCTCCAGACGCTTCGCCGGTGAACGCCCGTGTTTTTCCTTCAACGGAATGAAGAAACCGACGATCACACCCGCCAGAGTTGCATGCACGCCAGACTTCAGTACGGCCGTCCACAGCACTACGCCAACCAGAATATAAATACCGGTACGTCTTACACCGCACAGATTCAATGCTGCCAGGACAAGGATCGCGCACGCGGCAACGCCCAGCGACAACAGCGAGAGATCGCTGGTGTAGAACAACGCGATGATCACAATAGCGCCGAGGTCATCGATTATCGCCAGCGCCATCAGGAAGATTTTCAACGCCAGTGGGACACGGCTGCCCAACAGCGCCAGCACGCCTAATGCAAAAGCGATATCCGTTGCCGCCGGGATCGCCCACCCCTCACGGGTGATAGGGTCAGCATAGTTGAATGCCAGATACAGCAGCGCCGGGACAATCATGCCCCCGATAGCGGCAATGATCGGAAACGCCGCCTGGCGCAGACTGGCCAGCGAACCTTGCATTAACTCACGCTTCACTTCCAAACCGATCAACAGGAAGAACACCGCCATCAACGCGTCATTGATCCACAGCAGCATATTTTTGTTGATCTCAAGCGCGCCAACCCGCAGTTGAACGGGCGTTTCCAGAAAGGCGTGGTACCATCCACTGGTAACCCCGATATTTGCCATCAGCATAGCAACCACGGCAGCGATGATCAGAATGATGCCCCCCGAGGCGTCACTACTAAAAAAACGATGCAGATGTTTCACTTTTATTCTCTCTATTGGGTGAATACTTCGTAAATACTATCTTACACCTTCAGAAAGCTCGTTAAAATTAGATTATTCATGATGAATAGATCGGTTTTTACGAATAAAAAAAGCCCGAACAGATGTCGGGCATAGAGCGCAAAACACTGAGACCTAATCAGGCATACAGTCCCATTTTATAAACGCGGAAACTGGTGATGTCATAGCGATAGCCTACGCCATTCACTTCCTCGTTTTTATAGTAACCAGAGGTCATTGTCGCCTCAAAAAGTACCGACTTGGTTACCGGTTCAATTTCTTGCAGAAGCAAATTCCCCAATGCTTCATTTCCTTCCTGCGGGTCAATAATGTCGCTATCCCCCGGCTGGCAAGAGATAGCTCGGCCATTTTCGTCAAATGTGCAATCGCCGAAATGCACAACGATGTTGCCATTCTGCAACACCTCTTTGGCGCTTACACAACTACTATAACCGCGAGCTCCCAACTCCTTACCGTATTCAAAAGGGCGCATTACCGTCATTGCGTTCAAATCAACGATAAAGTGTACAACCCGGCTGTAATTATCTGGTGGAAGCAGGCTTTTACTATCAACACGAGAGCGATAGTTACCATTGTCGAATACCATAAATTCGACCATTCCTGGTTCGTCATTAGCCACTTCAGTCACATTGTGTTGTCCCCACGACCAAAAATCACGGTTTGCCGCATCCACATCATCCTGATTGCTGAAGTCATAAAGAGGGACACCATCACTGTCGACCGGAGTCAGAAGGTAAGGCTTATACTCCTCGCTCCAATCTTCATGCGTGGACATAATAAACTGCAGCGATTCAGTCTCGAGGCTGATGCCAAAAACAGCGCTCTGATGACGCCCTGAAGCGATCAGCAAACTATTCGTTTCATTAACATAGCTTTGGTTGATATGCAGCCAGTCCTGAGCGGTCGGATCTTCACCAGGTGCCGTCCCCGTTGGTCTCGCTGTACGTGAGGTATCAAGAATAGCGGCCATGTCGTAATAGGCAATTTCCAGCCCGGTAGATAAATCCACAACTGAGACGCCATCTTCATTAGTCTTCAGTGAATCTGGTCTGCCCGAGGTATATTCGGAAGGCGCGACGATGGTATTACTGTCCCATTGCCAAATTGAGTGGTGGAATTGGTTATCCAGAATATAAAAAGTATACAGCCGTCCCATCATGTCGAACTCATACATCTCAAGGTAGGTGTTTTTAGCTTCTGATGTAGCCAAGAAATGACCGTTATCAATGCGCACCAAATTGAATGACGGGAAGTCCTGTGTCACGTACCAACGCACCACGCCATCCTGATCCAGAGCGTAGTTATAGCGGTCGAAATGCGTAATGAAATAGCAGCCCGGCGCAATCAGGTCAGCGTCAGTCACCGGTTGAGTCACATTGATAACAGGAAACCCTAACTGCACATCTGCAGAATCCGTTGCAGGTAAAGGTTGGGTTGCTATCGTATAAGTGGCGATAACGACTTCATCAACCAAAATAGCCAGTTGGTTATCGACATCTGCCACTAGGCCAAGTACAGGCAGCAGATTCGCCCCCACATTCAACGTAAAATCTTGCACGACTTGTATCGCGCTTTGCGCCAGATCCTGAATTTTCAGCGTTACAGTACGTTCTTCAGCACTCCAAACACCGGCATATGCACTTAAAGGGGCTGTACCATAAGGGTTTAGAACAATGACCGCATTTTCCAACGTATTCTCATCAGTGATCCGAGCCAGACAATCTTGATAAACAGCTGTATGACTGAGAACCATCTCATTATTGCTGTCAATCTCCTGATTAACAGCGGGACGAGGTGTAGGCAACTTAATATCGGGGGAAATAATCTTTTTCATTATGCGTGTCCAATGTATTCATTTCATCGTTCCACAGCGGAACAACAAAATAAATACACTGGGGATGTATCAATCAGGCAATCAAAAAGTATCAATTAATATCAATAAAAACATTCCGTTATCGCATTATATTTTTATTATATTCAAATTTTAAATAATTCAGTACGACCGTAACATTGGCAGGAGACAGGCGACTAAGCTGAAAGAAAAACGGATGCGTATGCAAAAACTGAATAAATTTAGTGCTGCCCGTTAAGGTAGCGTAGCGTAGCATACTCGTTTTTTTATTTCCTGTGAGGTTACATACGGCTTTAGAGTAACCGCGTGTTGAGAAGGCTCGCCAGACATTATTGCGTATTCCGCCACTAAAGAACACTCGATAAGGAAAGTCTTTATCCGGAGGTGAAACCCCCATTTCTCTTACAAATGATATATGACAACGACCTTGCCGCACAGATTGCAGATTAGCCATCATACATCCTCCTAATATAAAACACTCATGATCGATGTCGTGCTGAACATTGAGGGAGTGCTCATCCGTAAGCTCTTTGACCAGCTCAAAATGCCGGTACGCGGGAAGAACCGGTTTTACCAACATCCCGGGATCGTTTTTGTAAAGCGTGGCGGGACCATAGTCGATATCAAATAGGGTATTTCGCCGCATCGTCATGAGTTCTTTGCGTTGGACAAGGTGCGCTAACGTCCCAGGCGGCAGACGTTCCTCGTATTCAGAAATGTACTGATATTCGTTTTCGACAGGCTGCGTGGAATAATTAGTTGTCACAGCGATAACCCTGCCACTGCTCTCTTCTGCCGTAACCAGAGCATACAAACTGTTGTCGCCGCCATTAAATTTAACCCGAAAAGCGCACGTACTCATCGCCAGATCAAATGCAGGAAAAACGAACTCTCGTTCAGCCTCATTTGCCTTGCGGGATAATTTTTGTAGCGCACGGTTTAGACCCGTGCTGTCTAATGAAAGTGTCGCTCTAATATCAGACAACGAAGCGCCTTCCTGGATAAGTCTGGCAAGGTTTTCCTGACGGATATCTGCCTTATGTTCTCCTGGGGAAACGAACGTTTTGTGGCACTCAAGGCAGTATAGTCGCGCCTCTCTTTGAGCGGAAAATCCATATTTTTTCAGTGATGAACTACCGCAGCCAGGACAAGCTTTAATCAATCCCTTCCAGGCCTGGTTTGCCGACTGACGGAAGAGATTGAGCGAGTACTCAGAAATGATGGGGAACAAAAATCCACATTCTCTACACAGAATCTCCTTCCCTTGGGTTAAATAATCCGGACTATATAATATACCCATATTTTTACAAGTAGGTGTTTTACAGGCATCAACATTGATTCGAGAAAACATATTCACTCCCTGCGAATATTACTATTACACAAATATTGTTTTTATCTCTGCTGGCGAAATATTATTTTCATAGAGCGTTTTCATCGCCCCCATCGCTAGTGCAGTATGGGAAAAAAACAACTGATAACCAGCACATAAAAAGTTCTGATTCGATATTCCTGAGACTGAGGGGAGAAATCGGTGTTTAGGACATCCACCATTGCAAGCAAACTGCCACTGACAGGAGTAACATTCTTGCGCCATGGTACGGCTTTTATCATTGCCGAATTGCCGATTTTGCTCACTATTGTTCATCGCACGCACCGTTGTATGCTGAATATTCCCTAGTTTGTACTGCGGATAGACAAAGTGATCGCAGTTATAAACATCACCATTCATTTCCATTGCGAATGCACTGCCGCACGTTGGAGAAAACACGCACACATGCGGAGGTAATCCGCACCAGGCAGCCAGCGTCTGCTCAAATATCTGTATGCCAATATTACCAATATCCTCACGGATCCAGATATCAAAAATAGCATTGAGAAAATGGCCGAATTCAAGTGAGTCAACGGACCACGGCATCATTTTCGTTTGTTTATCACAGGGTGCAGCCAACTCGGCATCGCTGTTGTCACTACGCCTCTCCACTAATGGAATAAACTGCATATACTGGCTACCAATGCTTTTCAGATATTGGTAAACCTGCAGTGGATGAGACATATTAGTGTGGTTAACCACCGTCAGCGTATTAAACTCAACGCCGTGACGTACCAGGCGTTTAATGGCCTGCTCCACTTTCTCATGTGTCGGTTTACCCGAACGAGTAACACGCCATTCATCATGTAGCGCGGCGTCACCGTCAACAGAAATCCCCACCAGAAAATCATTCTTCTTGAAAAACTCAGCCCATTCTTCGTCGATCAAAACGCCATTAGTCTGAAAGGTATTTACTATGGTTCTCCCCTCAGCGTAACGCTGCTGAAGTTCAATCGCCCGCTGGTAAAACGCGCGCCCCATCAGAGTCGGTTCTCCACCTTGCCATGCAAAAATGACGTCATCCACATCCTGTGCGGCAATGTGTTGCTTGATGAATAATTCAAGCATTTCATCTGACATTTTGAAATTTGCTTTTCTGTCTGGATAGAGCTTCTCTTTTTCCAGGTAAAAACAGTATTTGCAGTCCAGATTGCATACTGATCCTGTCGGCTTAACCATTACCTGACAACTTTTCCTTTGCATCACGGAGGTCCATAAATAAAAGAACCCGGCTCAGCATAAAAATACTGAGCCAGGCGGGCATAGCCCTAAGTGGCATACTCTATTTTTTTGTTGTTATCCGATTAACCCCAGGTTACTGGCGTCGGTTTTTCACCTCGGGCTTTCATTAAGGAATCGTTATCAATATCCTTTTTGTACTTCAGGAACTTACCGTACAGCTGTTTTTCGATATCAGGCTGCTTGCCAATCTGATTAAGGGTTTCAAAACGATCTTTTTTCAGGTTGTAGAGGTATTTAGGTTTATTTTCGCGATTGATGATCATTTTCCAGTCACCATCGCGAATAGCCCACTCATCCGTTGGATCATCCTGGAATGGCATATCAATACCAAAAATGAGTGGCTTCTGACGCGCTAATGTTTTCTGTTCCAGTAATGGCACCAGAGACTGCCCATCGTAGGTACGATCTGTTGGCAGTTTAAAATCCATCATATTTGCCAGCGTCGGCATCCAGTCGAGACCATAAACCGGCGTATCCGTTACCATCCCCTGCGGAATATGTTTACCATACTTGATGATTGCCGGAACACGGATGCCGCCTTCCCACAAATTGTCTTTACGACCGCGAAGCCCATCCGTTTCGCCCGCCAGGTTCAGTTCATACACTTTACGAGCCTCGCGTGTGACCGGTCCGTTATCGCTGGTAAAAATGACAATGGTGTTATCTTCTTCACCCATTGCCTTAATCTTATCCATTACTTTACCGACCTGCGCATCCATATAGCTGATATTGGCGTAATATTCTCCCGTGCCGCGCCACGGTTTATCAGCCCAATCTCCGTAGAACAGATCCGGATGCTGTTTCTGGTAGTCGCTCATGTTTTGTGAATACATATCGAGATACTTTTTCGGCGATGCCAGTGGGCTATGAACTTCTGTGAAGGCGACGTATAAGAAAAACGGCTTATCATCTTTCTTATTGTCCAACCACTTCACGACTTCAGAGCTTACTAATTCTCCACTGAAGGTCTCCGCTCTGCCAATCGGCTTGCCATTACGCACAAAACCGGTTGGATGTACCATGCCATGACGCGGGCGCTCTGTTGCGGTATCTAAAGTTGAGTCCGTTACGAACCCGGCAGCATTCACCAGAGTGTAATCGAATCCCATATCGTTCGCTTGCGGCTGATCGGTGCGATCTCCTCCGGCATTCAGGTGTAATTTGCCCATTATCGCCGTGTCGTAGCCCTGCTCTTTCAGCAGATTAGCAATCGTCAATTCATTGCGCCCTAATGCGACGTCTTTCCCTTCAGGGATCCATGAGCGTATCCCGGTACGAAACGGCATACGCCCCGTTAATAAACCAGCACGAGAAGGAGAACACAGCGGCGCAGGTGCATAGTAGTCGGTAAATTTCACCCCTTCCTGCGCCAGCTTGTCGATATTAGGTGTTTGGACGATTTGATGGCCATAAGTCGCGAGATCGCCATAGCCTAAATCGTCAGCAAGAATGATGACTAAGTTAGGACGTTTATCCGTAGCAGCCTGCGCGGTTGACGATACGCTTCCGGCACATAAGGCCAGTCCGATCATACTGGCAACAACAGTTCTTTTCATTTCAACTCCTTTGAATTATCACATCACCAATTACGCAATAAACTTGCCAAAAGGCTTAATATTTTCGGTTGATTTCTGGCACTCACTATTACATCAGCATGCAATAAAGAGTGATTGAAAAAAAATAAAGAAACAAATACATTCGCAGACGCTATATTAATAATTAAAGTATCATTTTTATTTATATAAACTTACCAGAAAATTCTATTAAAAAACTGCACAATAACAAGTGACGAAGATCCCAAACACCTCCCTCACCCTCTCTATATCTCGTTAATGTCAGCATATGTTGTTTTCTCGACACTAAGTTGCTAATAGCGAATAAGTCATACAAAAAGAATATCAAAAGCATCGATAAAAAATATTCGCGTTACTCCGGTAACACGCCTTATATTCAAAAAAACATAAAGTTAGCATAAAAAAAACAACACCTCCCGACACTTTCTCAAATTAATATTCGAACACTGGTATTTTTGCGACACCTATCACTCACAAACAAAACATCAACCAATAGACTTCCTTTTTTTCAAAAGCATTACACTTTATTATTTTCTTTACCTCACGGAGCTGAGCATGAACAAAAAATACATTAATAGTCTACTTGGTGCATGCCTTATCTTAGCCTGTTTTAATGGTCATTCAGCTGAACTAAAACGCGTATATGGGAAAATTAGTCTCGGGTATGGTGACTGGAATAAAGGTTTCGTAAACGTCGATCGTGGTGAAGTGTGGAAAGCGGTGGCTGATTTTGGCGCCGTTTTCGACAGAGGTGAATTTGCTTCATTTTACGAAATGAACGTTCTCAACCATCCAGTCGAAGGACGGAACCACGTTACTCAGTTTCTCGGACATTATCGTCCGATAGAAGGTTCTGATTTTACGTTGATGACCAAACTCTATATGTCGATGGAGAACACGTTTGGTGATGAATTGAATATGATGTATGGGGTCGGCTACCTTGGTCTGGTAGAAAAATCATGGTTCATTAAACCCTATGTGGCTATACACAATTTATCCAACGACTATACGTCAAAAAAATACGGTCAGGCTACTGGCCTTAACGGATATGTACTTGGTTGGGTTGCGGCATATAATTTTGAAATGTTTAACGAAAAATTTGCTGTTTCCAACTGGAATGAAATTGAAATGGATCGTAATGATGCCTATGCAGAGCAACAAGGTGGACATACTGGTCTGAATGGCGCAGTGACTTTCACATGGAAATTTATACCTAGCTGGACTGCATCGGTATCCTATCGTTACTTTAATAATAAATTAGGTTATAAAGATTATGGTGACCGTATGAATTATATGATTGGCTTCGAGTTCTGATTACTATCAAAATAAATAAAAAAGTAATAACCCAGTTTGAAACTCTGCATCCGATATATCAGATGCGGTGAGGTGTAATTGTCAACATATCGAATAAATGGAATATGAATATGAATGTGAGAATAAATTCTCGCTGTCCCTCTTGTCTTTATGTATTGGTTTATCATCTGCTATAACCTTTACTGCAGATGCCAGAGACATTACCATTTACTACACAAATGATTTGCATGCTCACGTTACACCAGGGATTATTCCTTCTGTGTCGAAGACACGTGAGGTAGGAGGATTTGCTCCTATCTCTAAAATAGTTAAGGATGCCAAAGAAAAAGATAAAGATGTTTTTTTCTTTGATGCAGGTGACTATTTTACTGGCCCTTATATCAGCACCTTAACCAAAGGTGAAGCCATTATCGATATTTTGAATACCATGCCCTATGATGCCGTTTCGGTAGGAAATCATGAGTTTGACCATGGACATGAAAATCTAGTCACACAACTGAGTAAACTTAAATTTCCGGTACTGCTCAACAACGTGTTTTACAGCAATAGTGATAAACCATTAATTAAAACACCTTATACCATCGTCGAAAAAAATGGTTTGAAAATTGGTGTTATTGGGATGCACGGCGTTTCGGCATTTTATGAAGCAATTGCCGCAGGCGTCCGTGAAGGTGTTGACTGCCAGGATCCCGTACCGTATGTGAAGAAACAACTGGAAGAATTGAAAGGGAAAGTTGACCTGACAGTACTGCTCGCGCATGAAGGTGTACCGGGTCGTCAATCCAGCGGTGGTGATGAAGACGTTGCCCGTGCGCTGAAAGCTGACGTTGAAATGGCTAAAACGCTTGAAGGCTACGGGTTGAACGTACTGATCACCGGCCATGCCCATAAAGGTACTCCAGAACCCATTAAAGTCGGCGATACGTTGGTGGTTTCAACTAATGCCTACACGATTGAGTTAGGCAAGTTAGTCCTCGACTGGAACCCTGAAACCAAAAAAGTGGATAGCTACAATGGTAAGCTAATCACGATGTACGCAGATACCTATAAGCCTGATCCGCAAACACAGGCAAAAATCGATGAGTGGAACAATAAAGTTAAGAAAATTACCGACAGAGTCGTCGCCTACTCACCTGAAATTTTGACCCGTTCTTATGGTGAATCTGCTACTACAGGTAATTTAATTACTGATGCTTTGATGTATAAGGTACCTTACGCCGATGCCTCATTCTATAATGCTGGCGGTATTCGTTCCGAATTACCCAAAGGCAACATTACATATGGTGATGTATTGAGCATGTATCCATTCACCAATGATGTAATGAGTGTGGAGATCAGCGGTAAAGATCTCAGGTCAATTATGTCTCATGCCGCAGATTTGAAAAATGGGACGCTACACGCGTCAAAAACAGTACAGTTTAAATACGACAGCACAAAACCGTTGGGGCAGCGTATTGTTTCGTTTAGTATTAAAGGAAAACCGGTAGAAGACAGTCAATTTTATACTATTGCTCTGGATTCTTTTATCGGGAAAGGCGGTGGTGGATTTAGTTTCACCAATAGTAAAAATGTTAAATACATTAAGGGATTACAAACCGCTCAGGCAATAATCGATTACATGGAGCATGTGAAGAACATTGTTCCTGATCACACAATGCGTGTTGACGATATTAGCAAATGATTTTTTAGTAAGATCATTTAATACATAATGCGGCCACAATCATGGCCGCATTCATTTTTACTTATCAAAATAATGGCAGTTTATAAACTCTGAAAGCAGAAATATCATAACGATAATCATCACCATTTACTTCAGCATTTTTATAATAACCTGACGTTACCGTCGCCTCAAAAAGAAGCTGTTTCGTCTGCTTATTGATCTCTTGTAATACCAACATCCCCAGCGCCTGACTTCCATCTTGCGGATCCACAATATCACTGTATCCCGGTTGGGCAGATAGAGGACGACCATTTTCATCCATGGTGCTTGCACCAAAATGGATGACCAGATTACCATTGCTCAATAAATGCTTGGCACTTACGAAGCTGCTGTATCCCCTGCTACCAACCTCATCTTTCCCATATTCATACGAGCGTGTTACCGTCATCGTGTTTAGATCTATTCTAAACTGAACTACCCGGCTAAAGTTATCCTTTGGCAACAAGCTCCTTGCATCGTCTCGAGAACGATAATTTCCATTGTCAAAAACTAAAAACTCCAGAATACCGATCTCAGCATTTGGAATCTCTACGATATTATGCTGCCCCCATGTCCAGAAATTACTGTTCGCTAAATCAATTCCATCTTGAGTAGAAAAATCAAACAGCGGATTACCTGACTCATCGACAGGTGTCAGCAAGTATTCCTCAAAGTCGGAGGCCCAGTCTTCATGATCAGCCATAATAAAACGCAGTTGGCCCGAGTCGACATCAACACCGAAGATGGCACTTTGGTGACGCCCTGATGAAACCAGCACATTATTGGTTGTATTAATATAGCTCTGGTTGATATGCAGCCAGTCATCCATCGTAGCCGATTGACCCGGTGCACTTCCTGATGGACGTGGCGAACGAGAATAGTCCATCACTTTTAACATGTCATAATAAGCAACCTCAAGCCCTGAAGTGAGATCGATAATGGAAACACCATCTTTACCTGTTGAGTAATCATCTGGACGTCCATTAGTATATTCCGAGGGGGCAATAGCCAGATTGTTCTCTAATGGCAGAATGGAGTGATGAAACTCATTATCAAGGAGATAGACTGCATATACTCTGCCCATTACGTCAAATTCGTACATATCCAGGCAGTGATTAATTCCTTGTGACGTAGCCAGGAAATGCCCGCTGTCTGTTCGGACAAAGTTATAAGAAGGAATTGCCTGAGAGACATACCAACGAACGATGCCATTTTGATCAAAGGCAAGATTATAGCGATCAAAATATGTTGAAAAATAAAGGCCATCTGCAACTAATGAGGAATCGTCAACTGACTTTGTCACAGTGATGACAGGGAAGCCAAGACTGATATCAGCAGAATCCGATGGCGGCAATGCTGATGGGGTTACCGTGTATTGCCCAACAATCTGCGCACCTGAGATTAAGGTAACGACATTATCCTCCCCGGCAACCAGACCCGAAACTGGAATCAGGTTTGCACCGGTCTGCATGCTGTAGGTCCAGGATACAGCTACCGTTATCCCCTTGCTATCCTGCACATTAATTTTGATATCTTCATTCAATTTCCCCCAAATACCCAGATATAGGCTTAAAGGTGCCGTACTATAAGGATCTAACGTAACTATGGCATTATCATAATCATTAGTTTCCATCACTGCAGAGAGGAGTGTTTGATAGATTGCATTATGCGAAAGCACCGTTGCGTTATCAACATCAATTTTCTGGTTAACTGGCATACGAGGTTCTGGTTGACTAATTTGTAATTTATTAATTTGCATATCTCTATCCTTTCACAAAAAGTTTTCATTTCCAATCGGCTATATAATCCCGATAGCTGGTAAGATAAACAGAACCGTAGTATTCGTACAAATAACTAGTAATAAAATAATCTAAAAAAACATCTTTATGAAGAAACAAAAAATTTATGTGACTATAAAACCATCTATTAATATGCTATGCCATATATCCCCAAATAAAAGTCTATAAATTGCCATTCAGCCTATGTCAAAAAACTCAATAATGCCTCCCTACCCCCCTAATGGCCAATTAAATAAATAACTCCTATTTAATTTAAAATTAATACAAACTAAAAATATCATAACTTATGTGACACGTATCGTTTTTACATGCAACAGGTATGCATATGTATTGAATAACAGAAAATTTGTATTTAATATTTCTGAACACATTAAACTAACCATGGTATATAAATGACCATTTACATTATTAAAAATAGTTGTATGTATGATAACGCCAGCCATGAATTAAAAAGTAAAGATGGGAAGCGAACTATAAAACTTACTCATATGCGTTCTAAATGTTTAAATTTCATCCTAACTCATGCGCAAGAACTGGTGATAAGGAAAAATCATATTGCGGAAGCATTATGGGAGGACAGGAGTACATTTATAAGTGATGCTAATCTGACTCAACTACTCTATCTGGTCAGAAAAGACCTGAGAATTTTTGGCATTGACAATTTGTTCATTACAATTCCACGTCAAGGAGTACAGATTAATGAAAACATAGAAATAAAATGCTTAAATAGCAAACATCATTTCCTGCAGAAACCGTTTCTGTATTATTATGCAATGATTTTATTTATTACAATAATTCTATATATCACACTAAGATTTTACTTGCTTTAAGTATGGTAATGCCCATGGACGGGCAATACAGCTCACTTAGCAAAAACCTGTGCCAGTTTATCTTTCAACATTTTCAGTACGGGCCCAGCAAAAACCCCTCCCAGCCCTGACAATATGAGTATCATATTTATACCAGCACCTTTATCAAGAGCAATGCCAGAGAGTAAAAAACCTGTAAAACATGAAATAATGACTTGTTTTAAACATCCTGCTATATTTTTTTTCTTTCGTCCCCGGGCTTCTCTCATGAGATAGCTAACGACTCCCCCCCAAGCACTCACGATAATAATCGCAAGAATAGTCTCTAGCTCTATAATATATTTTAAGGCAGGTTCTGAACTTATTATCACTGACATAAATTATCCCGATCATTTATAGATGAATATTTAGATTGCAGTATCACTACCCACTCTCTAAGCACAACATAATATTTGCTTTTTTTATATAAAGATGCATAAACAGGGATTGTTTTAAAAAATATTTCATCAGGCAGTGATAATATTTTAATATTATACCCTCTGGTATATTTAAAAAATGAAGCCAACTCAAGAGGTACAATGCAGATCATATTTGTTGTTTCTACTATATTGACTACCCCTAACATAGAATCGCTGCGATAACCTATTTTACGTTCTGTTCTATGATCAACGCTATTGGTATAAACCATTACTTCCGGAGAGAACATATCAGATTGATATACCGCATGTGAAAAAGTATAAAAATGGTGTAGTGAGATTTGCTCTAAGATTGATAGTGGATTGTCGTTGCCACAAATACAAACATATTGCCTAAAAACGTCAATAAGATGGACTTCAATATCAAAGTTTTTTGGTGGTGAAAGATTAATTAAAATATCACCCACTCCAGAAAGTAACATTTCAGCCAAAGTATCTTCGCTATTTTTATTTACTGCATAATGATTTATTTCATACTTTTCAATTAATTCATCATTCCTAATAAAATGATGGAGATAATAATTCTCTACAATATCACTCCCTAATAAAGTTATTGCTGGAGGATCGTAGTTAATCTTTGAAAGTGAATATGTAGCGTTGATTACATTCACAACATGGCTATAGGCCTTATGGAGTTCCAATCCTTTTTTCGTAGGCGTCAACCCTTTTCGGGTTCGTTCAAAGAGCTTAAATGAATAAATATTCTGTAATCGACTTAACGCCTGAGAAACAGCAGCTGGTGTTATGGATAATCTCTCGGAAGCTCGAGAAGCGTTTCCGGATTCCACAACGGCATTAAATATCTTAATTAAATTGAAGTCAAAATCATTTTCGCGCACAAGCATTTCACTCACCTTTTCTTCTATTAACTGAGCAAAAAATAGAAGAAAATCTTTATTTTAAAAAATCATTTCTCATCATTTTTCCTGAAGATTTATTCTTGATATCTAACTCATTATTTTTGTATTCGATACAAAAATAAAAAGCCCAGGATTCTTCAATCCAAGGCCTTTTAATTAATAAGACAGCTGTAAATTAGCGCGTCAAATCGTCAAAAAATTTCTTCACACCGTCGAAGAAGCTTTTAGAGCGCGGACTGTTTTGCTCGCCGGTCGGGCCGCCAAAGCTGTCCTGCAGATCTTTCAGCAACTGCTTCTGCTTGTCGTTGAGGCCTACCGGGGTTTCAACCACCACACGGCACAGCAGATCGCCCTGTGCGCCGCCGCGTACTGACTTAACGCCTTTACCACGCATGCGGAACAGCTTGCCGGTTTGCGTTTCGCCCGGGATTTTTAACTTCACGCGACCATCCAGCGTCGGCACTTCAATCTCGCCGCCCAGCGCTGCCATCGCAAAGTTAATCGGCACTTCGCAGTACAGGTTATTGCCTTCACGTTCGAAAATTGGGTGCTGTTTTACCTGCACCTGAACGTACAAATCGCCTGCTGGCGCGCCATGTTCACCGGCTTCACCTTCACCCGCTAAACGAATACGGTCGCCAGTATCAACCCCTGCCGGGATCTTAACAGACAGCGTTTTGCTCTTCTCAACGCGACCATGACCATGGCATTTGTTGCACGGGTCTTTAATCAACGTACCGCGGCCCTGACAGTGTGGACAGGTCTGCTGTACGGCAAAAAAGCCCTGACGCATCTGCACCTGACCAGAACCGTGACAGGTTGGACAGGTCTGGGGTTGCGTGCCCGCCTTCGCACCGCTGCCGTGGCAAACATCACACTCTTCCAGAGTCGGAATACGGATCTCTTTGGTGACGCCACGCACGGCTTCTTCCAGAGTGAGATCCATGTTGTAACGTAAATCAGCACCACGTGAGGCGCGCTGACGACCGCGACCGCCGCCAAAGATATCGCCAAACACGTCACCAAAGATATCGCTGAAGTCGGCCCCGCCGCCAAAACCGCCGCCGCCGCCCATACCGCCTTGCTCAAACGCTGCATGGCCGTACTGATCATAAGCCGCACGTTTTTGCGCATCGGTGAGGATCTCGTACGCTTCTTTGATCTCTTTAAACTTGGCTTCGGCCTCTTTATCACCCTGGTTGCGGTCCGGGTGATATTTCATGGCCAGGCGCTTGTAGGCCTTTTTGATTTCACGCTCTTCCGCTGATTTGGAAACGCCTAAAATCTCGTAATAGTCTTGCTTAGCCATCTCTTTTTATCTGCCCCTAACATGCGTGCACGGGCGGAGAGGAAACCTCTTCGCCCGTGCCAGTAATTACCCGTTCAAAGGGCGATTATTTTTTGTCTTTCACTTCTTCAAACTCAGCGTCGACAACGTCGTCATCTTTCGCGTTGTTTGCAGAAGCATCAGCACCTGCTGCGCCAGCCTGCTGCTGTGCGTGCTGCTGCTGAGCGATTTCCATCAGTTTCTGGGAAACCTGTGCCAGCGCCTGCATTTTCGCTTCGATATCCGCTTTGTCTTCACCTTTCAGAGAAGTTTCCAGCGCGGTCAGTGCAGACTCGATGGCAGTTTTGTCATCAGCCGGCAGTTTGTCGCCAGCTTCTTCAACCTGCTTGCGAGTGCTGTGCAGCAGATGGTCACCCTGGTTACGGGTCTGAACCAGCTCTTCAAACTTACGGTCAGATTCTGCGTTCGCTTCTGCTTCACGAACCATTTTCTGAATTTCTTCTTCGTTCAGACCAGAAGAAGCCTTGATGGTGATCTTCTGCTCTTTACCGCTATTTTTGTCTTTCGCGGAAACGTGCAGGATACCGTCGGCATCGATGTCAAAAGTAACTTCGATCTGCGGCATACCGCGCGGAGCCGGGCTGATGCCATCCAGGTTAAATTGACCCAGATCTTTGTTATCAGCGGCACGTTTACGTTCACCCTGCAGCACATGGATGGTTACCGCAGACTGGTTGTCTTCAGCGGTAGAGAACACCTGGCTGTGCTTGGTCGGGATAGTGGTGTTTTTCGCGATCAGTGCAGTCATCACGCCACCCATGGTCTCGATACCCAGAGACAGCGGGGTAACGTCCAGCAGCAGCACGTCTTTCACATCACCGGTCAATACACCACCCTGAACGGCAGCACCGATTGCCACAGCTTCGTCCGGGTTAACGTCTTTACGCGGCTCTTTACCGAAGAACTCAGCAACTTTCTTCTGTACCATCGGCATACGAGTCTGGCCACCGACCAGGATAACGTCCTGAACGTCGGAAACAGACAGACCAGCATCCTGCAGAGCAACTTTCAGCGGCTCGATAGAACGGTTAACCAGGTCTTCAACCAGGCTTTCCAGTTTCGCACGGGTCACCTTGATGTTCATGTGTTTCGGACCAGTCGCGTCTGCAGTGATGTACGGCAGGTTCACGTCGGTCTGCTGAGCGGAAGACAGTTCGATCTTCGCTTTCTCAGCGGCTTCTTTCAGACGCTGCATCGCCAGCGGGTCGTTACGCAGGTCGATACCCTGATCTTTCTTAAATTCGTCAACCAGGTAGTTGATCATACGGCTATCGAAGTCTTCACCACCCAGGTGGGTATCACCGTTGGTTGCCAGAACTTCGAAGGTTTTTTCACCGTCAACTTCATCGATTTCGATAATAGAGATATCGAAAGTACCACCACCCAAGTCATAAACCGCGATAGTACGGTTGCCGACTTCTTTATCCAGACCGTAAGCAAGTGCAGCTGCGGTTGGTTCGTTGATGATACGTTTTACTTCCAGGCCTGCGATACGGCCGGCGTCTTTGGTTGCCTGACGCTGAGCATCGTTAAAATATGCAGGTACGGTGATAACTGCTTCAGTTACCGGTTCACCCAGGTAATCTTCAGCCGTTTTCTTCATTTTTTTCAGCACTTCAGCAGAAATCTGCGGCGGTGCCATTTTCTGACCTTTTACATCAATCCATGCATCACCGTTGTCAGCACCGATGATTTTGTACGGCATGATGGCTTCATCACGCTGCACTTCTTCGTCCTGGAAGCGGCGGCCAATCAGGCGTTTAATCGCAAACAGGGTGTTTTGCGGGTTTGTCACTGCCTGACGTTTAGCCGGCTGACCAACCAGAGTTTCACCATCCTGGGTATAAGCAATGATAGAAGGCGTGGTGCGATCGCCCTCGGCGTTCTCCAGCACACGTGCAGTAGTGCCATCCATAATCGCTACACAAGAGTTGGTAGTACCCAGGTCGATACCAATAATTTTACCCATCTAAACGTCTCCACTAAAAATTCGGTCATCATGTGGTTGTGAATCTGTAATAAGGGCGAAACGTGCGGTTTCAACTACCCTGAATCGTTTTTTTTCAGACTCACCACTGCGGTTGTCTACAAGATGGGGTCGTAACCCACGTCATCAAGGGGGGCATGAAAAATTTTTTTAGCCTTGTGGCAATAAATTCGCAGAAAAAAGGCAAAAAGAGAGAAAAATGAATAGTCGCCAACCAGAATTAATTCATACAACCAATTAAACCAGGAAAGCCATTCACATGAAAATTGCAATAAAAAGAAAAGATTACGAGCATGAATCGTTTTTATGACGACGGTAATATGGTCTGAAGTCACACACTTTTGCAGCCGTCAAAGAGAAACTCCATGAAATCCGTGTTAACCCTTTCCGCCAGCCTGCTTATGGGCCTTCTGCTGAGCAGCACCGCCGTAACTGGCTAGCGTGATGCCCATCACAGGGAAAATAATTCATTTACCCTTCGTTAGATCATAGACAGTGCCCTCTCCCCTGATTATCATGCCGCGCCCCGAAGACAGCGATCGTTATTCGGGGAAACTATTTCACCATTCAATCAATGATGATTTTGAGGAATTATGGGCAACACTAAGTTGGCTAATCCGGCACCGCTGGGCCTGATGGGCTTTGGCATGACCACCATTCTGCTTAACCTGCACAACGCGGGTTTCTTCGCTCTGGACGTTATTATTCTGGCGATGGGCATTTTCTACGGCGGTATCGCGCAAATTTTTGCCGGACTGCTGGAATATAAAAAAGGCAACACCTTCGGTTTAACCGCCTTTACCTCCTACGGTTCGTTCTGGCTGACGCTGGTTGCGATCCTGCTGATGCCGAAAATGGGCCTGGCGGATGCAACCAATAGTCAGTTCCTGGGCGCTTACCTCGGTCTGTGGGGCGTGTTCACTCTGTTCATGTTCTTCGGTACGCTGAAAGCGGCGCGCATGCTGCAGTTCGTGTTCCTGAGCCTGACAGTGCTGTTCGCCCTGCTGGCCGTGGGCAACATTGCGGGTAACGAAGCGATCATTCACGTTGCTGGCTGGGTAGGCTTAGTGTGTGGCGCAAGCGCCATTTACCTGGCGATGGGTGAAGTGCTGAACGAACAGTTTGGCCGTACCATCCTGCCGATTGGTGAAGCGCACTAATCTGATGCTATCCCCCCTGACGGGGGGATATTCCTTACAAGCGCTGTAACTCTGCCTGTACGCTTGAATCGCGATAATAAAGATCCTGTCGCAGCCAAATCCCCAAACCTAGCCCTACCAGCGATAACGCCAGCACATACCAGGCCGGAGCCATTGGCGACACACTCATTAACATCGTGACGGCGATTGGCGTCAGACCACCAAAAATGGCGTACGACACGTTGTAAGAAAAGGATATTCCGGTAAAGCGGACTTCCGCCGGAAACGCGCGCACCATCACATAAGGCACAGCCCCCACCACGCCAACGCATAACCCCACCAGCCCGTATAACAGGAACAAATGCTGGGGATAGCTGCCGGTCAGGTGATAGAAAAACCAGCTTGAACAGGCCAGCAGCAGGCTGCCGACAATAAAGGTTTTGCTGGCGCCGACCCGGTCGACAATAAACCCGGCCAGCAGACAACCGACGCACAGCATAATGGTAGCGACACTGTTGGCTTGTAACGTTAGCGCCGGCGCAAAGCCATACTGCTTCTGCAACCAGACTGGTGACATCAGGATCACCACCACAATCCCGGCTGAAAGCAGCCAGGTCAGCAGCATTGAAATAACCACCGCTTTTTTATGTTTGCTCACCACTGACTTCACCGGTAGCTCTTGCGCCAACGCTTTACGTTGCTGCATTTCGAGAAATATGGGCGTCTCCTGCAGCCAGCGACGCAGGTACATCGCCACCAGCCCAAACACGCCCCCCAGCAGGAAAGGAATACGCCAGCCGTAATCATGCACCGCCTGCTGCGTCAGGCTGGTGTTCACCAGCGTCGCAACCACCGACCCCAGCAGAATTCCCACCGTCAGGCCGGCAGTCAGCGTTCCGCAGGCAATGCCGATGCGACGCTCCGGTACATGCTCCGCCACAAACACCCACGCGCCCGGAACTTCTCCGCCGATGGCAGCGCCTTGCAAAATACGCATCAGCAGTAACAGTAGCGGCGCGAGGATCCCCATTGAGGCGTAGGTAGGCAACAGACCAATCGCCAGCGTCGGTATCGCCATCAGCAAAATGCTCAGGGTGAACATTTTCTTGCGCCCGACCAGATCGCCAAAGTGCGCCATGATGATGCCCCCCAGCGGACGCGCCAGATATCCGGCGGCAAAAATGCCGAAGGTTTGCACCTGACGTAGCCATTCAGGGATGTCTGCGGGGAAGAAGAGCTCGCCAACAACAGCGGCAAAGAAGACAAAGATAATGAAATCATAAAACTCAAGCGCACCACCAAGGGCAGCAAGCGTAAGGGTTTTATAATCCTGGCGATTCAGCGGTCGAGTGTGTTGTGACATAGCAAACCATGAGTCAGTGAAGTAATTGAATCTGTTTGTTGATATATGTAAAGCAAAAATTACTATATCGTAAACAATTCAATACTCCACTGTCATTGGCACTTATGTCACGATCGGGCTACTTTCAGGCTTTTGTATCGCGTATTGCGCTTTTAGGACGAAAAGATGCTACAACAGTCGGTGCGGTTTCCACATACGGCCCATCTAATAGCTGTATACAATACGGTACACTTGCAAAAATACCCGGCACGATAACCTTACCGTCGGCATCTTTCACGCCTTCCAGCGTCTCTTTGATCGATTTTGGCTGCCCAGGCAGATTCAGGATCAACGCCTGCTTGCGAATCACGCCAACCTGACGGGAAAGAATCGCCGTTGGCACAAAGTGCAGGCTTATCTGGCGCATCTGCTCACCAAAGCCCGGCATCTGACGGTCGGCTACGGCAAGCGTCGCATCAGGCGTTACGTCACGACGGGCCGGACCCGTTCCGCCGGTAGTCAGCACCAGATGACAACTCATTTCGTCTACCAGCTCGCATAAGGTCTGTTCGATGATCGCCTGTTCATCCGGGATCAACCGCGTTTGCAGCTCAAAAGGGGTGGTAAGGGCAGACGCCAGCCACTCTTCAAGGGCCGGGATACCTTTATCCTGGTAAACGCCGCTGGAAGCACGGTCAGAAATGGAAACCAGGCCAATGCGTAAAGTATTCATGATTATTCCGTTTAAACAGTCTCGTTAAACAGAATGATACACTGCGAAGGGAAGGACAGACAGGTTTCAGAAGAGGTAGCGTGACCCATATCAGGGCCACGCACTAATGATTACAGCAGATCGCCGATCATTTTTTCCAGTTTACCCTGGTCTACAGCAAACTTACGGATACCGTCCGCCAGTTTGTCTACAGCCATCGGATCCTGGTTGTGCTGCCACAGGAACTCAGCTTCGGTGATGCGTGCAGGGCGCGCTTTCACTTCGCCTGAGAAGGACAGTTTACGTTCGATAGCGCCTTCGCTTTCTGCCAGTTCTTTCAGCAGTGCCGGAGCAATCGTCAGACGATCGCAGCCTGCCAGCTCAATGATTTCGCCGATGTTACGGAAGCTCGCACCCATAACTACGGTTTCGTAACCGTGCTGTTTGTAGTACTCGTAAATTTCCGTTACGGAAACCACACCCGGATCTTCTGCCGGTGCATACTCTTTCTTGTCGGTATTGGCTTTGTACCAGTCAAGAATACGGCCAACGAACGGAGAAATCAGATATACGCCAGCTTCTGCACATGCACGTGCCTGCGCGAAGGAGAACAGCAGAGTCAGGTTACAGTTGATGCCTTCTTTTTCCAGCTGCTCAGCGGCACGGATGCCCTGCCAGGTTGAAGCCAGTTTAATCAGGATGCGATCGTTGCTGATGCCAGCATCGTTGTACATTTTGATCAGGCGTTTTGCTTTAGCGATGGACGCGTCAGTGTCGTAGGACAGACGAGCGTCAACTTCAGTGGAGATACGACCTGGGACCAGTTTCAGGATCTCCAGACCGATATTTACTGCCAGCTTGTCGGTCGCGTCGACGACCTGCTGCGCACGGTCGTTGCTCTGCTGCTTAGCCCAGGCTACAGCGTCATCAATCAGCTTGCGGTATTCCGGGATCTGCGCTGCGTTAAGAATGAGAGAAGGGTTAGTTGTGGCATCCTGAGGCTGATACAGCTTCATTGCCGCGATGTCTCCGGTGTCGGCCACTACTGTGGTGAACTGACGAAGGGAGGTCAATTTGTCCGTCATGATAGCGATTCTCTTTAAACAGCTTGTTAGGGGGATGTAACCGATCTTCCCTGATGATAGCACGACGCACTCTCAGCGCAACCGCCTGGATTGTCCGACCAGCCGCTCAGCCCTGATTACGCATCGCTAAGCCTGTGATGCGCAATTAAGGGATATAACGATTGTTATGATAAACTCCCGTAATCAATCACCTTATAAGGTATATACTGGTCGATTATTGGTAGCGCTTACACGGGAATATTCGCGCTTACCGGCATCAACAAGAGGGATGTTAATGCCTGATTTTTTCTCATTTATTAATGAAATACTCTGGGGATCGGTGATGATCTACCTCCTGCTTGGCGCAGGATGTTGGTTCACCTGGCGTACAGGGTTTATTCAGTTTCGCTATATTCGCCAGTTTGGCAAAAGTCTTAAAAACAGCATCAGCCCGCAGCCGGGCGGTTTAACTTCCTTTCAGGCTTTATGCACCAGTCTTGCCGCACGTATCGGTAGCGGAAATCTGGCGGGCGTGGCGTTGGCGATTGCCGCTGGCGGCGCGGGAGCCGTGTTCTGGATGTGGGTCTCGGCGATCATTGGTATGGCGACGTCATTTGCCGAGAGCTCTCTTGCCCAACTGTATAAAGAGCGCGACAGCAAGGGACAGTTTCGTGGCGGTCCTGCGTGGTATATGGAGCGTGGGCTGGGCATGCGCTGGATGGGCGTTCTTTTTGCCATCTTTTTACTCATTGCTTATGGTCTGATTTTTAACAGCGTTCAGGCTAATTCGGTCTCTCATGCGCTGACCTTTGCTTTTGATATCCCTCCCCTCTTCACCGGTATCGCACTGGCAATAGTGTCATTATTAGCAATCGTTGGCGGCATTAAAGGCGTTGCCCGCCTGATGCAATGGTTCGTTCCGATGATGGCGCTGTTGTGGGTCGGTTGCAGCATCGTCATCTGTCTTTGGCATTTCGGGCAGCTCCCCGGCATTATCATGACCATTATAAAAAGTGCCTTTGGCTGGCAGGAAGCCGCAGCCGGTGCCGCCGGGTATACACTAAGCCAGGCCATTGCCAGCGGCTTTCAACGCGGTATGTTTTCTAATGAGGCCGGAATGGGATCAACTCCGAACGCGGCCGCGTCAGCAGCATCCTGGCCTCCGCATCCTGCGGCACAAGGCATTGTGCAAATGATCGGAGTATTAGTTGATACGCTGATTCTCTGTACGGCCAGCGCGATGATTGTTCTGTTGGCGGGTAATGACGCCAGCTATGTACCGATGGAAGGCATCCAGTTACTTCAGAAAGCGATGGTTTCAGTGACGGGAGAATGGGGTGCCGGATTCGTGGCGTTAATTGTGATTCTGTTTGCCTTTAGCTCTATCGTGGCCAACTACATCTATGCGGAAAATAACCTCGTTTTCCTGAAGCTGGACAATATCCGCGTCATCTGGCTATTACGGATCGCCACCGTTAGCACCGTTATCGGCGGAACGTTAGTCAGCGTTCCGCTGATCTGGCAGTTGGCGGACATCATTATGGCGTGTATGGCCATCACTAACCTGACGGCGATTCTGCTGCTTTCACCGGTTGTACAGACTATCGCCTGCGACTATCTACGCCAACGCAAACTCGGGGTGCGCCCAGAATTCGATCCGCGCCGTTATCCTGATATCAGACAACAACTTGCGCCCGAAAGCTGGGATGAGACGCCGCGCGGCTAGCGCGGCAATCGCAACCATCGATCAATTCTGTCGTTTTTTTTGCTAAAGTCGCAGTAAATTTCCTGCAAGGACTGGATATGCTGATTCTGATTTCACCTGCAAAAACGCTCGACTACCAAAGTCCGCTGGCAACGACACGTCATACATTGCCCGAACTGCTGGATCACTCTCAGCAGCTTATTCACGTGGCGCGCCAACTCTCTGCTCCGCAAATTGGCAAGCTGATGGGAATTAGCGACAAGCTGGCGGATCTGAACGCCACGCGTTTCCATGACTGGCAGCCTGACTTCACGCCGGAAAACGCGCGCCAGGCCATTCTGGCATTTAAAGGCGACGTGTATACCGGACTGCAGGCTGAAACCTTCAGCGAAGCGGATTTCGACTTCGCTCAGCAACACTTACGGATGTTGTCCGGGCTGTACGGCGTTTTGCGTCCGCTGGATTTGATGCAGCCTTACCGTCTGGAGATGGGTATTCGTCTGGCCAATGCGAAAGGTAAAGATCTCTACCAGTTCTGGGGAGATACCATCACCGATAAACTTAACGAAGCGCTGGAAGCGCAAGGCGACAGCGTAGTGATTAACCTCGCCTCGGATGAGTATTTTAAATCCGTGAAGCCGAAAAAGCTCAATGCGGAGCTTATCAAACCGGTCTTCCTCGACGAGAAGAACGGTAAGTTCAAAGTCATCAGCTTCTATGCCAAAAAAGCGCGCGGCCTGATGAGTCGCTACATTATTGAGAACCGCTTAACGCAGCCAGAACAGCTGACCGCCTTTAACAGCGAAGGCTATTTCTTTGATGAAGAAGCGTCAGGAAATGGCGAACTGGTGTTTAAGCGCCAGGAGCAGTAGTAAAAAGGCCGGATGGGGGCGAACGCCCGATCCGGCCGACAGGTTTTGTAGGCCCGCTAAGCAAAGCGCCAGCGGGCACAACCGTTAACCGCGGGTCATCATCAGCTTGCGCAGTTCAGCAAAATCAGCAGGCAGGTGATGAGAAAGCAGCGGCAGGTCCGCGCGTTCCGCCAGCGCTTTTGGCAGAGCCAGCGTCAGGTCAAGAATCTCTTCAACGCTTTCTTTAAACTTGGCCGGATGCGCAGTACCGAGGAACAGGCCGTACTCGCCAGGGTTCAGTTGGTCACGCAGCGCACGGTAAGCCACCGCCGCATGCGGTTCTGAGGTGTACCCCATCTCATGCAGCTCACGCATCGTGTCCTGAGTAGTGGGATCGTCAACAGCGGCATAACCCAGCTCATTCAGACGCCAGATTTTACGGCGGAACAGTTCTTCCACCCGCGGCCAGTTATTTGGCTGGCTGACATCCATCGCATTCGACAACGTCGCCTGAGTCGCTTTCGGCGCCCACTCACCTTGTGCAAGAAAGCGTGGAACCGTATCGTTGACGTTGGTCGCCGCGATAAAACGCTTCACCGGCAAGCCCAGTGATTTTGCCAGCAGCCCGGCAGTCAGATCGCCAAAGTTGCCGCTGGGAACGGAAATAACCAGTTGATTACGCGCCTCTTGCGGCAGTTGAGCCACGGCCTCAAAGTAGTAACAGATTTGCGCCAGCAGACGGCTGATGTTGATTGAGTTAGCCGAATTCAGCCCCAAAGCGACCTTCAGCTCTTCGTCATCAAACGCCTGTTTCACCAGCGCCTGACAGGCATCAAAATCGCCATCAATCGCCACGGTTTCAATATTGCCACCCAGTGTACAGAACAGTTTTTCCTGTAATGGGCTAATCTTGCCGTTCGGATAAAGGATCACCACGCGCACATTTTTCAGACCATAAAAGGCATGTGCGACTGCCGCACCAGTGTCTCCAGAGGTCGCCGTCAGAATGGTGACCGGTTTGTCGCCGCTGATATGCGTCAGCATCTGCGCCATAAAGCGCCCGCCAAAGTCTTTAAATGCAAGCGTTGGGCCGTGGAACAGCTCCAGACAGCCGATATCCGCGGCAACCTGAGCAACCGGTGCCGGGAAGGCAAACGCCGCACGCACGCGCTGTTCCAGAATCTCCTGTGGGATTTCATCACCGATAAATGCGGAAAGGATTTTAGCGCTGCGGCTAACGAAATCCTGGTTCAACATCTCATCGACTTCTGACAGATTGAATTCCGGCAAATCGTGCGGAAAAAACAATCCCTGATTCTTGCCAAGCCCTTGTGTGACGGCCTGTGCAAAGCTGACCTGTTCGTTATGATCTTTCAGATTATACAGTTTCATTGATTATCCCAGTACCCGTGCGCCCGCCGTGTCCAACCGGCAAATATGAACAAAGCCTTCCTGATTTTGCAGATAATTTTTACCCAGCCAGTCTGCTACACGCTGCGCCGTATCCGGCTTGTCGCACAAAGCGAACAGCGTCGGCCCCGAACCGGAGATACCGCTGGCCAGCGCCCCGATTTCCGCTACCGCCTGACGCGCCTGGCTAAAGCCTGGCAGCAGGCGGGTACGGTATGGCTCAGCAATGACATCTTTCATCAGCTTCGCGGCAAGCCCTGGCTGACGGGAATAGCAGGCATGGATAAACCCAGCCAGATGCCGCCCGTGGGCGATACAGTCCTGACGGCGATACTGCGCAGGTAAAATCGCCCGCGCTTCTGCCGTCGACACTTTAATCCCCGGATACGCGAGGACCCACAGCCACTCATCAAAGCCTGGCACCTGCTGGCTGATAATGCCGTTTTCTTCGATCATTAACTGCATACCGCCTAAAAAGCACGGGGCGACGTTATCGTAATGAATACTGCCGGAGATACGCCCTTCCAGCTCACCCATTATCGCCAACAGGCGCGTATCGTTGAGCGGTTTACCGCAATGCTCGTTCATGGCGACCAGCGCCGCCACAACGGAACACGCGCTGGAGCCTAACCCGGAGCCAATCGGCATATTTTTTTCCAGCGTCATCGCCACCGGAACGCTTTTACCCAGCTCCTGACAGAATCGCTCCCAGCACTGGTAGACAATATTTTCTCGCGGCTCAGGCGGCAGCTTATTGGCAAAGCGACCGAGGTTGTTGAGGCTGAAATGGTCAGCCGCCTCAACGGATACCACATCGCCTAACAGCGAACCGTCCACCGGAGTTACCGCTGCTCCGAGCACATCAAACCCGACGCTCATATTGGCGCTGGAAGCCGGGGCATAAACTCTCACCATGTCAGACTCCTAACTTCCATGAAAGGGTACGTAGCAGGTCGGCAAATACGCCCGCCGCCGTCACGTCGTTACCCGCGCCGTATCCGCGCAGAACCAACGGTAGCGGCTGATAATAGTGGCTGTAAAACGCCAACGCGTTTTCACCGTTTTTCACTTTGAACAGCGGATCGTTGCCGTCTACTGCTTCTATTTTTACGCGACAGACGCCATCCTCTTCAATATTGCCAACATAGCGTAATACTTTCCCCTCATCACGGGCTTTCGCCACACGCGCGGCAAAGGCGTCATCCAGCTGCGGCAATTTCGCCATAAACGCGGGAACATCACCGGAATCATCAAACTCTTTCGGCAGGACCGGCTCAATAACAATGTCAGAAAGCTCCAGCTCACGACCGGTTTCACGGGCCAGGATCAACAGCTTACGCGCCACGTCCGTACCGGATAGATCGTCACGTGGATCGGGTTCGGTATAGCCCAGCTCACGCGCCATGGTGGTGGCCTCGGAGAAGCTCATTCCTTCATCCAGCTTGCCGAAAATAAACGACAGCGAACCAGAAAGAATACCGGAGAAACGTTGCAGTTCATCGCCCGCGCTGAGCAGATTTTGCAGGTTCTCAATTACCGGCAAGCCCGCGCCTACGTTGGTGTCGTACAGGAATTTACGACGAGACTTCGCCGCTGCAAAACGCAGCTGATGGTAGTAATCCATCGACGACGTGTTGGCCTTTTTGTTCGGCGTGACCACATGGAAGCCTTCGCGCAGGAAATCCGCATACTGATCCGCGACCGCCTGACTTGAAGTACAGTCGACAATCACCGGATTGAGCAGATGATATTCTTTCACCAGACGAATTAAGCGCCCCAGGTTGAAAGGCTCTTTCGCGCTTTCCAGCTCCGACTGCCAGTTTTCCAGATTCAGACCATGGACGTTGGTCAGCAGGGCCTTCGAGTTCGCCACACCGCACACGCGCAGATCGATATGCTTCTTTTTAAGCCAGGTTTGCTGACGTTTAAGCTGCTCCAGCAGCGCACCGCCCACGCCGCCAACACCAATGACAAATACTTCAATCACCTGATCGGTGTTGAACAGCATCTGATGGGTCACACGCACGCCAGTGGTCGCGTCGTCGTTATTCACCACTACCGAAATGGAACGCTCAGACGAGCCCTGGGCGATTGCCACGATATTAATGTTCGCGCGAGCCAGCGCGGCAAAAAATTTCGCCGAGATGCCACGCAACGTGCGCATACCATCGCCAACGACCGAGATGATCGCCAGACGCTCAGTCACCGCCAGCGGCTCCAGCAAACCTTCTTTCAGTTCGAGATAGAATTCATCCTGCATGGCGCGCTGCGCACGCGCGCAGTCGCCCTGCGGGACGCAGAAGCTGATGCTGTATTCAGAAGAGGATTGGGTGATCAGCACCACCGAGATGCCTGCGCGCGACATCACGGCAAAAACTCGCGCCGCCATCCCCACCATGCCTTTCATCCCAGGGCCGGAGACGCTAAACATCGCCATGTTATTGAGGTTAGAAATCCCTTTTACCGGCAAATCGTCATCATCACTGCTGGCACCGATAAGCGTGCCGGGCGCTTGTGGATTGCCGGTATTTTTAATCAGGCACGGGATCTGGAACTGGGCAATAGGGGTAATGGTGCGCGGGTGCAGCACTTTAGCGCCGAAGTAAGAAAGCTCCATCGCTTCCTGATAAGACATCGACTTCAGCAGTCGGGCGTCGGGTACCTGGCGCGGATCGCAGGTATATACGCCATCGACATCGGTCCAGATCTCACAACAATCGGCGCGCAAACAGGCGGCCAGTACGGCGGCAGAGTAGTCAGAGCCATTACGCCCCAGCACCACTAACTCTCCTTTCTCATTCCCGGCGGTAAATCCTGCCATCAGAATCATATGGTCCGCAGGAATACGGCTGGCGGCTATGCGGCGCGTAGATTCGGCGATATCAACGGTAGATTCGAGGTAATGACCTACCGCCAGCAATTTCTCTACCGGGTCGATGACCGTCACGTTGTGCCCGCGCGCTTCCAGCAGGCCAGCCATGATGGCGATCGACATTTTTTCACCACGGCAAATAAGCGCAGCATTGATGCTGTCCGGGCACTGACCCAGCAGGCTGATACCGTGCAGGACGTGCTTAATCTGTGCAAACTCTTGTTCAACAAAGGCTTTGAGCGGAGCCTGCGGGAAACCCGGTTGCGCGGCGGCAAGACCCACCAACAGCTCAGAGAAAATGCGTTCGGCGTCGCTGATATTGGCTAAAGCATCCTGACCACCGATGGTCTTCTCAATCATCGCCACCAGATGGTTGGTAATTTTTGCGGGGGCAGAGAGAACGGTCGCGACCTGCCCCTGTCTGGCATTGCTTTCCAGAATATCGGCAACCCGCAGAAAGCGCTCTGCATTTGCCACTGATGTACCGCCGAACTTCAACACTCGCATGGTTTACCTCATTGCCTTTGGTCGAAAAAAAAGCCCGCACTGTTTAGGTGCGGGCTTTTTCTTGTGTTTCCTGTACGCGTCAGCCCGCACCGTTACCTGTGGTAATGGTGATGGTTGTGGTAATAGTGATGCTGATGCGTTTCATGATGTTGTGTGCTCTGTAATTATTTATTATCTGTCCTGTATTCTTTTAGGGTTAAAGTATCTGCTGACCTAAGTCAATAAATTTTTAAATTGGTCACATTCCGAAACTTGTTCACGAGCGACTGCTTGCCCTTTTAGTTTCGACCAATACAGTATGTCACCCCTACTTGAATCCAGAGCAAAACACCACGCAACAAATGTAGGTCGATATTTTATTTCGTGATGCTTTTTTCTATATCATGTAAAAAACGGTGCAACATTGCCGTATCTCGCTGCCCTAACAGACCCATTCGCTGTTGCAGCCAGTCCGTCAACTTGATGTCGTCAGAAACGTTCAGCGTGGCTAATAAACGCAAAACGCGCGCGCGCAATGCCTGTAGCTGAAGCTCATCCGTCACCTCAATGTTTTTGACGGGTTGTTGTATTAAACCTGCTAATTGATAGCAATACACCATCACCGCCTGCCCCAAATTGAGTGAAGGATAGTCAGCCACCATAGGTACACCGGTGAGTACATCCGCCAGGGCCAATTCTTCGTTGGTCAGCCCTGAATCTTCACGACCAAAAACCAGCGCGGCGTGATCCATCCACGTTGATTTTTCCTGCAGCAGAGGAACCAGTTCGACCGGCGTAGCGTAGTAATGGAACTTCGCCCGACTACGCGCAGTGGTCGCGACGGTAAAATCTACGTCGTGCAGCGCCTCCGCTAACGTTGAAAAAACGCTAATATTATCAATAATATCGCCAGAACCATGCGCGACCCATCGCGTGGCGGGTTCCAGGTGGGCTTCGCTGTCAACGATGCGTAATTGGGTGAACCCCATGGTCTTCATAGCGCGGGCAGCCGCACCAATATTTTCCGCTCTGGCGGGGGCAACCAGAATAATTGTTAAACGCATTTCGATACTCTTTTTGGCCAGTCTGCAAGGAATAATGTGACGTGCTTCAACATATTACGCAGTGCGAATTTACATATTTTTAACAGAAATCACTGAAAAAGCATTTCGCATCCATTAAAAAATGCTAAACTATTTCCCGGGTGTACTATTGCTTTTTATGTTAACAAAAGTTGCATATCCCTCTGTTTATCCATGATAATTTAATTTAAAATGGATCGCACCGGTTGGATTCATTACATTTATTAATTTGCTCGTGCAACTAGTTGTAATATTGCAATTTTGTGATGAAAGCAAACATTTGGATACGTTGATTTCATCAAACTGTTAACGTGCTACAATTGAACTTGATATATGTCAACGAAGCGTAGTTTTATTGGGTGTCCGGCATGTCTTAGCCTGTTATGTTGCTGTTAAAATGGTTAGGATGACAGCCGTTTTTGACACTGTCGGGTCCAGAGGGAAACTACCCACGACCAAGCTAATGATGTTGTTGACGTTGATGGAAAGTGCATCAAGAACGCAATTACGTACTTTAGTCATGTTACGCCGATCATGTTAATTTACGGCATGCATCAGGCAGGTCAGGGACTTTTGTACTTCCTGTTTCGATTTAGTTGGCAATTTAGGTAGCAAACATGCAGACCCCGCACATTCTTATCGTTGAAGACGAGTTAGTAACACGCAACACGTTGAAAAGCATTTTCGAAGCAGAAGGCTATGATGTATTCGAAGCGACAGATGGCGCGGAAATGCATCAGATTCTCTCTGAATATGATATCAACCTTGTGATTATGGATATCAATCTGCCTGGGAAAAATGGCCTGCTGTTAGCGCGCGAACTTCGCGAACAAGCTAACGTTGCGCTGATGTTCCTGACGGGCCGTGATAACGAAGTCGATAAAATTCTCGGCCTCGAAATCGGCGCAGACGATTACATCACCAAGCCGTTTAACCCGCGCGAACTGACTATCCGTGCTCGTAACCTGCTGTCCCGTACCATGAACCTGGGTACTGTCAGCGAAGAACGCCGTAGCGTCGAAAGCTACAAGTTCAATGGCTGGGAGCTGGACATCAACAGCCGCTCTCTGATTGGTCCTGACGGTGAGCAGTATAAACTGCCACGCAGCGAATTCCGCGCCATGCTTCACTTCTGTGAGAATCCGGGCAAAATCCAGTCTCGCGCAGAACTGTTGAAAAAAATGACCGGTCGCGAACTGAAGCCGCATGACCGTACCGTTGACGTGACGATCCGCCGCATTCGTAAACATTTCGAATCAACGCCGGATACGCCAGAAATCATCGCCACCATTCACGGTGAAGGCTACCGTTTCTGCGGCGACCTGCAGGATTAATTCAATCCTCACTGGTATAAAAACGGCGCTTTATGCGCCGTTTTTCATTTCCCTACCGCTCTATTTCCACAAGCGAAATTCGTCGCTCTGCGCAGGCTGAAGCTCTGGAAGTTCTGTAGATTTTGGCTTTGCTTTTGGCTGTGCCAGCGAGTGCCAGTCAAGATGACGCGTCAGGAACATGACCCCACAAAGCGCGAACAACAGCACGCCGGTTCCCAGCAGTAAAGAGCTATCCTGTGAACGTAGCAGCACCCACATCACACCATCCAGCCCCAGCAGCGCCACGGTGAACAAAATACTGTTCCGCCAGCCCTGCAATATCGCCTGCAGATACACACCGTTCATCAACGCCCCCACCAGACTTGCCGTTATCCACGCCGCCGTAAAACCAATGTGTTCCGACAGTGCCAGCAGCAGCAGATAAAACATTACCAGCGATAGCCCCACCAGCAGATACTGCATCGGGTGCAGGCGCAGATTGGTCATACTTTCAAGGACGAAGAAAGACATAAAGGTCAGCACAATCAGCAGGATGGCATACTTTGTTGCCCTGTCCGTTAACTGATACTGATCTGCAGGCGTGGCGACGGCGACGCTAAACGCTGGCATGCCCAGCCAACCAATCTTTTCGTCGTTAAAGCGCTCGCCGAGGTTGTTCGCAAACCAGCTGCTTTGCCACTGAGCCTTGAATCCTGATTCGCTAATTTCGCGCTTAGCCGGGAGAAAGTCCCCAAGAAAGTTGGGATGTGGCCAGTTGCTGGTTAAGGTCATTTCACTGTTACGTCCAACCGGAACGACGGAGAAATCGCCGGTTCCGCTCAAATTAAGCGACAACGCCATGCTCAGATTTTGCTCAGCCCAGCTCGCATCGGGTAGCGGAATGTGGATCCCCTGCGCACGTCCATCCAGCCCCGTCCCAGGCTCAACGGCCAGCGACGTTCCATTGACCTGCGGCGCTTTTACCACGCCAATCCCGCGCGCGTCCCCCACGCCAACCACAATAAACGGTTTGCCAATGCTGATATTAGGATGATTTAAATCACCCAACCGTTCGGCGTTAAACTCAGCCTTCACCGAAACATCATTGTGCCAGACCTGGCCCTCATAAATACCGATTTTACGCGCTTCAACGTTCTGATTCCCCTCAACTACCAACGATTCCGGCAGCCAGAAATGGATATAGCTACGCTTACGCTGGATTTCTTTGCCATCCTCCAGTGAGGTGTAAAGCTCCGTTAGCGGAATGGCTATCAACGGTCCTACCATCTTTTGCGGCCCGCTGGTGCTCTGTCGGATAGCATCTTCGACTTCATCACGGTAATCCGATCGCTCCACGATGATCTGCCTGACCATCGTCAGCGGAATTAACAGCAGCAGTATTGCGCCACCTAAGGTGACTATTTTCCAAAACAGGGGTGATTTAAACATAGCGTTCTCCTTTGCAATATCAGCAAGGTAGAACAGCTTTGTGCGGAGAATTTGAAGTTATGTGAAGTGAGCGTGAAGCGTAAACGAGGCATGTGCGCCGCCTTGTGGTCGGTTGCACAATGTCACCGTCCCCTCGTGCAGTCGCGCAACCTCACTGACAAACGCCAGCCCTAAACCGCTGCTCTTATGCCCATTTTCACGGGGCAGCGAATAGAAACGCTCAAAAATACGCGGCAACGCGAAGTCGGGGATCCCGCTGCCGCTGTCGATTATCTGCAACGTGACCAGTTCATCCTGCTGATGCGCGCTCAGCGTAATCGTCCCGTCCTGTGGCGTGAAGTCGATAGCGTTGTCGAGCAAATTCCCCAATGCCTGCTCCAGTAACGCAGGATCGGCGGCGACGCTAAGCGATGAAGGCATAATGGTAAGCGTGATGTTTTTTGCCGCCAGTTGCACGCTACGCGCCTCTTTGAGCTGAGCAAACAGCGCATCTACCGCCACTGGCGTCAACGTAATGTCCTGTCGATTCTCCAGCCGCGCCTGGCGTAACAGGGTTTCGACCAGCGCCTGCATGCGCGCATTTTGCGTCAGGATATTATCGGTAAAGCGCGCAACCACGTTCGGCGGCGGACCTTCGCGCAAAATCTCAGCCGCGCCGCGAATGGCCGCCAGCGGACTTTTCAGTTCATGCGTTAACGCATAAACATACTGCTCAATGTAGTTTTTGCCCTCCAGCTTCAGTCGCATACTTTCCAGCGCCTGCGCCAGTTTACGTAGCTCGCTGCTACCTAAATCAGGCAGTGGGACGGGGCGATTCTCGGTAACGGAGTCGGCATAGCGCGCCAGCCGGGCGATGGAGCGGTTTATCCACCATACCATCCCGATGCCAATCACTAAGGCAATGCCCAGCAATACGGCGCTGGCCCACAACATCCGCCGTTCACTGCGTTTAATCACCGGCGCCATCGCCGCATTCGGTTTACCGACGCTAAGCACTCCGATAATACGTCCGCCGTCTACGATCGGCGCGGCCACGTACATCACTGAACTTTCCGGATCGTTCGGGTTTTGCGGCGTACTGCGGGCGCCATATTGCCCACGCAGGGTTAACCACACGTCGTTCCAGCGAGAATAATCCTGACCGACAGCCTGGTTTGCGGAATCAAACAACACTTTACCCTGCGCGTCCGTCATGTAGACATGGTATTCATTACGGACTTTGTTAATGCCGCTGATATTGGCGCTGAATGGGCGGTTATGCAGTTGCGAAAATGCCTGCGCCAGCTTGCCGTTGGCGGGAGAGTCAGAGAGCAAGTCATCGCGCGCCAGCGCAGCCAGCAGCGTGGCGGTATCAATCAAAGTGCCTTCGGTTGCCCGGCGGACGCCTGGTTTAATTTCCTGTACAAAGATCGACAAAACGAACCAGGCGGCGACGGCAACAATCAGAAAATAGCCGAGCAACAAACGCATGCCAATGCGCATCAGACGCTCCTCAGGCTATATCCCATACCGCGATGCGTATTGATGGGGGAAAGCTCAGGGTTGATAGCCCGCAGCTTGGCGCGCAGCGTTTTAATGTGGGTATCGACCGTTCTGTCAAAGGTGTCCTGTGCATCGGCCCAGACTAAATCCATCAACTGCTGGCGTGAGTAAATGCGCCCCGGCGACAACAGCAGCGTTTTCAGCAACAGAAATTCATAGCGCGTCAGGTTTAACGGCTTGCCGAACCAGGTAATCTGCGCGGCCAGCTCATTAAGTTCAAAATCGCCGCAACGCGTCGTCGATGAAGGAGCAGAGAATTTCTGCACCCGCCGCAGCAGCGTACGCACGCGGGCGCACACCTCGCGCGGTGAGAAAGGCTTGGCAACATAGTCATCCGCACCAATTTCCAGCCCCAGTAGGCGATCCACCTCATCGCTACGCGCGGTCAGAAACAGGATCGGCAACGCTGGATGCCGCTCCAGCAGGCGTCGACACAGTTCAAAACCGCTGATATCCGGTAGTCCGACATCCAGAATGATCGCATCAGGACAACGCTGGCGAGATTTCTCCAGCGCAGGTAACCCGCGCTCAAACGCTTCCACGCTAAAACCTTCCTGCTGCAGCATGTAGATGAGCGTATCGGCAATGCCCTGCTCATCCTCAACCAACCAGATCAACGGTTGTTGCATTTTGCTTCCTTGTTATTCCCGCCACGGCATGATGGGCACCGCACTGATGGCATTTTTGGGCGATCCATCGACCACTTTATCTGAATAGGCCAGATAGGCCAGGGCATTACGTTTCGCGTCGTAAAAACGCACGACCTGTAAGGATTTAAACACCAGCGAGGTACGTTTTTTAAATACCACTTCGCCCTGCGCTTTGCCGTTCTTGATTCTGTCGCTCAGTTCTACCGGCCCCACCTGCTGACAGGAAATGGCGGCATCGGAGGTATCTTCCGCCAGCCCCAGCCCACCTTTGATGCCGCCGGTCTTCGCCCGGCTCACGTAGCAGGTCACGTTGGTAACATCAGGATCGTCAAACGCTTCGACCACAATTTTATGATCCGGCCCAAACATTTTGAACACCGTATCGACAGATCCAATCTGCTCCGCATGGGCGACCTGCGCCAGCATCAGCAGAATTGAGGAAATGATTAAGCTCTTATATTTCATATTGTTACCATTTTTAAAAGTTACTCTGTGTAATTATTCGACATTCTAAGATAAAACGTATACAGATCACAGGATTACAATAATCACGCTTTCGAATGATCGAAAAAAGCATTTATGAGCAAAAAAAACACTGAATGCTAAAACAGCAAAAAATGCTATTATCCTCATACCTGACGTCAGGTACTCGTTGTTGAAAGGATGAGGATATTTTATGGATCAGGCTGGCATTATTCGCGACCTATTAATCTGGCTGGAAGGTCATCTGGATCAGCCTTTGTCGCTTGACAATGTGGCGGCAAAAGCAGGCTATTCCAAGTGGCACCTGCAGAGAATGTTTAAGGACGTGACGGGCCATGCTATTGGCGCCTATATCCGCGCCCGTCGTTTATCGAAATCCGCAGTGGCGCTGCGCCTGACTGCACGCCCAATTCTGGATATTGCGCTGCAATATCGCTTTGACTCTCAACAAACCTTTACCCGCGCGTTCAAGAAACAGTTTTCCCAGACGCCTGCGCTGTATCGCCGTTCACCGGAATGGAGCGCGTTTGGTATTCGCCCGCCTATGCGACTGGGTGAATTTGCCATGCCTGCACACGAGTTTGTCACGCTGGAAGATACGCAACTGCTAGGCACCACGCAAAGCTATTCCTGCTCGCTGGAGCAGATTTCAGATTTCCGTCATGAAATGCGAATTCAGTTCTGGCGCGACTTCCTTAGCCAGGCTCCTGCGATCCCACCGGTGCTGTACGGGCTGAACGAAACGCGTCCGAGCATTGAAAAAGATGACGAGCAGGAAGTGTTTTACACCACAGCACTGACGCCGGAACAGGCCAATGGTTATGTGCCGTCGGCACAGCCTATCCTGCTACAGGGCGGCGAGTATGTGATGTTTACCTATGAAGGGCTGGGGACCGGTGTACAGGAGTTTATCCTGACGGTTTACGGCACATGCATGCCAATGCTGAACCTGACGCGCCGTAAAGGGCAGGATATCGAGCGATACTACCCGGCAGAAGATGCCAAAGCGGGAGATCGCCCGATCAACCTGCGCTGCGAATTCCTGATTCCGATTCGCCGCTAGCGCTGCAGTTCGTCTAACGCAGGGGCGTCCAGATGTGAGATGTCCCCTGCCGTTTCAACTACCCATCCCGGCGCAAGCCACAAACTTTCCTGGTAATCGACGCGAGAAATAGAACAGTTGCGCAAACGCAGGCGACGTTCAGCCCATGCCGGTAATCCCAGAATCGTACTCACCAGGCAACCCAGTGCAATACCGTGACTGACCAGCAGCGGACGACTCCCCGGCGGCAACTCCAGACAGGATGCCAGCGCCGCGTGGACGCGATCGCTCAGTTCCTGCATCGATTCCCCTTCAGGAATACGCCCCTCCACCGTACCGTTCACCAACTGGCGACGCCAGCCCTCTTCTTCCGACGTCAGCGTATCGATATGGCGTTGCTCCAGCACGCCCATATTCAGCTCGCGCAAACGTGAGTCATAGGTGATATCACAGCCACAGGCCTGGGCGATGATTTCTGCGGTGCGTCGTGTACGACCTAAATCGCTACTGATGACATGCGTAATACCAAACGTGCGGGCGCGTTCGCCCACCTGCATGGCTTGCTGTTCACCTTTAGCGGTCAGTGGGCTGTCTGACTGGCCTTGAATACGTCGCTCGGCGTTCCACTGCGTTTCGCCATGGCGAACAAGGTATACCTGTAACATGCTTTTTTTCCGTTATACTGCGATGCGATGAATTTTCAAACTGAGCTTAATTATGCACAAGGTTATCTCTGCGACCACCAATCCTGCCAAAATTCAGGCAATTCTGCGGGCATTTGAAGAGATTTTCGGGGAAGGATCCTGCCATATTGAACCCGTCGCCGTCGAGAGTGGCGTTCCGGAACAACCTTTCGGAAACCAGGAAACGCGCACTGGCGCACGAAATCGCGTTGATAATGCGCGCCGTCTGCACCCGCAGGCTGATTTCTGGGTCGCTATTGAAGCGGGAATTGACGACGATGCGACCTTCAGTTGGGTGGTGATTGATAATGGCGTCCAGCGCGGCGAAGCCCGTTCAGCCACGCTGCCATTGCCAGCTGTCATTCTCGACAGAGTCCGTCAGGGCGAAGCGCTCGGTCCGGTGATGTCGGACTACACGGGTATTGATGAGATTGGCCGTAAAGAGGGCGCTATCGGCGTCTTTACCGCGGGCAAGCTGACGCGCTCAAGCGTATACCACCAGGCGGTGATTCTGGCGCTCAGCCCGTTTCATAACGCAGTGTATTTATAGCGTTGTGCCGGATGGCGGCTTCGCCTTATCCGGCCACAACCGCGCCACATCCTTAGGCCTGATAAGCGAAGTGCCATCAGGCATTTTTTAGCAGCACCTGCTCCAGCCAATGACGCAGATCCACCGGTGCGGATTTGAGGCTGTTCGACCCCCGTGTAATGGTGGCGATCCCCGCCCCGAGCTCGTTTTTAAGCTCGCGCTGACTCATCTCGCCGCGCAGCAGCTCTTCAATGATACGCACGCGCGTGCCCAGCGCTTCGCGCTCATCCGGCGTTAACATCAAATTGAGCAGGGGCAGGTGTAAGTCTTGTTCATAGGCGTGTTTAAGCAGATCGACAAAACGTAACCACTCCTGGTGACGCTGTTCTGCCATCTCTGCCGAATAGGGTGATTGCTGAGTCATAAGTTATCGCCATCGTTGCGGGGGAAGCGTGCTTGCTTCCCCCTTTTGTACTCTTTAACGAGTACGATAGCATAACACAACCGACACGATCAGTAACGACGTTGCCATTCTGCGTCGCTCATCAACTCCGGCTTATCACCAAGGAAATAGCGATAGTACGCATCGTAAGCCAGCACGTTCTTCACGTAGCCACGCGTCTCAGAGAATGGAATGCTTTCGACAAACGCGACAGCATCAATACGACCCGCGCTATTGCCAAGCCAGGTGCGAACGCGCCCCGGTCCAGCGTTATAGGCCGCCGACGCAAAAATGCGGTTATTGCCGAATTGCTGATAGACATACTGTAAATAGCTGGTACCAATGTTGATGTTGGTATCAGGATCCAATAGTTGGCTCGGGCTGCTGTAACCTGGAATCGAGAACATTTTCACCGTATGCGTCGCCGTGCCCGGCATAATCTGCATCAGCCCGCTGGCACCAACCGGCGATTTTACTTTCGGGTTCCAGGCGCTTTCCTGACGCGCTATCGCCATCGCATAGCTTGGCGGAATATCCTTACCGCTGGTGTAGCGTGTAAACAGATCCTTGTAGGCCAGTGGGAAACGCTCTTCCAGATGATCCCACAGCTTACCGGCGATCGTCGCTTGTACGCTCAGATCCCACCAGTGATTATTGAACGCGTAACGCGCCAGCTGAGCCTGCTCAGACTTCGTGCGACTGGTGACCAGATTCGCCCATTCACTGCGCGCGGTATTGTCCAGGTTCCAGTACATTAGCTCGCGCACACGTGCCATTTCCGGTCCCTGAGTCAGCGCAGAGTCAACGTTTGCCGGGGCTTTATCCACTTTCAGCTCGTACTCTTCACCCAGACGCTGTGCCGCCACCATCGGATAGAAACCGCGCTGCTGCATGAGCTGGTGCAGGATCTCTTTGGCTTCCGCCTCGCGCCCGCGCTCAAGCAGCAGATCCGCCTGCCAGTAACGCCACTCATCTTTCTCTTTTGCTTCCATTGGCAGACGCGCCAGCCAGGTATTCAGACCACGACGATCGCCGGTTCCCAGCGCCATGCGCACACGGCGCTCCACAAGCGAGGTGGAATTCGAGCGCATAATGGCGTCATCGCGCCATTTGGCCTGCTCATCGGTAACGTCATTACCCATCAGACGCCAGGCGACGATGTCGCGCAGCTCCTGGGTTTGCTCGTCATTCAGCTGTTGCGCCTGCGCCAGAGACGGGATCATCAGGCGGGCATTTTCCGCGTCCTGACGCGCCACGCTGGAAAAAGCCACCGCCGCCATCTGTCGGGTGAAATCCGTCGCGCCAGTGGTGCGTGCAAAGGTCATCACCGAATTCGGATCGTTGGCCAGCGCGATGATCGCCGAAGCGATAGTTTGGTATTGCGCGGGCATTTGTCCAGCCAACGCCGTGACCAGACCGGTATTCCCGGCTTTCATCGCCAGACGAATACGCTCCAGATACGCCAGCGGATCCTGAGTTCCTGAGGCGCGCCATACGCCGAATAATTTGTCACAGGCGTTCGGCTGGCTTTTCCCGCTCAACCACAGTTCTTTCGCGCCCTGCCAGGCCTCTTCGGTTTGCCCGGTGCTCCATTTCGCAAAGTAATAGTTGCATTGCGCTTCCGTGGTACCCGGTTTTTCTGGGCTGAACGCCAGTAGTCCACGCCAGTCCTCCCGTCGCGCCAGTTCATTCACGAAACGTGATTGCAGAGTACGCGCGGGGGGCAGTGTCGGGTTGGCGCGCACAAAATTGGTAACGGTAATGGTGGGCTGATTCATCAGATCGTCAGTAATCTGACGATATTCCAGATAAGGATACAGAGGATAATTCTTCAGGCCGGGCATCATCTGCTCTACGACATCCATCTGTCGGTTATCCCAGGCCTGTTTAATTTGCGCATAGCGACTGCGCTGCTCATCCAGGGAATCGGCTCGCGCCACTTGACTGACCGTCAGCAGACATACGCTGGCCGCCAGCAGGCGCCAGGTAAATTGATTGGCTTTGTCCACAAGCTCTTCCTCTTCTCATGTTACGTCTGTGCAGCATCATGCCGCTTAATTAGTTCATGCTAACCAGACATTGCAGAATGCGCCACGTCACGGACACTTTTTTACTTTTGTTGCGAGTGAGATCTGCTGGCTGGGATTGGGCAATGAAAAAGGCTACACTTCGCCTTTGATAACTATTTACCAATAATTAGCCCTGAATAATTCAAGTTGCAGCAAGGCGGCGAGGGAGTAAATCCCCTGAGCGTACATAGTGCGTGACTGGGGGGAACGACAAATCTGTCAGGAACAGATTTGAACGCTGCGGAGCAGCGGCCCGCAAGGGCGAGGCTCATGGATGAGCCGAGTAACTCACAGCCAACGCATCTGCGGCTTGAAGTATGACGGGATAAATAAAGAGGCGAGTCCAACGTGGCCCAATTTGTTTATACCATGCATCGTGTCGGCAAAGTCGTTCCGCCGAAACGTCATATTCTTAAAAACATCTCACTGAGCTTCTTCCCTGGCGCCAAAATCGGTGTACTTGGTCTGAACGGCGCGGGTAAATCGACCCTGCTGCGCATCATGGCCGGCATTGATACCGATATCGAAGGTGAAGCTCGCCCACAGCCTGGCATTAAAATCGGTTACCTGCCGCAGGAACCGAAACTAAACCCGGAACATACCGTTCGTGAATCCGTGGAAGAAGCGGTTGCCGAAGTGGTTAACGCGCTGAAAGGTCTGGATGAAGTGTACGCAAAGTACGCCGAGCCGGACGCCGACTTCGATAAACTCGCTGCGCAACAGGGCAAGTTTGAAGAGATCATTCAGGCGCACGACGGTCATAACCTGAACGTGCAGCTTGAGCGTGCCGCTGACGCCCTGCGTCTGCCGGACTGGGACGCTAAAATTGAGAATCTCTCCGGTGGTGAACGCCGCCGCGTCGCGCTGTGCCGCCTGCTGCTGGAAAAACCAGACATGCTGCTGCTCGACGAACCGACTAACCACCTGGACGCCGAATCCGTTGCGTGGCTGGAACGCTTCCTGCACGACTTCGAAGGCACCGTGGTGGCGATTACCCACGACCGTTACTTCCTCGACAACGTTGCGGGCTGGATTTGGAGCTTGACCGCGGCGAAGGTATTCCATGGGAAGGCAACTACTCCTCCTGGCTGGAGCAGAAAGATCAGCGTCTGGCGCAGGAAGCATCTCAGGAAGCGGCTCGCCGTAAATCCATTGAGAAAGAGCTGGAGTGGGTGCGTCAGGGCGCTAAAGGCCGTCAGTCTAAGGGTAAAGCCCGTCTGGCACGCTTTGAAGAGCTGAACAACACCGAATACCAGAAGCGTAACGAAACCAACGAACTGTTTATCCCACCAGGAGCACGTCTGGGTGATAAAGTCGTTGAAGTCACCAATCTGCGTAAATCCTACGGCGATCGCGTTCTGATTGACGACCTGAGCTTCTCCGTACCGAAAGGCGCCATCGTCGGCATCATCGGTCCGAACGGCGCGGGTAAATCTACCCTGTTCCGTATGATGTCCGGTCAGGAACAGCCAGACAGCGGCACCATCACGCTGGGTGAAACCGTCAAGCTAGCTTCCGTTGACCAGTTCCGTGACGCCATGGACAACAGCAAAACCGTGTGGGAAGAAGTTTCCGGCGGGCTGGATATCATGAAGATCGGCAACACCGAGATGCCAAGCCGCGCCTACGTAGGCCGCTTCAACTTTAAAGGTGTTGATCAGGGTAAACGCGTAGGCGAACTCTCCGGCGGTGAGCGCGGTCGTCTGCACCTGGCGAAGCTGCTGCAGGTTGGCGGCAACATGCTGCTGCTTGATGAACCAACCAACGACCTGGATATCGAAACCCTGCGCGCGCTGGAAAACGCCCTGCTGGAGTTCCCGGGCTGCGCGATGGTCATCTCGCACGACCGTTGGTTCCTCGACCGTATCGCGACCTTCATCCTGGATTACCAGGATGAAGGTAAGGTTGAGTTCTTCGAAGGTAACTTTACCGAATACGAAGAGTACAAGAAACGCACGCTGGGCGCAGATGCGCTGGAGCCGAAGCGTATTAAGTACAAGCGTATTTCTAAGTAATTACCGTTAAGCGCCGGATGGCGGCGTTACGCCTCATCCGGCCTACGAGGTGAGTGCGACTTGTAGGCCGGATAAGCGCAACGCCATCCGGCATTTACGCTATCTCTGCTCGCCCATCAACTCTTTCACCAACTCCACGCAGCGCAAAAATCGACCGTCATAGTCGGGCTCCTGAACGTGCACAAAATTGATATTGTTTTCCTGCAGCATCTCGACCAGCAGCGACTGAAACGCTTTTCTGTCAACCGAACTGCCGAGACTGCGTAAGCCATCCGCCACCCATGGAGTATTGTTCTCCAGCAGGATCACCAGGTCAAAGCGATACTCGTCAATCAGGGCCTGCACAAACGGGTGTTCACGCCCTTCATACTTTTTGCAGAAAGCCTGAGTGGTAACGAAATCGGTGTCGATAAACGCCACTTTATTGGCATACTTGACAGCAAAATCAATGTATTGGGCTTGTCCCAGGGCGATTTTATCGTAGTCGGAATACTGCAACGCCATCTCATCACCGCCCAAATGGGAGAAGACGTAATCACGCCCATATTCCCACGCACTGGTAGTGTTAAAGATATTGGCGAGCTTGTTCACCAGCGTCGATTTTCCGCTCGACTCTCCGCCGAGGATCGCCACAGTGCGCACGAAAAACGGCTTCACTTCTGTAGGAATATACTCCCAGTAGCGAAACGGGTTCTCACGGATTTGCCCGCCGCTGATGTTCATAAACGTTCGTTTGGGATCTACCAGCACGGTTTCGATCCCCAGATGTTCCAGATACTGCGGGGCATCTGACTCTTCAGAGGTGTAAATCCAGTTAGGCTGGATCCCTTTCTCCTGCATAAACGTTTTGATCCCGTTGCTCCACACATCCCAACCGTGTGGATACGGCTCCATACCCTCTTCGTTGAAGGCATGAATACGGATATTTTTCTGATACTTAAAGGTTTGCAGCAGCCAGCGTAGACGATCGGGCACCGTGGGCTGTTGCGACATAGCGCTGTCTTCAAACAGGCTGCGATCGCGCGTGTCGTCATATCCCATGATGATATGCAGTTCATCGACCTGACTACACGCGCGCTGGATAAGATAGATATGGCCGGTATGCAGCGGATAAAACTTACCGAATACCACACCGATATTCTTCTGCTGGCGCGGAAACTCCAGCCCGAGAAACCGGTGCAACGCCTCCAGCTTTTGCGCGCTGGGGCTTTTAATTTTGGCATTCAGCAGTTGACTTAAATATCCCTTGGTCATGCCACTGGCATCTGCCACCTGTTGCAGGGTACAGCCCTTTTGCTTAATGGCAGTTTTCAGATAATCAAATGACACAAGAGCCTCCTGCTGTAAAAATAAACGTAATACCCAATACCGCCGGAAAGACGGCGGGTATTTTATTATAGGTCGTCAAACACGCTTAAAGCATCCGTAAGCTTCTTAACGCCAAAGACCTGCATCCCTTCCGGCACTTTTTTCGGCACGTTGGCGGCAGGAACAATCGCCCGACGAAAGCCGTGCTTCGCCGCTTCGGAAATACGCTCCTGGCCGCTGGGTACCGGACGGATTTCGCCCGCCAGTCCCACTTCGCCAAAGACCACTAAGTCCTGCGGCAGCGGTCGGTCGCGCAGGCTGGAAACCATTGCCAGTAGCAGTGCCAGATCGGCGCTGGTTTCGGTAACCTTCACGCCGCCAACCACGTTGACGAACACGTCCTGATCCGCCATCTGCAAGCCGCCGTGACGATGCAGCACGGCCAGCAGAATCGCCAGACGGTTCTGCTCCAGACCAACCGCCACACGACGCGGATTCGCCATCATCGAATGGTCGACCAGCGCCTGAATCTCCACCAGCAACGGGCGCGTGCCTTCCCAGACCACCATCACCGAACTGCCGGAGGTGACTTCATCGCCACGGCTTAAGAAGATAGCGGAAGGGTTGCTAACTTCACGCAGTCCCTGTTCGGTCATGGCAAAGACGCCCAGCTCATTCACCGCGCCAAAGCGGTTTTTATGGCTACGCAGAGTACGGAAACGAGAATCGGCGTCGCCGTCGAGCAGCACCGAGCAGTCAATACAGTGCTCCAGCACCTTTGGACCGGCCAGGGAGCCGTCTTTGGTGACGTGGCCGACCATGACAATCGCCACGCCGCGCGTTTTGGCAAAGCGGGTCAGGTAAGCCGCGGTTTCGCGCACCTGTGCCACGCTGCCCGGCGAAGACTGAATGTCCGCCATGTGCATCACCTGAATGGAGTCGATAACCATCAGCCTCGGCTGTTCTTCTTCGGCAATCAGGCAAATTTGTTCGATACTGGTTTCCGACAGCATATTCAGATTCGCCGTCGGCAGACCGAGTCGATGCGCGCGCATCGCCACCTGTTGCAAAGACTCTTCGCCGGTGACGTACAAGGTTTTCATCTGCTCAGCGAGCTTGCACAGCGTTTGCAGCAGCAGCGTTGATTTCCCTGCGCCGGGGTTACCGCCAATCAGGATGGCGCTGCCGGGCACCACACCGCCGCCCAGCACGCGGTCAAACTCTTTAAATCCGGTGGAAAAACGCGGCAACTCTTCAAGGCTGATATCAGACAGCTTCTGCACTTTTGCGATGCCCGCATTCCCGGCATAGCCGCTGAGCCGCTCGTTACGCGCCACCGTTGGTGACGCGGCAAGGCGTACCTCGGTAATGGTGTTCCAGGCCTGACAGGCGCTGCATTGCCCTTGCCAGCGCGGGTAATCGGCCCCGCATTCGTTACAAACAAAGGCGCGTTTTGGAGCTTTGGCCACGTTTTACCTCTTTCGTTAGCGCGTTTACCGGACAGCGTGGGCGCTTATCCGGCCTACGGTCACTTTGCCATCAGGCAATTAAATCATTTCTGGTTCATGCTGCCAGAGAGAATGCAGAACACGCCCATCAGGTCAGCGTGACGGATCGTAATCTCCGTCTTTTCATTCACTTTGGGTTTGGCATGATACGCTATACCCAGTCCAGCCGTTTTGATCATCGGCAGATCGTTGGCGCCATCGCCGATCGCCACCGTCTGCGCCATCGGGATCTCATACTCCTGCGCCAGGCGGGTCAGGGTGTTGGCTTTGTACTGCGCATCGACGATATCGCCGATCACGTTGCCGGTGAATTTACCGTCCATGATCTCCAGCTCGTTTGCCACAGCCGCCGTCAGACGTAGTTTGTTACGCAAATAATCGGCAAAGAAGGTAAAACCGCCGGAGGCAATTGCCACTTTCCAGCCGAGCGTTTCCAGTTTTAACACCAGCTGAGTCAGGCCAGGCATCAGTGGTAGCGTTTCGCGCACCTGGTGCAAAATATTGGCATCAGCGCCCTTCAACGTCGCCACGCGGCTGCGCAAGCTGGCGGTAAAGTCCAGCTCGCCGCGCATCGCGCGTTCGGTGACTTCCGCAACCATTTCGCCGGTTCCCGCCAGTTTGGCAATTTCATCGATACACTCGATCTGGATAGCCGTTGAATCCATGTCCATCACCAGCAAACCCGGCGTGCGCAAATGCGGAATTTTACCCAGTGGCGCAACATCCAGTTTGGCATCATGCGCCAGTTTTGCCGCACGCGGCGTTAACGAGCCCGCCAGACGAATCACCTGATAATCCTCAACGCACCACGCCGCCACGATCACCATCGCCGCACCCAGTTTGCTCTGGTATTGCGTTAACCGTTGTTTATCCAGCCCACGACCGTACAGCAGCCAGCCACTGCGGCCCGCGTGGTAATCCAGCGGCATGACTTCATCACCGCTTAAAGAGAGAGGCAGACCTGGCCACAGAGAAACATCTTCAGGTAGATCGCACCAGGTAATGTTAGGCATTAAAGCTCCTGTAAAATCGTTCGGGTCGGAATCATCAGGGGAAAATAACGCATGAGGCTACCCTGTAACCAGCGCTTCTGGCAACATTAAGTCTCAAATTTTCAGCAGGTGGAATATGGCTCGCACAAAACTGAAATTCCGACTTCATCGTGCAGTGATTGTATTGTCCTGCCTTGCGCTGCTCGTTGCTCTGATGCAGGGCGCGTCCTGGTTTAGTCAAAGCCACCAACAGCAGCGTAATCCGCAGCTCGAAGAGCTGGCGCGCACGCTGGCTCGCCAGGTCTCCTTGAACGTCGCCCCGCTGATGCGTACCGAAACGCCGGATGAAAAGCGCATTAAAGCGGTACTCTCGCAGCTCACGGAAAGTAGCCGTATTCTGGATGCGGGGGTCTACGATGAACAGGGAGACCTGATTACACGCACCGGTGAGAGCGTCAACGTTCGAGACCGACTGGCGTTGGACGGCAAAAAAGCCGGGGGCTATTTTAACCAGCAGATTGTCGAGCCCATTCAGGGAAGTAATGGTCCGCTGGGCTATCTACGCCTGACGCTGGATACCCACACGCTCGCCACCGAAGCCAAGCAGGTGGATAACACCACCAACATCTTACGCCTAATGCTGCTTCTGTCACTGGCAATTGGCGTGGTGCTCACCCGTACCTTATTGCAAGGCAAGCGCACCCGCTGGCAGCAATCCCCTTTCCTGCTGACCGCCAACAAACCGGTACAGGAAGAAGATAACGAGAAGAAAGAGTAATAACAGAAAGGAAATCGACCATGACGACACTACGCCTGCTTATCTCAGACTCTTACGATCCGTGGTTTAACCTCGCGGTCGAAGAGTGCATTTTTCGCCAGATGCCCGCCACGCAGCGCGTCCTGTTCTTGTGGCGTAACGCCGATACGGTGGTGATTGGCCGGGCGCAAAACCCGTGGAAAGAGTGTAATACCCGCCGTATGGAAGAAGATAACGTGCGGCTCGCCCGTCGCAGCAGCGGCGGCGGCGCGGTGTTCCATGACTTAGGCAATACCTGCTTTACCTTTATGGCCGGTAAACCGGAGTACGACAAAACCATCTCTACCGCTATTGTCCTCCATGCCCTGAACGCGCTGGGCGTAGACGCCGACGCCTCCGGGCGTAACGATCTGGTCGTGAAAACGCCAGACGGCGATCGCAAAGTTTCCGGCTCTGCTTATCGGGAAACGAAAGACCGCGGATTCCACCACGGCACGCTGTTGTTGAACGCCGATCTCAGCCGCCTGGCAAACTATCTCAATCCGGATAAAAAGAAACTCGCCGCCAAAGGCATCACCTCGGTTCGCTCACGCGTAGCGAATCTAACGGAGCTATTGCCGGGCATCACCCATCAACAGGTCTGTCAGGCCATCACGGAAGCCTTTTTTGCCCACTACGACGAACGTGTCGAAGCGGAAATTATCTCGCCGGACAAAACCCCGGATCTGCCGAACTTTGCCGAAACCTTTGCCCGTCAGAGCAGTTGGGAGTGGAATTTTGGTCAGGCGCCCGCGTTCTCGCATCTTCTGGACGAGCGTTTCACCTGGGGCGGCGTTGAGCTGCATTTCGACGTGGAAAAAGGTCATATCACCCGTACGCAGGTCTTTACCGACAGCCTCAATCCCGCGCCGTTAGAAGCGCTGGCGGGTCGTCTGCAGGGGTGTTTGTACCGTGCGGATATGCTGCAACAGGAGTGCGAAGCGCTGCTGGTTGATTTCCCACAGCAGGAGAAAGAGTTACGCGAGCTGTCAGCGTGGATTGCCAGTGCAGTGAGCTAAACGCTGGCCTGAAAATGCCGGATGGCGGTCCGGCATACATCGATTGTATGCCCGGTAAGCGCAGCGCTACCGGGCATCACAACACTTACTCTTTATCGCCCAGCAGAACGGATTCCAGTGCGATTTTGATCATGTCGTTGAAGGTCGTCTGACGTTCAGCGGCAGTGGTCTGCTCGTGAGTACGGATATGGTCGGACACGGTGCAGATGGTCAGCGCTTTCGCACCAAACTCAGCCGCAACGCCGTAGATACCCGCCGCTTCCATTTCCACGCCCAGCACGCCGTATTTTTCCATTACGTCGAACATTTCGCCGTCCGGAGAGTAGAACAGGTCAGCGGAGAACAGGTTGCCCACGCGCGCGTCTACGCCCAGCGCTTTTGCCGCATCAACTGCATTACGCACCATGTCGAAGTCAGCGATAGCTGCGAAGTCATGATCTTTAAAACGGATACGGTTTACTTTGGAGTCGGTGCAGGCGCCCATACCGATAACCACGTCACGCAGTTTAACGTCCATACGCACAGCGCCGCAGGAGCCTACGCGAATGATTTTCTTCACGCCAAAATCGGTGATCAGCTCTTTGGTGTAGATAGAGCAGGACGGGATACCCATCCCGTGACCCATAACGGAGATCTTACGGCCTTTGTAAGTACCGGTGAAACCTAACATGCCGCGAACGTTGTTCACTTCACGAACATCTTCGAGGAAAGTTTCAGCAATATGCTTTGCGCGCAGCGGGTCGCCCGGCATCAATACGACGTCAGCGAAATCACCCATTTCTGCATTAATATGTGGAGTTGCCATCTTCAGTTCCCTTTTGATTTATTGTTTTTGTCGAGGGGGTAGCAATGCCTTACCCAACCGACAAAACGAATTCAAATACCCTAAGGATTTCGCGTTGTAGGAAGGCGACGAATTCGGAACCCCCGGGAGCATAGATTACCTATGTGACCGGGGCGAGCGAATGAAGTCAACGCATCTACAGCGCGAAAGACAACGGGTATCACAGCATGTTTTTACCGTAGTCCATCGGCGATGTACCAAAGTAGCTCGCCAGCGTCTGGCCAATATCCGCGAAAGTTTCACGGTGGCCTAAAGAACCTGGTTTCACTTTCGGGCCGTAAACCAGCACCGGAATGTGCTCACGGGTGTGGTCAGTGCCGGTCCAGCTCGGGTCACAGCCGTGGTCAGCGGTCAGGATCAGAATGTCATCTTCACCCACCAGTTCCATCAGTTCAGGTAAACGGCGGTCGAACAGTTCCAGACCTGCAGCGTAACCAGCGATATCGCGACGATGTCCCCAGGAAGAGTCGAAATCAACGAAGTTAGTGAAGACGATGGTCTTATCACCCGCTTCTTTCATCTCTTTGATGGTGGCGTCGAACAGCGCGTCCAGGCCGGTAGCTTTCACTTTTTTGGTGATGCCGCAGTTAGCGTAAATATCCGCGATTTTACCGACGGAAACCACGTGACCGTCTTTCTCGTCGACCAGTTTCTGCAGCACAGTCGGTGCTGGCGGCTCAACGGCCAGATCGTGACGGTTACCGGTACGCTGGAAATTACCCGCTTTATCACCGATAAACGGACGCGCGATAACACGACCGATGTTGTAACCACCTTCGGTCAGTTCTTCACGAGCGATTTCACACAGTTCGTAGAGTTTATCCAGGCCAAAAGTCTCTTCGTGACAGGCAATCTGGAACACGGAGTCTGCGGAAGTATAGAAAATCGGCTTGCCGGTTTTCATATGCTCTTCACCCAGTTGATCCAGGATCACGGTACCGGAAGAGTGGCAGTTGCCGAGGTAGCCCGGCAGGTTGGCACGTTTGACCAGTTTATCCAGCAGTTCCTGCGGGAAGCTGTTGTCATGATCGGAGAAATAACCCCAGTCAAACAGAACCGGAACACCCGCGATTTCCCAGTGGCCAGACGGCGTGTCTTTCCCGGAAGAGAGTTCATGCGCCCAGGCGTAGGCACCAATCACTTCCGCGTTACCGTCCATACCAGCAGCAATTTTACCGGTAGAACCTTCGTGAGCTTTCACCAGGCCCAGACGGGTCAGGTTAGGCAGATTCAGTGGACCTTTGCGACCCTTGTCAGCTTCGCCTTTCGCACAGGCTTCTGCAATGTGTCCCATAGTGTCTGAGCCTACGTCGCCAAAGCGATCCGCATCTTCAGTCGCACCAATACCAAAGGAGTCCAGCACCATAATAAATGCACGTTTCATCTTGTTCTCCAACATCTGCGCCGCAAAAAAGCGATCAGATCAGTATACAGTTATTCGGTAATACGACGATAGACTGTCGGTGTAATTTCTGGCGCTTTATCGTCAAGGCTAATTGCCGCTTTGACCGCTTTCGCCGCTTCCTGCCAGCTGGCTTCGTCTTTGGCGTGGATCACCGCCAGCGGACGCTGTCCGTCTACGCTGTCGCCCAGACGCGCCATGTCGCTAAAGCCAACGCTGTAATCAATGGTATCCGAAGCCTGACGACGACCGCCGCCCATGGAAACAACCGCCATTCCCAGCGCACGGGTATCCATAGCGCTGACAAAACCTTCGGTATCAGCATATACCGCTTTGCTGAGCATTGCCGTCGGCAGGTACTTCGCATAATTTTCGACGAAATCGGTCGGGCCTTTCTGCGCCGCAACCATGCGACCAAAAATCTCTGCCGCTTTGCCGTTATCCAGCACCGCCTGCAATTTCGCACGGGCTTCGGCATCGTCTTTCGCCAGATTGCCGGAGATCAGCATTTCCACGCACAGCGCCATCGTGACGTCTAACAGACGTGGATTGCGGTATTCACCTGTCAGGAACTGCACCGCTTCGCGGACTTCTACCGCGTTACCTGCGCTGGATGCCAGTACCTGGTTCATATCGGTTAACAGCGCGGTGGTACGTACACCCGCCCCGTTCGCCACGCCGACAATCGCTTCGGCAAGCGCTTCAGAAAGCTCATAGGTCGGCATAAAGGCGCCGCTGCCTACTTTCACATCCATCACCAGCGCATCCAGCCCTTCCGCCAGCTTTTTCGCCAGGATAGAGCCGGTAATCAGCGGGATGGAATCCACCGTCGCGGTAATATCGCGGGTGGCATAAAAACGTTTATCCGCCGGTGCGAGCGAGCTGGTTTGCCCAATAATCGCCACACCCACGTCTTTAATAATTTCACGGAAACGCGCGTCGTCCGGGAAGATGTCAAACCCTGGGATGGCTTCCAGTTTATCGAGCGTACCGCCGGTATGCCCCAGACCACGCCCGGAGATCATCGGAATATAGCCGCCACATGCAGCGACCATCGGGCCTAACATCAGTGACGTTACGTCACCCACGCCGCCGGTAGAGTGTTTATCCACAATCGGGCCGTTCAGCTGCAGGCTTTTCCAGTCCAGCACGGTTCCTGAATCACGCATTGCCATGGTCAGCGAAACACGCTCAGGCATTGTCATATCGTGGAAGAAAATGGTCATCGCCAGGGCGGCGATTTGCCCTTCAGAGATGGTGTTGTCGCGAATCCCATTGATAAAGAAACGAATCTCTTCATCGCTCAGCGCATGACCATCACGTTTTTTACGAATAATTTCTTGTGCGAGAAACATGGTAACCCCCGATAAATCAGGTTAAATGCAGCGGAAAACCCACTGCAATGAATGATTACTCTAAACAATTCGAGTCGCAGGAAGCGGCAAGGAAGCTCATCCCCAGGCGCTTACTACAGTAAGTGACTGGGGTGAGGGAGTGCAGCTAACGCACCTGCGGCTTGCAGTATGACGAGTAATTAGTAGCTGCTTGCGCTCTTACCATCGCCGTGACCCAGCGCTTTCAGCAGGCTCGCCAGCAGGCTGGATGCCCCAAAACGATAGTGACGGGAATCGGCCCAGTCAGCGCCAAACAGTTCGTCAGCAATCGCCAGGAACTGCTGTGCATCTTCTGCGGTACGCACGCCGCCTGCCGGTTTGAAACCTACAGTTTTAGAAACGCCCATGTCGCGGATCACTTCCATCATGATGCGTGCGCTTTCCGGCGTCGCATTTACCGGCACTTTACCGGTAGAGGTTTTGATGAAATCAGCACCCGCTTTGATGGAGATTTCAGACGCTTTACGGATAAGACTCTCTTCTTTCAGCTCACCGGTTTCGATGATCACTTTCAGCAGCACGTTTGCCGCCGCACACGCATCTTTACATGCTTTAACCAGATCAAAACCAACCTGCTCGTTACCGGCGATCAGGGCACGGTAAGGGAACACCACGTCAACTTCATCCGCGCCGTAGGCAATCGCCGCGCGGGTTTCAGCCAGCGCAATCTCGATGTCGTCGTTGCCGTGCGGGAAGTTGGTCACGGTTGCAATACGGATGTCCGGAGTGCCTTGCTCTTTCAGCGTTTTACGCGCGATAGGGATGAAACGCGGATAGATGCAAATAGCGGCAGTGTTGCCTACCGGGGTCTTCGCCTGATGACACAGCGCGATCACTTTTTCATTGGTGTCGTCGTCATTCAGGGTGGTTAGGTCCATCAGTTTCAGTGCACGCAGGCTGCTTGCTGTTAAATCGGTCATAACATTCTCCAACGGCATCGCCGTATAAAATTTCACCTTGCGAGTTTGTTAGTATTCTAACATCCGCTCGCTATTACACTTCGATATACATCACAGTTAATGAAAACCACATACAGATTTGCATTACTCTAATGAGATCTACTTCAAATAAATCACCTTTCAAGAAGGGATGCGGTGGCATCAGGCGCATCCGGATCAAAGGTTGTGGCGGCGTTGCTTTCTACAATGGCGTTACACCTTCGGGATAAAAAGGAATCAACGATGCCCACTTCAAGCGAACTCGCGCTGCAACAGCGTTGCCAACAAATCGTGACCAGTCCGGTGCTCAGCCCTGAGCAGAAACGCCACTTCCTGGCACTGGAGGCTGAAAACGCGCTGCCTTACCCGCAACTACCTGCTGAGGCTCGCCAGGCGCTGGATGACGGGGTGATCTGCGATATGTATGAAGGTCATGCCCCGTTCAAACCGCGCTATGTTTTACCCGACTACGCGCGTTTTCTGGCTAACGGTTCCTCATGGCTGGAACTGGAAGGAGCCAGGGATCTTGATGACGCGTTATCCTTACTCACCATCCTGTATCACCACGTTCCGTCAGTCACCTCGATGCCGGTCTATCTCGGCCAGCTCGACGTTCTGTTGCAACCGTATGTTAGAATTCTAACACAAGATGAGATCGATATTCGAATAAAACGTTTCTGGCGTTATCTCGACAGAACCCTGCCAGACGCATTTATGCATGCCAATATCGGCCCCGCAGATACGCCTGTCACCCGTGCAATTTTACGCGCAGACGCAGAGTTAAAGCAGGTTTCGCCTAATCTGACGTTCATTTATGATCCGCAAATTACACCTGACGACCTGCTGCTCAACGTGGCGCAAAATATCTGCGAGTGCAGTAAGCCGCACATTTCCAACGGCCCCGAAAATGATAAAATTTTCACAAAAGGTCAGTATGGCGTCGTCAGCTGTTACAACTCGTTGCCGCTCGCCGGGGGTGGAAGCACGCTGGTCAGGCTCAATCTGAAAGCCATCGCAGAGCGCAGCACCTCTGTCGATGACTTCTTTACGCGCACCCTACCGCACTATTGCCAGCAGCAAATCGCCATCATTGATTCACGATGTGAATTCCTCTATGAAAAATCACATTTCTTTGAGAATAGCTTCCTGGTGCAGGAAGGGTTGATTGATCCCGAACGTTTTGTCCCTATGTTCGGCATGTATGGCCTGGCGGAGACGGTGAATCTGCTGTGCGATAAGGCGGGGCAGAATGCTCGCTACGGAAAAGATGAGGTCGCCAATCAGCTCGGCTATCGCATCAGCGCCCAACTGGCGGAGTTTGTAGAAAGTACCCCGGTGAAATTTGGCTGGAAGCAGCGCGCAATGCTGCACGCACAGTCAGGGATCAGTTCAGACATCGGCACCACGCCGGGCGCGCGTCTGCCCTACGGCGATGAGCCGGATCCGATCACTCACCTGCAAACCGTTGCGCCGCATCATGCGTATTATCACGCTGGGATCAGCGACATTCTCACGCTGGATGAAACCATCAAGCGCAATCCTCAGGCGCTGGTGCAATTGTGCCTCGGGGCGTTTAAAGCTGGGATGCGTGAGTTTACTGCCAACGTGAGTGGTAACGATCTGGTCCGCGTCACCGGCTATATGGTACGCCTGTCGGATCTGGAAAAATATCGCGCCGAAGGTTCACGCACCAACACCACCTGGCTGGGCGAAGAAGCCGCGCGCAATACCCGCATTCTGGAACGACAACCTCGCGTGATTAGCCATGAACAGCAGATGCGCTTCAGTAAGTAAGATCATTCCTTTCTCCTGCGTCGACGGGCCGGGCAGTCGCCTGGCTCTGTTTCTGCAAGGATGTAACCTGCGCTGTAAAAATTGCCACAATCCGTGGACGATGGGACGCTGCAACGACTGCGGGGAATGTGTCCTGCATTGCCCGCATGAGGCGCTGAGCCTGAGTGCGGGGAAAGTGAGATGGCAATCCGACGTATGTCAGCAGTGCGATACCTGCCTGCACATGTGCCCACAGCAGGCCACGCCGATGGCGCAAACCCTGAGCGTTGATGAAGTGCTGCAGCATATTCGCAAGGCGGTGCTGTTTATTGAAGGAATTACGGTCAGCGGCGGCGAAGCGACCACCCAGTTGCCGTTTATCGTGGCGCTGTTTAACGCGATCAAAACCGATCCGCAGCTGCAACACCTGACCTGCATGGTAGACAGCAACGGCATGCTGAGCGAAACCGGCTGGCAAAAACTGCTGCCGGTATGCGACGGCGTAATGCTCGATTTAAAAGCCTGGGATAGCGCGTGTCATCGACAGTTGACAGGCCGCGATAACACGCTGATTAAACAAAGCATTACCTTTTTGTCCGGGCAGGGAAAACTTGCGGAACTGCGCCTGCTGGTTATTCCTGGCCACGTGGATTATCTACAGCATATCGATGCACTGGCGGCGTTTATCAAACGTTCAGGTGATGTACCGGTGCGGCTAAATGCCTTTCATGCGCACGGGGTGTACGGCGAAGCGAAGGACTGGCCGAGCGCCACGCCTGAGGATGTGGAGCAACTGGCGCAAGGATTGCGCGAGCGCGGAGTGGATAATTTGATCTTCCCGGCGCTGTACCTGTAATTGCCGGATGCGACGTATCCATCGTCCGGCAATTAAAAATCAAATAACGCCGTCGTATTGCGATACAGCGCATCAGCGATAACATCCGCAGGTTCCGAGCGCAGCTCGCAGAGGACATCAAAGACTCTGACCACCTGCTCCGGGCGATTCGGCTGTCCCTGAAAGCCGTTGAGCGGCATATCCGGCGCGTCAGTTTCCAGCAGCAGTGAGTCCAGCGGCAGTTGCGCCATTACCTCGCGGGTTTTACTGGCGCGCGGATAGGTAATGGTGCCGCCCACGCCAATTTTGTAGCCCAGTTGCACAAAACGTTCGGCCTGCTGCACGCTCCCGGAAAATCCATGCACCACGCCGGTTCGCGGTAAAGCATGGCGTTTCAGGTGCATCGCCAGCTTGTCATGAGTGCGCCGCGAATGCAGGATCACCGGCAGTTCGTAACGCTTCGCCAGCTTAAGCTGCGCTTCCAGCAGCCGCTCTTGCTTATCGAATTGCGGATCGTCCCGATAAAGATCCAGCCCAATCTCACCTACCGCCACCAGCTTTTGCGGGCGCTTATCCAGCGCCTGCTGCAACTGCTCCAGGCAGTCATCGCTATGTTGCTCAATAACAATGGGGTGCAGCCCCAGGGCGGCAAACAATGGAGGGTAATTTTCCGCTAACGCCAGTACACGGGAAAAATTTGCCGCCTGGGTGGCCGGAACGATAATGCTTTGCACGCCGACGTCAGCCGCGCCCTGAATACTGGCAGATTCATCGCCCGTAAACGGCGGAAAATCAAAGTGACAATGCGTATCAATAAAACGATAACTCACGCCAAATCCTCGTTATTAAACGTCGTGTCGTTAGCCTGAGGCGCATTGGTCACCACGGGGGCGTGAGCGTCGTTAGCCACCGGCGCGGGAGGAACCACGACCGGTCCCGGCACCACAATCTTCGGCGTCTGACGAGGCAGCGGCGCATTTTTCGCCAGCAGCTTGCCGACGGTTGCCAGGAAGTAACGACCACACAGGCGTCCGGTCTTGTAATCTTCCCGCAGCGCCGGAATACGGCTTCCTAATGCCATGCTATGGAGCGGTTTGGGCGGGTAGATCTCAAAGATACGCAGCTTGCCCGGCGGTTTCTCAATAAAACTCTGAATCGCGCGATAGCTGGCTTCATGGTGCTGGACCAGATTCAGCAGCGGTTGCAGGCTGCTTTCGCCCAGCCAGCGTTCCATACGCTTGAACCACTGCGGGGTGTAATACATTTGCGAAGGCACGGTGCGGATAACCACCAGCGTTTTTGCCCCCTGCTTCGCCGCTTCCTGCACGGGAATGGCGTCGCTGACTCCTCCATCGAGATAATTCACACCATCCAGCGCAACCCCTGCGCGGTAGAACCCTGGAATCGCGCTGGAGGCACGAATGAGATCGAGCCAGTTTTGCCGGTTCGGCGAAAAATAGCCAGGCGTGTAGTCATCGCCCCGACAGGCGCACATATAAAACGATTTCCCTGCGGCAAACAGACGCTCGGCGTTATCCATCGCCAGCGGCATCTGGGACGCGGTCGAATCCACTAGCCAATCGAGATCGATTAAATTTCCCCCGCGCACAAAGCGCACCGGGTCAAAAAATTCACGTCGGGTAGTGTAACGCATGATGACTTTACGACCGTAACCCGGCTGGTTACAAAGATAGGCTGAAAGGTTTTGCGCACCAGCGGAGGTCCCGTAGAAGAGATCAAAAGGATTGAACTGCGCGCGCATGAATTCATCCAATACGCCAGCGGTGAAGATGCCTCTTTGTCCGCCGCCCTCACACACCAGCGCCATACTGCCTGGTTGAAACGGACGTAACGATAACGGCGCAATATTACCGAGCGTGACGGGTATTCTCTGCCCCACCTCTGCCTTCCTGTTGTTTTTGTAATAGAACAACAAAGTAACGCAAATTGCCTGATGCTAAAACCGTAAAAGCCAGTCCGGTGGACTGGCTTAGTAGCAAGTTATCTTTACGGTTAATCCCCAAAATAATTCAAGTCACAAGAAGGCGGCAAGGGCGTGAATCCCGACCAGCTTACTCTGGTAAGTGATACGGGTGAGCACGCGTAGCCAACGCACCTTTAACTTGAAGAATAAAGGGGATGTCGCTAGGGCCGTTTACGACCTGTAAACAGGCTGACCAGAAACAGAATGATCCCCACCACAAAAACAATTTTCGCTGCGCCAGCAGCGGTACCCGCCAGTCCACCAAAACCCAGTGCAGCGGCAATTAACGCGATAACCAGAAATATGATGCCCCATCGAAACATGCGCTTCTCCTTTACCATAGTTAATGTCACCGCTTGATATGAGCACTCAGGCTGCCCATCGGCGATATTTTCAGTGTGGTGCACAACACGCCTCCCGACAAACGTCGGGAGGACGAATTAAGTCTAATTAGTGAGTTTTAAGATCGTTTTTGACGCTTTTCACGCCATCAATCGCTTTGGCGATGCTCTCAGCGCGATCGCTTTGAGCCTGTGATTCAACGGTTCCTGAAAGCTGTACCACGCCATCGGTGGTTTCAACTTTCACTTTGCGGGAAGGGACAATATCATCGGCCAGCAGCTTGGCTTTTACCTCACTGGTGATTGCCGTATCGCCCGCATAGCCTTTTACAGAAGTGTCTTTGCTATCACGTACGTGCAGTTTGTCGCTAACGGAGGTCACACCCTCAACGCCTTTGGCGACTTTAACTGCCTCTTCGGCCTGTGCCTGGCTTTCAACAAACCCGCTTAGCGTCACCACCTTCTGGTCGGTTTTGACGGAAATGTCGGTGCTCTTAATGCTATCGTGATCCACCAGCGCGGCTTTTACTTTCGCAGTGATGGTGCTGTCATCCATGAAATTACCGACTTTGTTCATGGAGCTATCGACTTTCTGCCCCGCACTTTCGACGCCGGATTGCGTTTTATCCGTCGTGGAGTTTTCTGCATAAGCAGAACCCGTTGCAACAGCGGAGGTCAGCATCACGGCCAGCAGCGTTTTAGAAATCTTAAGTCCTGTCATTGTCATCGATGTATTCCTGTATGTTTGCTAAAAGCTGCGCTCTGCCGTAAAACGGCTTGAGCCAGCAACTAATCTTGTAAGTGGAATAAATATCAGCAATAGAAGCTGCAACAGGCAGCCTAAAAAGCATTTAACGCCGACATTTATGTCATCACATTGTTAAATATAGTTCAGGATTTCGTGATCGCAGTCCAGATTGACTAAAAAACGTGCAAACAAAAGAAAAACGAGAGGTTTTAAGAACATTCCGCAAGGGATTTAAAAGACAGGAAAAGTTGTAGGGCACGGCGGATACCGTGCCCTGAAGGTCGATTAGTGTTCGCGCGTTTTGCGGAACTGAACGTCAGGGTAACGTTCCTGAGTGAGATTCAGGTTAACCATGGTCGGCGCGATATAGGTGAGGTTATCGCCGCCATCCAGCGCCAGCTGAATTTCGTTTTTACGCTTAAATTCTTCGAATTTCTTCACGTCAGAACACTCTACCCAGCGTGCTGTCGCTACGTTGACCGACTCATAAATCGCTTCAACGTTGTATTCGCTCTTCAGGCGTGAAACCACCACGTCGAACTGCAGCACACCAACAGCGCCCACGATCAGATCGTTATTAGCGATCGGACGGAAAACCTGCACTGCGCCCTCTTCGGACAGCTGAACCAGCCCTTTCAGCAGCTGTTTCTGCTTCAACGGATCCTTCAGACGAATACGACGGAACAGCTCCGGCGCGAAGTTCGGAATACCGGTGAACTTCATCATTTCGCCTTGGGTAAAGGTATCGCCAATCTGGATAGTGCCGTGGTTGTGCAGACCCAGAATATCGCCCGGATACGCTTCTTCCACGTGAGAACGGTCACCGGCCATAAAAGTCAGCGCATCGGAGATAACCACGTCTTTACCAATGCGCACCTGGCGCATTTTCATACCTTTCTCGTACTTGCCGGACACCACGCGCATAAACGCCACGCGGTCACGGTGTTTCGGGTCCATGTTGGCCTGAATTTTAAACACGAAGCCGGTGAACTTCTCTTCTGAGGCTTCAACGACACGGGTGTCGGTTTTACGCGGCATCGGCGCAGGCGCCCACTCCACTAAGCCATCCAGCATATGATCAACGCCGAAGTTACCGAGCGCGGTACCGAAGAATACCGGGGTGATTTCGCCCGCGAGGAACAGCTCATGGTCGAACTCGTTAGACGCGCCCTGCACCAGCTCCAGCTCGTCGCGCAGCTGCTGTGCCAGGTCTTCCCCCACGGCGGCATCGAGTTCCGGGTTGTTCAGACCTTTAACAATGCGCACTTCCTGAATGGTGTGGCCTTTACCCGTCTGGTACAGGTAAGTTTCGTCTTTATATAGGTGATAGACGCCTTTGAACAACTTACCGCAGCCAATCGGCCAGGTGATCGGCGCACAGCCGATTTTCAGTTCATTCTCGACTTCATCCAGCAGCTCCATCGGATCGCGGATGTCACGGTCGAGTTTGTTCATAAAGGTCAGGATCGGGGTATCACGCAGACGGGTAACTTCCATCAGCTTACGGGTCCGGTCTTCAACACCTTTTGCGGCGTCGATGACCATCAGGCAGCAGTCCACCGCCGTCAGAGTACGGTATGTATCTTCAGAGAAGTCTTCGTGCCCTGGGGTGTCCAGCAGGTTTACCAGGCAGTCATGATATGGAAACTGCATCACAGAGGTGGTAATGGAGATACCACGCTGCTTTTCCATTTCCATCCAGTCAGATTTCGCATGCTGGCTGGAGCCACGGCCTTTTACCGTACCGGCGGTCTGAATCGCCTGTCCGAATAACAGTACCTTTTCAGTAATTGTCGTTTTACCGGCATCCGGGTGAGAAATAATGGCAAAAGTGCGGCGTTTGGCCACCTCTTGCAAATAAGGAGACAACGTCATAGTCAAATCTTCTTAGGTAAGCACGGCAACAGGCCGTGCAAGTTGAATACGAAAAATTGCGGCTATTTTACCCATCAACGGGGGGGAGGCAATCAGTGTTTACACAGGAGCCGCTCCAGTTCACTTAATGACGCTACGGTCCAGGTCGGCTGAATGCCCGCTGGCTGCTCGCGGTGGTGCGTATTTAGCCAGCAGGTGGATAGCCCGGCGTTAATGCCGCCAAGAATATCGGACTCTGCGGTGTCGCCCACCATCAGTACGCGGGAACGCTCAGGATTGCCCGCCTGCTCCAGCGCATGGTCAAAAATACGGGGATCGGGTTTTGCCACGCCAACCTGCTCAGAAATCACCAGCAGGTCAAAATAGTCGCGCAGCCCCGTCCGCTCAAGGCGGATTTGCTGCAACGCCGTAAAGCCGTTAGTAATAATACCGATTTTTGTTTTATCACGAATCGCATTGAGCAGAGAAACCGCCCCTGGCAACGGCGAGCAAATCTCCGCCATCGCATTGATAAAGGCGTCATTAAGCTGGCCTGGCTCAACCTTCAGGCGTTCAGCCCAGCTCTGAAAACGAGCGTGCTGGAGTTGTAATGAGGTTATCGCACCGTTTTGATAATCCACCCACAGCGGTTTATTTACGGCCTGGTAGTCCTGAAAATCTTCAGCGGTAAAGGTAATGCTATAGTCGAGAAACATCCGCTGTAAGCCGGTAAACGAGTCAAACGTAAACAGCGTTTCGTCGGCATCAAAGAAAATCCAGTCCCACTTCTTCATCATTACACCTTGTCTTACATGCTGATTGGCAATGCCATTATAATGGCGTCTTCATGACCATCGGCCGTCGGATAGTAATTGCGCCGGATTGTCGCCTCGTTAAAGCCCAGGCTTTCGTACAGCGCGATAGCGGCAGTATTTGAGGCGCGCACTTCAAGCCACAGTGTCAAAATGCCACGCTTTTCCAGCTCATCGATCAGGTATTCCAGTAGCTCACGCCCCAGGCCCCGGCGCTGAAAGTCAGGATCGACGGCAATATTGAACAGCGTAGCTTCATCCAGCACGACCTGTGTAATCGCAAAGGCGGCCATTACGTCGTCAACCCTCAACTGAAAATTGAGGTAGCGATCGCCCTGGTTGCTGGCAAATGTTTTTTCACTCCACGGAAAAGCGTGAGCGCGTTTTTCAATCTGAAATGCTGCAGGTAAATCAGTCGGTTCGAGGGAAGAAATCGTGTTCATATGCGCAGATTTGTTGCCATAACGCGGCGCGGGCCGCGGGGTTTTCCCGTAATTCATTAAACGCAGGACTCTCGACCTGAGCGCCCTCCAGCAGCAGCGGCTCTTCGGTTCCCAGCCGCCAGCTATTACAGCGACTGCCCTGCGGCAGCATGGCGACACGGTCAGGCGTCAGTTGTAAAACCTGATCCGGGCTGACGGTTAATGCGCGTAAAATATCGCTCATCAACGGTTCGGTTAGTGCGGGTAATTGTGCAGCAACCATCACCAAACGGACGTGCGCAGGAATTGAAATCGCGATCTCGCCCTGCAGTGCGCCGGGACGACGCAATGACCACTGCGTAATGCCCAGTTGCTGTAACTGCCAGTCTCGTCGGGATGTCATAGCGAAACACTCCTGTCTATCAGGGGCGCAAATATAGCAAATTTGTCGAATCCGTGCCATCAAACAACTATAATCCCCCGCTGTACAATTTAAGGAGCACTCCATGTCTGCTTTTACCCCGGCAAGTGAAGTCTTGCTGCGCCACAGTGATGATTTCGAACAAAGCCGTATTCTGTTTGCCGGTGATTTGCAGGATGACCTGCCTGCCCATTTTGAATGCGCCGCCAGCCGTGCGCACACTCAGCAGCTTCACCACTGGCAGGTGCTTAACCGCCAGATGGGCGACAACGTTCGCTTTAGCCTCGTCGCCCAGACCGATGACGTTGCCGATAGCGATACGCTGATCTACTACTGGCCGAAGAATAAGCCGGAAGCCCAGTTCCAGTTGATGAACATTCTGTCGCTGTTACCGGTGGGCACCGATATTTTTGTTGTTGGTGAGAACCGCAGCGGCGTTCGTAGCGCAGAGCAGATGCTGGCCGAATACGCGCCGCTGAACAAAGTCGACAGCGCGCGTCGCTGTGGCCTGTACCATGGTCGTCTGGAAAAACAGCCGGTCTTTGATGCAGAAAAATACTGGGATGAATACCAGACCGAAAATCTGACCATCAAAACGCTGCCGGGCGTATTCAGCCGTGACGGCCTGGATGTTGGCAGCCAACTGCTGCTCTCCACGCTGACGCCGCACACCAAAGGCAAAGTTCTGGATGTCGGCTGCGGTGCAGGTGTACTCTCCGTCGCCTTAGCCAGCCACTCGCCAAAAGTGCGCTTAACCCTGTGCGATGTTAGTGCCGCCGCCGTTGAAGCCAGCCGCGCAACGCTTGCTGCCAACGGTATTGAAGGAGACGTAATCGCCAGTAACGTCTTTTCTGACGTGACGGGTCGCTTTGATATGATCATCTCCAACCCACCTTTCCACGATGGGATGCAGACCAGCCTCGATGCCGCGCAAACGCTGATTCGCGGTGCAGTGCGCCACCTCAACAGCGGCGGTGAACTGCGTATCGTGGCGAACGCCTTCCTGCCTTATCCGAAGGTACTGGATGAAGTGTTTGGCTTCCACGAAGTTATCGCGCAGACCGGTCGCTTCAAGGTCTATCGCACCATCATGACGCGTCAGGCGAAGAAGTAGAACGGCCATCCCATGCCGGATAAGGTGCCTGCACCGCCATCCGGCAGGGTTTGCTAAATGCGGGGTGGCACTTCGTTTACACGGCCTGCGTTTAGCGCCCATTTTTACATCAATTAAGCGCGTCCAGGGCAATTAACTATTGACGAAAAGTTGAAAACCACTAGAATGCGCCTCCGTGGTAACGATACTTTTTTGAGTGTCGATGGTATGCGAAGGTGGCGGAATTGGTAGACGCGCTAGCTTCAGGTGTTAGTGTCCTTTCGGACGTGGGGGTTCAAGTCCCCCCCCTCGCACCATAATCCACGTTGATATTGCTCGCACTGGGCGAAGGTGGCGGAATTGGTAGACGCGCTAGCTTCAGGTGTTAGTGTCCTTAGGATGTGGGGGTTCGAGTCCCCCCCCTCGCACCAACGAGGCGATATCAAAAAATAAGATGACTGTGCGAAGGTGGCGGAATTGGTAGACGCGCTAGCTTCAGGTGTTAGTGTCCTTAGGATGTGGGGGTTCGAGTCCCCCCCCTCGCACCAATTATCTTATTTCCCTCTCGATTTTCTTCCCTGTTTTGTTCATCCCTGATTCCCGTTCATCATCACCAGAACAATGCCGCCGATCAGCGCCGCACATGAAGGCAACAGGACAAAATGCCGCAAACGCTTGTGGTACAGCATGAGTGAAGTCAACAGTAATCCTAATACAATCATCGCCTTCCATACGTAGACCGACAGGTCGCTAAATGCCATCCCGGCAATCAGTATTCCCGGCAGCAGAACACCCCATCCACTGCCCAGCGTACGTTGCAACATGGTACCACCTATGACATTGATAATGATAACCAATATCATATGATAAATTTTCTCATTTGTCAGCTGGGAGGCACTATCAATTATATGAGTTTTACTTAACGATTGATGACATGAATAATTTAAGGTGATAAATTGCTCGCCGGTTAGCTTTTCAACTAAAAACAATAAAAACCTCTGCGAATGATACCCCGTTCGTTATTTGTTTTATTTACCAACACACCTTCGTACATTGCAGATAACTAACAATATTTACCTATGACAGTACAATCCTGGCGAGCTCTGCGCACCAAAAAATACCAACTCTCTTTACGATTGTTTCTGCTGCTCAACGCAGTCTCCGCACTGTTTACGCTTTTTTTTCCCCTGTTTGCCGTCAAAGCGTTGTCAGTACCGGCGTTGCTGATTCTCGTGATGAGTACATTGTTGCTGGCATGGCATAGGAAATATGTGGATAAAAGAATTAATCTTCCTTTTATTTCAATCGTTTTTGGTTTGCTATGGGCATTACATATTTTCCTGAAATATAACGCTCTGGGTCATAATGATTATTATTTTCTATTAATCGCGCTTCTCAGCGTGCTGTTTATTGGTTCTATCGCTTTTGCCAATAATATCATCGCGTTTACGCTTCACTCATTGCCTTCCGTCGCCGTCTGTTTATGGCTAAATGGCAGCGAGCATGGTTTGCGAATTATCTATTTTATGGCGCTGCCCATGGCCGGGATCGCCATCCAGCATGTGATACAAAAGCGCTACGATGGCTTCGCCCAGCAGCTGATGTATAAACTGCTGGAAGAACGGGAAACCCTGAACGGGCTCAGCATGCTCGACCCGCTAACCGGTTTGTACAATCGTCGGGGGCTGCAACACCGACTCGATACGCTGTTGGCCTTGAGCAACGCGAAGCACTACGTCTTGCTGCTGGATATCGACCACTTCAAAGCCTATAACGATCACTACGGTCATATGATGGGAGATCAGGCGCTGATCCGCGTCTCTGCCGCGATTCGTGACTCCGTGCGCTCCCGGGACGTGGTGGCGCGCTTTGGTGGGGAAGAGTTTATGGTTTTGCTGACCGCGGTCGATCCCCAGCAGGCCCAGGCTGCCGCCGAACGTATTCGCCAGAAGGTGTACGACCTTAAAATTCCTCACATGTTTAACGAGAGCGTGGCAACCAACGTAACCGTGAGTATTGGTATTGCGCCTCTGGTCGAGCAGGATATTGATGCCGCTGTTGCCCGAGCGGATAAAGCCCTTTATGAGGCCAAGAGCCTTGGGCGCAACAGTACGCTGGTCAGCGATGACCTGCGGGTAAACTGCCCTTCTGCCTGAGCTATCTGTGCGGTGGCGCCCGGGATGGCGACAAAGATCTTGCCATCGCTCAATGTCAATTATAGGATTAGCAATCATTATCATTAAGATTAACATCCTTATATCGACATGGCTTATCGTTCCGCACCGATCGTTGAAGATGTCATCTGGCGTAGCCCTCTGCCTGCAAAGATACCCTCGCTGGCTGCTGCCGTACGCGCAACGATAGCCAACACCCGTGAGCACCTGCTGGACTTCATTCGTCTTGACGAAACGCCCGTGCCAGGTGCGATGACGCTACATGAATGGACGCAACCAACGACGCTAAGTTCATTGCTGGCTGTCTATTCGGACCATATTTATCGCAATCAGCCCACGCTGCCACGCGAAAATAAGCCGTTGATTTCTCTCTGGGCGCAGTGGTATATCGGCCTGATGATGCCTCCGCTCATGGTGGCCCTGCTGACGCAAAAAGAGGCCATCGACGTCTCTCCTGAACACATGCACGTAGAATTCCACGAAACAGGCCGTGCTGCCTGCTTCTGGATCGACGTGCATCAGGATCACCAGGTCACGGCCCAGTCTCCTCAGCAACGCATGGAAACGCTGATTCTCTCAGCGCTGACGCCGGTTGTGCAGGCGCTGGAAGCGACAGGCGAGATCAATGCGAAGCTTATCTGGAGCAACACCGGATATTTAATTCACTGGTATTTAACGGAAATGAAGCCGTTATTAGGTGAAGAACTGCTGACCACACTGCGCCAAACCTGTTTTTTTGAGAAGCAACTCTCCTGCGGTCAGGATAACCCCCTGTGGCGTACCGTTGTTCCGCGCGAGGGACTGTTAGTGCGCAGAACCTGCTGCCAGCGCTACCGCCTGCCCGATGTCCAGCAATGCGGTGACTGCACGCTGAAGTAAGCGAGGAGCCGTAGCCCCTCGCCCGTCAGTTATGCAACCTGCTGATTTTCTTCTTCTATACGCTGTGCTTCTTCTTTTTCCTGCGCTAATAGCTGCTTTTCGTAAACCTTAAAGAATGGGAAGTAGATGACGGCAGACACCAGTGCCAGCAGGACAACCAGAATGGCCGCACGATAATCCCAGCCTAACGCCCATGCCGCGCCAACCGGTGCCGGGGCCGTCCAGGGAACCACTGAAATCACCCGCCCAATTAAATCCAGCTTCATCGCCGCCCAGGCCAGCACTGCGTTCACCATAGGGGCCAGCAGGAAGGGAATAAAGAACACTGGGTTCATGACAATCGGCGTACCGAAAATCACCGGTTCGTTAATATTAAAAATGCTCGGGACAACGCTCAAACGCCCGATCGATCGCAGATGGGCCGAGCGGCTACGCAGATAGCAAATCACCAGCCCCATCGTCGCGCCGGAACCTCCAACCACAATAAAGAACGTCCAGAACGCTTCCATAAAGATATGCGGTAAAGGCGCGCCCTGCGCCAGCGCCGACTGGTTCATCCCGAGATTGGTGAGCCAGAACATTTGCAGCATTCCCGACACAATTGCCGCGCCATGAATACCCGCAAACCACAGCAGATGGCCGATCAGCACCGCCAGCAGTATCGCTGGCAGAGAATCCGCTGCAGACACCAGTGGTTTAAAGATGGCCATGATGGCCTGCGGGATCAGCATGTCAAACTGCGACTGAATCACCAGACTCAGCGGGTACAGCGTCAGTACCACCACCAGCACAGGGATCAGCAGATCGAAGGAGTTTTTGATCATCGGCGGCACCTGATCGGGTAAACGAATGCCGATGTTGTGCGCCTTCAGGAAGCGCATCATTTCAACGCAGTAAATAGCCACCAGGATGGCAGTGAAAATCCCCGTACCGCCCAGGCTATCAACCGGCATCGTGCCTTTGGTTTTCGGTGCAGCAATCAGCAAAAAAGCCATGATCGATAGCATCGCGCACATGAAGGGATCTAGCTGATGTGACTTCACATAGTGCTTGCCCAGGTTATAAGCGATAGCCGCACATATGTAGACTGACATGATCCCCATCGTCATATCAAACGGTGTGAGGATTTGGCCTTCAAACTGTTTCGCCATATCCAGCCACGCACGTGCAAACCCCCAGGTGGTATCCGGAGAAAAAGGCGGATAGGCGAAAACCAGCAGAAACGAGCCTACGATCATAAAGGGCATCGCCGAAATAAACCCATCACGGATAGCCATCACATGACGTTGTGAAGAGATGCGCCCGGCAACAGGGCTGACGTAATTTTCAACGAAGCGGAAAATCACATTAAACACAGCATGATTAGTAGACATAGCCGTTCTCCCGTTGTGCAAAACCCTGCAACCGTGCTGGTATCAACACCACCACGTAAAGCCCATTACTACTTTTCGCAACCGTGCCGGGAGGAACGCCAGCGCTACTGCATTTTGAGTTCAGTTTCATAGATGGCTCTTGTTATGTAATACAGAGGAAGTGACAACTTCAGTATTAATCGCCATTTGAGCATTCTGCAACCGGTTACTGTAACCGGTTTCTTTGATTGTGAAGACGATCGAAAAACTGCCAATGTTGCCATGTTGTTACATTAAAATATTTACAGCGAGCTTGCCCCTATGACAAATTACGCCATGCGGTTTTCTGCTGGATGGAGCTGCCTGTAGGCGATTTGGAGAGAAGAATGAGTTTGCAATCTGTACGCCAATTTTTAGCGCAATATGCACCAGATATTGAGATTATCGAATTAGATCAGAGCACAGCTACCGTCGATCTGGCAGCGAAAGCCCATAACGTCGAACCTGGCCAGATCGCGAAAACGCTTTCGCTGAAGGTCAAGAACGACATTATTCTGGTCGTCGCCAAAGGTGATGCCCGACTGGATAACAAAAAGCTAAAGAGCACTTTCGGTGCCAAAGCCCGTATGTTGAGTAGCGATGAAGTAGTGAACGCGACGGGCCATCCCGTTGGCGGCGTTTGCCCTTTCGGACTGGAAACGCCGATTTCGGTGTACTGCGATGTTTCGTTGAAGCATTACGCTGAAGTGCTTCCCGCCGCAGGCGCCATCCACAGCGCCGTTCGTATCACGCCAGAAAGGATGGCTGAGCTGACTTCCGCCACCTGGGTGGATGTGTGTCAGTGATGATTCACGTTCCGTGCCGATAACGAAACCCGGCACGAAACGATCTAACATTACCCGCTAAGAAGCCGCCTGTAGAAAAGGTGCAGGTTCACCTGCACGCAGGTACAGCAGGATATCTGCAGCATCCAGCAGTCCGGCATCTGAGCTCACGCCCAGCTTGGACATCACATTAAATTTATGTGCCCGAATGGTTTTAATATTCCGCTCTAACTGAGCAGCGATCTGCGGCATTGAATAGCCATTCGACATAAAGCGCAGTATTTCTCGTTCTGTTGGACTGAGCATACGGCTTTGATTGATATACCAATGGTTTTTAGAACCTTCGGTTCCCCGGTTGGGGCCGTTCAATACCGTAAATAACGCGTCCTGCAGTACCGTTAATGAAGAGGATTTGCTCACAACGCCATCTAACGGCAACGGTGACAAAGAGCCGATTAATCGCGCTTCAGCGTCATCATCAGCAATCACCACCCGGCGAATACGCGGAAAATTTACAGCCAGTTCCGTCAGATAAGCTAACCCGGCCCTGCGATCGGTTCTGATTGCAGAGAGGGAGAAAATAACCGCCGAAAACGACGTTTTTAACATCACCTGACTAAATGCAGGCTGGCTCGAAAAGATATGAAGTTCGTATTGGTTATCCGGCATGGTATTAAACAGGCTCTTAATACCGATGCTACTCATCGCGCACTTCTCTACCAGCGCAACGTTTCTTTTGATGCTTCGGCTTTCCATTCCGTGGTTTCTCCATAAACTGAAGGTAAATTCAATTCTCGCGATCCTTGAGAACTGTTTATCCAGGCGTACATTTCTGCATTGCTATGTATCGACAAGCGGCGCATAGCACTGTTCTTTTGGGCGCTAATCGTTTTATTGCTTTTCTTCAGCAATGTCGCAATCTGATTAATTCCCCAACCTTTTCCCAGGAGTCTCAGCACTTTCCTCTCCGAGAGGGTAAGTACAATTGAGCGGGCGCTATGGTCTGCTAATTCTGGCATCACGGGCGGAGAGAGCAGCGACTTGCTAATTCTCTCGGCACGGCTATTTCCTGCGTGAATAACATTCACCAAACTTTCAATCGTCTCGGCATCAGATAACAGCGAACTGACAGGACACATCAGCAATTCAATGGCCAGCGGATAAAAAACACGAGAAACGAGAAATACCCAGTGAATATCGCGGTATTGAGATAATAAAGAATAATACTGTTCGCAGACTGAACGTGGATGATTACAGTCTCCGGATAAATCAGCAATAACCAAATCGGCACAACGCAGCTGCAGCAACGTCAATTCTTCGACGGAGCGGCAGTAGGTAAGTTCATAATCAGCGAACTGCCCCTGCATTACACCTTTAAGTCCGGTTTGTACGATCGGTAATTTACTAATAATAATTGCGTTTTTGCAGCGTCCTGGCAACATATCTCCTCCACACTCACCAGTCCGTATTCGCACTTATTAAAAATCCCCTGATAAATTAAAAGTATTAATTAACAGGAAACCCTAAAAAATAGACGAGGTGAATTGTTTATCCTTGGCTTTTATTTATAAACAAAGTTATACCGCTACAATCCCAGTAGCATCAAACTATTGAACCATCATGCCAATAATTACTCATGAATACACTCTTTGTACAATTAAAAGAACTACAATAGATCGTTAGCGTTGCTTACGTATTTTCCATCCTGATAAATAACATTACATTTTCATAAGCGCTGTCTTTATTGATAAGCAAGTGAGGTGTGCAAACGCATCAGACGTACGATCTGCATCTTTTTTCGACGCAAAGATTGATCTTAGCCAGAGCCAACAGGATCATGCTTCATGATAAAAAGAAGACATCCGCCACGCAAAGAGATCCTTTTCAGTCAGAGCGAGTCATGCAAACAGAGCAGTCGTCACAGCGAACGGTTACACGGTTATGTATTCAATGCGGTCTTTTTTTACTTCAGCATGGGGCAGAAAGTGCGCTGGTTGACGAGCTATCCACCCGCCTCGGGCTGGCGCTTGGCATGGATAGCGTAGAAAGCGCTATCTCCTCTAACGCCATCGTCCTGACCACCATTAAAGACGGGCAGTGCCTGACTTCAACGCGAAAAAATCAGGATCGCGGAATTAACATGCACGTCGTGACGGAGGTGCAGCACATCGTTATTCTGGCGGAACACAAACTGCTGGATGTTAAAGGCGTTGAGAAACGCTTTAGCCAGATTAAGCCGCTGCGCTATCCAAGATGGTTGGTCGCCTTTATGGTCGGCTTGTCCTGCGCCTGCTTTTGTAAACTCAATAATGGCGGATGGGATGGCGCGGTGATCACCTTTTTCGCCAGTATGGTGGCGATGTATATTCGCCAGATTCTGGCGTCCCGGCATTTGCACCCGCAAATCAACTTCTGCATTACTGCGTTTGTGGCAACCTCGATTTCTGGTCTGCTGCTGACGTTGCCGACGTTTAACCACACTCCAACCATCGCCATGGCCGCCAGCGTGCTGCTGTTGGTTCCGGGTTTTCCGTTGATCAACTCCGTCGCGGATATGTTTAAGGGACACATTAATACTGGGCTCGCTCGCTGGGCTATTGCCAGTCTGCTGACGCTGGCGACCTGCATTGGCGTAGTCATGTCGATGACCTTATGGGGGCTGCGCGGATGGGCGTGATCGATTTCATTTTGGCGCTAATGCAGGACATGATCCTGTCGGCAATACCTGCGCTTGGTTTTGCCATGGTATTTAACGTACCACATCGGGCGCTCCCCTGGTGCGCGTTACTCGGCGCACTCGGCCACGGTTCACGAATGGTGATGATGAGCGCAGGATTTAATATCGAATGGTCAACCTTTATGGCGTCGCTACTGGTGGGCTGCATTGGGATCCAGTGGTCACGCTGGTATCTGGCGCATCCGAAAGTCTTCACCGTTGCGGCAGTAATCCCCATGTTCCCTGGGATCTCGGCCTATACCGCCATGATCTCGGCGGTAAAAATCGGCCATTTTGGTTACAGCGAAGCGCTGATGATCACGCTGTTGACCAATTTCCTGAAAGCCTCATCGATTGTCGGAGCGCTCTCCATCGGGCTATCCGTACCGGGATTATGGCTGTATCGCAAACGCCCGCGCGTTTAGCGGCACGCTTTGTTAGCCCTCGCAGAGAGGGGAATCGTCCCCTCATCTGCTGCTCTCCTTCTTCTCTGTGTTACTATAAAAGCAGTCCCCTTCTCGGTTGTTGTTCAGTATTGAGAAACATTATGCCCAGCAAAATTTTGACGCCGGACGTCACTAGCATTGACGCCTTACTACACGATCACCATACGGTGCTGGCCAGGTCTGCGGGCGGCGCCGTAGCCGTATTCGCCAATAACGCGCCAGCATTTTACGCGGTGACGCCTGCACGACTGGCCGAGTTGTTAGCGCTTGAAGAGAAGCTGTCACGCCCGGGAAGCGATGTGACGCTGGATGCACAATTTTATGAAGAGCCGCAAACCGCTCCTGTTGTCGTGCCAATGGGGAAATTTGCGATGTACGCTGACTGGCAGCCCGATGCCGACTTTCAGCGCCAGGCCGCCCTGTGGGGCGTGGCGTTAAGAGAACCGGTCACCGCCGAGGAACTGGCCTCATTTGTCGCCTACTGGCAGGCCGAAGGCAAAGTCTTTCACCATATTCAGTGGCAGCAAAAACTGGCACGCAGCATCCAGATTGGCCGGGCCAGCAATGGCGGAATGCCGAAGCGCGATGTGAACAGTGTCAGCGAGCCTGACAACCATATTCCACCGGGTTTTAGAGGATAACGATGAAAAACGTTGGCGACCTGATGAAACGTCTGCAAAAAATGATGCCGGCTAATGTCGAGCCAGCCTTTAAAACGGGCGAGGAGCTGCTGGCATGGCAAAAAGAGCAAGGTGAAATTCGCGCCGCAGCGCTGGCCCGTGAAAACCGAGCCATGAAAATGCAGCGCACATTCAACCGTTCCGGTATTCGTCCACTGCATCAGAACTGTTCGTTCGATAACTATCGGGTGGAATGCGAAGGTCAGATGAACGCCCTGAGCAAAGCTCGCCAGTACGTTGAAGAGTTTGACGGCAACATCGCCAGTTTTATTTTCTCTGGCAAGCCCGGCACCGGCAAAAACCATCTGGCCGCCGCTATCTGCAACGAACTGCTGCTGCGCGGCAAGTCGGTGCTGATTATCACCGTTGCGGACATTATGTCAGCCATGAAAGATACCTTCAGCAACCGTGAAACCAGCGAAGAACAGCTACTCAACGATCTCAGCAATGTCGATTTGCTGGTGATCGACGAAATCGGGGTGCAGACCGAATCCCGCTATGAAAAGGTGATCATCAACCAGATCGTCGATCGTCGCTCGTCCTCTAAACGGCCAACCGGTATGCTGACCAACCTGACCATGGATGAAATGAATAAACTTCTCGGCGAACGGGTCATGGATCGTATGCGCTTAGGCAATAGCTTATGGGTAAACTTCAACTGGGAAAGCTACCGTAGTCGGGTAACCGGTAAAGAGTATTAACGTATTAGGACCACTCCTAAGACTGCCGGCGCTATACTGCGCTGAAAAGGCATAACACGAGTTGCATATAATGATGAAAACAACCAAACGTCTGCTGTGCTGTGCGCTTGCCGCCAGCACGCTCATCTCGACCAGCGTTTTCGCCGCCTCCTGGCAGGATTCGCTCTCCAGCGCGGCCAGCGAACTGAGCAAACAAAGCTCCGGCTCGCAGGGCGGCTCGTCGCTCTCTTCCCTGACCAGTCTACTGAATGGCAGCAATCAGTCGCTGACCTCCAGCAGCATGAATAACGCCGCCGGGATCCTGGAATATTGCGCGAAACAGAAACTGGCCTCGGTCACCGACACGCAGAACGTCAAAAACCAGGTGCTGGATAAACTAGGCCTCAGTGCTCCGGAGCAGAAACAAGACACCAACTATATGGACGGCATTCAGGGGCTGCTCAACGCCAAAGATGGTCAACAACTGGACCTGAACACAATTGGCAACAGCTCGCTGGCGAAGCAGGTAAAAACCAAGGCCTGCGATCTGGTGTTAAAACAGGGTATGAACTTCATTTCCTGACGCACGACATGCCGCGTATACCCTGCGCGGCATCAACCTGCTCCCCATAAAATTCACACGTCAAATAATCAGTAAATCCCCCGCAAAAAACACGCATATCTAAACCAATTCTGAATAACAACGTAATTTAATGTCACTACAATTGCAGCAATGCAACATCGCTATTACATTGTGCTTTCCCAAAATCATTAGCCTGCCTGGCGTTTGCCCGGTTTACTGAGGATCGATCGTTGTCAGAACTCATCTCCATTACTCTGTTTCTCGCTTCAGTGCTGATTTACGCCTGGAAAGCGGGTCGCAACACCTGGTGGTTTGCTGCCACGTTAACGGTGCTGGGGATTTTTATTGTCTTGAATATCACGCTGTATGCCAGTGACTATTTCACCGGCGACGGTATCAATGACGCGGTTCTGTACACGCTGACCAACAGCCTGACCGGCGCGGGAATTGGAAAATATATCTTACCTGGCGTCGGGATTGCGCTGGCGCTGACGATCGTTTTTGTCGCTCTCGGCTGGATTCTGCGCCGCCGTCGCCATCATCCGCATCATGTGGGTTACAGTCTGCTGGCCCTGCTGCTGGCGCTGGCCTCCGTAGATGCCAGCCCGGCGTTTCACCAGATAACCGAACTGGTAAAGTCGCAGTCGCGCGATGGCGATCCGGATTTCCCAACCTATTATAAAGAGCCGTCAAAAACGATTCCCAACCCGAAGCTGAATCTGGTTTATATCTATGGCGAAAGCCTCGAGCGCACCTATTTTAACAACGACGCGTTCCCGGATCTGACCCCGGAACTCGGTGCGTTGAAAAACGAAGGGCTGGATTTCAGCAATACCATGCAACTGCCGGGTACCGATTACACCATCGCTGGCATGGTCGCCTCCCAGTGCGGTATTCCGCTGTTTGCGCCGTTTGAAGGTAACGCCTCGGCATCGGTCTCCAGCTTCTTCCCCAACAATATTGTCTGGGCGATATCCTGAAAAACTCCGGCTATCAAAACTACTTTGTGCAGGGAGCCAACCTGCGCTTTGCCGGCAAAGACGTGTTCCTGAAATCTCACGGTTTTGATCATCTCTACGGTGCGGAAGAGTTAAAAAGCGTGGTTGCGGACCCAGCCTATCGCAACGACTGGGGCTTCTACGACGATACCGTGCTGGATGAAGCATGGAAAAAATTCGAAGAGCTTTCACGTTCGGGCCAGCGCTTTTCACTATTTACGCTGACTGTGGATACCCATCATCCAGATGGATTTATCTCACGTAACTGCAACCGTAAACGTTATGACATCGACGGGAAGGCCAACCAATCCTTCAGCGCGGTCAGCTGCAGCCAGGAAAACATTGCCGAATTTATCAATAAGATCAAAGCCTCACCGTGGTTCAAAGATACCGTTATCGTGGTTTCTTCCGATCATCTGGCGATGAACAACACCGCATGGAAGTATCTGAACAAGCAGGATCGCAACAACCTGTTCTTCGTGCTGCGCGGCGACCAGCCACAGCAGGACACGCTGGCGGTGAAGCGTAACACGATGGATAACGGGGCAACGGTACTGGATATTCTCGGTGGCGATAACTTTATCGGTCTTGGCCGCAGCAGCTTGTCGAGCGAATCCGTGTCTGAAGTGTTCCTGAACATCAAAGAAAAAATGCTGGCGTGGAAGCCCGATATCATCCGCCTGTGGAATTTCCCGAAAGAGATGAAAGAGTTCACCGTCGACCAGGACAAAAACATGATCTCTTTCTCCGGCAGCCATTTCCGCCTGCCGTTGTTGCTGCGCGTATCGGACAAACGCGTCGAGCCGCTGCCGGAAAGCGAATACTCAGCCCCGCTGCGCTTCCAACTGGCAGATTTCGCGCCGCGAGATAACTTTGTCTGGGTTGATCGCTGCTACAAAATGGCTCAGCTATGGGCCCCGGAGTTGGCGCTCTCCACCGACTGGTGCGTATCGCAAGGCCAGTTAGGCGGACAGCAAATCGTGCAGCACGTCGACAAAGCCAAATGGAAAAGCAAAACCGTGTTTAAAGACACGGTGATCGACATGGAGCGCTACAAAGGTAACGTCGATACGCTGAAAATTGTCGATAACGACATTCGCTACAAAGCCGACAGCTTCGTCTTCAACGTGGCGGGCGCGCCGGAAGAGGTTAAACAGTTTAGCGGCATATCACGCCCCGAATCCTGGGGGCGCTGGTCCAATGCGCAGCTCAGCAAAGAGGTGACCATCGAGTACAAGGCCCCGCTGCCGAAGAAATTCGATCTGGTCATCACCGCGAAAGCCTTCGGCGACAATGCCAATCGTCCTATTCCCGTGCGCGTTGGCCACGAGGAACAGACGCTGGTGTTAGGCCATGATGTCACTACCACTACCTTGCATTTTGATAACCCGGCAGATGCCGATACGCTGGTGATTGTCCCGCCCGATCCGGTCGCCACCAACGAGGGCAATATTCTCGGCCACTCGCCGCGTAAACTGGGGATCGGGATGGTTGAAATCAAAGTTGTCGCTCAGGGCTCGTAACATGAAATGGCTGATGGCGCTTCGCTTATCAGCCTTACAGCCAGCCGCATTTATTGTCTGAAAAAAAACAGCGCCCAACACCACACCGGGCGCTGCATGGCAACCTTATTCCAGACTTTTCACTGCCTGGCGCATACCCTGCACCAGAATCATTTCCAGGTTTGCCGTCACCTGCCCGGCAAGCCCGGGCAGCAACGTCAAATCTTCACCCCAGTGCGCCGCATCGCCGAGCACAGTATCCACCAGTTCACGCAGCGTTAAATCTTTGCCAACTCGCGGCCACTGACTGGCATACAGGCTAACCCACTGCTCATCATCCTGTATCGGATAGCGTTCTCCCTCCCGCTCTGCGCGATAAAACGCCAGCAGCGCCGCGAGGGCGAACGTTAACCGCACGGGCCAGCGCCCATTTTGCTGGCCCGCCAGCAGTTGCGGCAAAATTCGGGTACGGAATTTGGTCATCCCGTTAAGCGCAATGGAAAGCAACTGGTGACGAATGTAGGGATTTTGAAAACGCCCGCTCACCGCGTCGGCAAATTCACGCAGTTCATCCGCCGGGAGATCCAATACCGGTATAATTTCCTCGCTAATCGCCCGCTCGACAAAGTGACAGACATCGGCATCCTGCATCGCTTCGCCGACGGTCTCCAGACCACACAACCAGGCCACCGGCACCAACGCCGTATGCGCGCCATTGAGAATGGCGACCTTACGCTCTTTGTACGGTTTGATATCGCTCACTACCCGAATGTTCAGCGGGCACTGCGCCAGCTTCAGCTCCTCGGCCAGCCACTGCGGCCCCTGAATCACAAACAGGTAAAAATGCTCCGCGGTATCGAGAAACGCATCGTGATAGCCAAGCGTAGCTTCCAGCGCGGCGGCTTCTTCTCGCGGGTAGCCGGTGACAATGCGGTCGACCAGCGTGGAACAGAAGGTGTTTGCCGTCGTCACCCAGTCGGCAAACGCCGGGGGAAGCTGCCAGTCCTGCGCATACTGCAGTACCAGCGTTTTGAGCGCCTCACCGTTATAGTCGATAAGCTCGCACGGGATAATGACCCAGCCCTTATCCACTGCGCCCTCAAAATGATTAAAACGTTCCAGCAGCAGACGCGTCAGTTTAGCCGGAAAGCTTACCGGCGGCGCATCATCGACCCGGTCTGCCGCGTGATAGCTAATTCCGGCTTCGGTGGTATTTGAAAACACAAAGCGAATATCCGCATTGTGGGCCAGCGCCAGATACGCCGCGAAGTCCTGATACGGATTGATTTCGTTATTCACCGAACGGATCAGCCGCGCCTCGCTCACCGCTTCGCCCTGCGCGTTTAGCCCGCGAATAAGCGTGGTATACAGCCCGTCCTGGGTATTCAGCGACGGTGGAAAATCGCTATTGATCGGGCGAACGATGGTCACGCCAGCGTTCAAAAAGGTTTGCTCGTTGAGGATATCCAGTTGCCAGTCGACAAACGCCCGCAGGAAATTCCCTTCACCAAACTGGATCACGCGCGTTGGGTAACTGGCTCCCGGAAAATCACGTCGATTCAATGTCTTCATCGCATTTCCCCTCTCAGAACGTGATCACGCCTTTAATCAGCTCACGGTTGTTAATCACATCCCGTTCGTAGATTTCTGCCAGTGTGGCAAACGCGTAACGGTGCGTGAGCATCATGTCGGCGGTCAGTTTGCCTTCCGACATCAGGCGGCCCACCTTGGCGAAATCTTCCGGTGTGGCGTTGCGACTGCCCATCATGGTGGTCTCTTTTTTGTGGAACTCCGGATCGGAGAACTGCAAATCGCCTTTGAATAGCCCAACGAAAACAATGCTGCCGCCATGGCGAATCAAATTCACCGTGTTGTTCATCGCATGCTGATTGCCCGTGGCATCAATGACCTTTTGCGCCAGCGAACCGCCAAACTGGTCACGCAGTTGCGCATCAAAATCTTCAGCAGACGGATCGATAACCGGGAGCCCCAACCGGGAAACCACATGCTCCCGGCGAGCCGGACTGGTATCGGCGACCACCACCTGTGCGCCATCGGCTTTGGCAATCGCCGCCGCGCCCAGACCAATCGGACCGGCACCGACCACCAGCACCTGCTCACCCGGAGCCACTGCCGCCCGGCGTACCGCATGCGCGCTAATGGCATAAGGCTCAATCAGCGCCGCCGCCTGCGGATCAATTCCCTGCGCATCCAACAGGTTGGTGACCGGTACGGACAGGTATTCGCTGAAGCCTCCATCCTGATGCACGCCAATCACCGAAATCTTCTCGCAGCAGTTAGTGCGCCCGCTCAGACAGGCCGGACACTGCTGGCAGGCCACGTAAGGAATAACCGCCACCTGCTGACCATTTTTCAGATTCTGTATATTTTTGCCCAGCCCGACAATTTCCCCACATATTTCATGACCCAGTACACGTGGATAGCTGAAAAATGGCTGATTGCCACCCCAGGCATGAATATCGGTACCGCAAATCCCGACTGATTTAATTTTTATTAATGCTTCACCCTCACCCGGAATAGGTATTTCACGCTCTTTCCAGACTAATTTTTTAGGTTCCTGGCAAATCAACGTATTCATCGTAGACATGATTCTGCTCTCCTGTTTTTTTGTTGCCTCAGATATCAACGAAAATAAAAAAGCCGGAGAAAGCAGAAACACAATCTGTGAATCCCAGCGCATAAAAATGTTTTAAATCGGGTTTTAATACGCAAAAAGGAGAAGCCATGAGCCGTTCACAGAACTTACGCCACAATGTGATTAACCAGATAATCGATGATATGGCGCGTGGTCATATCCCTTCCCCCCTCCCGTCGCAAAGCGCGCTGGCGGAGATGTACAACATCAGCCGCACCACCGTGCGCCATATGCTGAGCCACTTAGGCGAGTGCGGCGTGCTGACCCAGGTCGGCAGCCACTATGTCATCGTACGTAAACCCGACCATGACGACGGTTTTGCCTGTACCACCGCCTCCATGACTGAGCAAAACCGGATTTTTGAGCAGGCTTTTTTCACCATGATCAACCAGCGTCAGCTACGCGCAGGGGAGAGTTTCTCCGAACTACAGCTTGCCAGAGCTGCAGGGGTCAGCCCGGTGGTGGTGAGAGAATATCTTTTAAAATTCGAACGTTACAATCTGATCAAAAACGAAAAACGCGGCCATTGGAGCATGAAGCAGTTCGATCAGGCCTATGCGGAACAGCTGTTTGAACTCAGAGAGATGCTGGAAACCCATTCCCTGCAGCATTTTCTCAATCTGCCCGACGATGACCCGCGCTGGCTGCAGGCTAAAACACTGCTGGAGCGTCACCGGGTCCTGCGCGACAGCATCGGCAGCAGCTTTCGTATGTTCTCGCAGTTAGACCGTGAGTTTCATGCTTTATTGCTCTCCGCAGCAGATAATATATTTTTTAATCAATCACTTGAAATTATCTCCGTGATTTTCCACTTTCATTATCAGTGGGATGAAAGCGACCTCAAGCAGCGCAATATCATTGCCATTGATGAGCATATGACCATCCTCAGCGCACTGATTTGCCGCAGCGACCTGGATGCCACCCTGGCGCTCTGTAACCATTTGAATTCAGCCAAACAATCGATGATTCGCTCCATCAACCAAAGCCATAGCGCCGCTCATTAAGTACCGATAAAAAACAGCAAACCATTACCGGGAGCACGATTTTATAAAAATAAAAACGCCGGAAAAATACCGCTTGCCTATGCTCACGCTAAGTCGACTGCATTAAAAACTTTTGTGAGCGGTGATGAGCAAATTGATTCATCACTGGTATTTTTCAATACTGCACAGCCCGGCTGTGTGAAAATAAATTATTGAGGTTCAGGAGTCCGGCGTGGAAAAAAATAATATTACCCTCGACCCGAGTTCTTCGTTTGGCACGTCGTCATCTGCGGATATTAACGTTCCGCCTGAGGGCATGGTGCAACGCAGTAGCCGAATAAAACGTATTCAGACCACAGCAATGATTTTATTATTTTTTGCTGCGGTGATTAATTATCTCGACCGCAGTTCACTGTCGGTCGCCAACTTAACGATTCGTGAAGAACTGGGGCTGAGCGCCACGCAAATCGGCGTACTGCTGTCAGTGTTTTCTCTCGCTTACGGTATTGCACAGCTGCCCTGCGGCCCGCTGCTGGATCGCAAAGGTCCGCGCATTATGCTGGGGCTGGGGATGTTCTTCTGGTCGCTGTTTCAGGCGATGTCTGGCATGGTTCACAGCTTCACTCAGTTTGTTCTCGTGCGTATCGGGATGGGGATCGGCGAAGCGCCCATGAACCCGTGCGGCGTAAAGGTCATCAACGACTGGTTTAACATCAAAGAGCGCGGTCGCCCAATGGGGTTATTCAACGCCGCTTCCACCATCGGTGTTGCCATTAGCCCGCCGATTCTGGCTGCCATGATGCTGGTGATGGGCTGGCGTTGGATGTTTATTACCATCGGCGTGCTGGGTATTTTCCTCGCCATCGGCTGGTACATGTTGTATCGCAACCGCGAGCAGATTGCGCTGAGCGCTACTGAACAAGCGTATCTGAACGCCGGTAGCGTCAATGCCCGCCGCGATCCGCTGAGCTTTGCCGAATGGCGCAGCCTGTTCCGCAACCGCACTATGTGGGGCATGATGCTGGGCTTTAGCGGCATCAACTACACCGCGTGGTTATATCTGGCGTGGCTGCCAGGCTACCTGCAAACCTCCTACAACCTGGATTTAAAAAGCACCGGATTAATGGCGGCGATCCCATTCCTGTTTGGCGCAGCCGGCATGTTAATTAACGGTTTTGTCACCGACTGGCTGGTGAAAGGCGGTATGGCACCGATTAAGAGCCGTAAGATTTGTATTATCGCCGGGATGTTCTGTTCTGCGGCCTTCACTTTCATCGTGCCGCAGGCCACAACGTCGATGGCCGCCGTCTTACTGATCGGTATGGCGCTGTTCTGTATCCACTTCGCCGGCACCTCGTGCTGGGGCCTGATCCACGTAGCCGTCGCCTCACGCATGACCGCCTCCGTGGGCAGTATCCAGAACTTTGCCAGCTTTATCTGCGCGTCGTTTGCACCAATCGTCACCGGATTTATTGTTGATACCACCAACTCTTTCCGTCTGGCGCTGATCATCTGTGGCTGCGTCACCATGGTGGGAGCCCTCGCCTACATCTTCCTGGTGCGCCAACCCATCAGCGATCCGCGTAAAGATTAATCCTCATGATGCCCGATAACACCGCGCTTATCGGGCATGTTATGCTCGACAAATGAACATCACCTTACGCTCCACCACTCTGGCAGAAACTGCCGCTCTTCCCGCCATCGAACGATCTGCGGGACAACGTTTTTTATTCATCCCCGAACTGGCGTGGATTGCTGACGACCAGATTATATCGGCTGACCAGCATCGGGCATTTGTCGCCGCTGGCATGAGCTGGCTGGCGCAGGTCGATGAGCATCCGGTCGGTTTTTTAGTTGCCGAAACGCTGGGGTCATCGCTGTTTATTGCTGAACTTTCATTGCATCTGGAGTGGCAGGGAAAAGGTATTGGTCGCAGATTGATTGGCTATGTTGCCGAACAGGCGCGCGAGAAAGGTTATACATCGCTCACGCTGACCACCTTTCGCGATGTGCCGTGGAATGCGCCATTGTACTCACGATTGGGGTTTGAAATGCTGGCTGACGAGACGCTTCCTGCACTGCTGCGCCAGAAAAGAGAAGACGAAGCGGCGCACGGGCAGACGTACGAACTACGCTGCGCCATGCGCCTGATGCTGCGTTAATTGCCCGCGGGCGGCTACGCCTTATCGGGCATTACCAACTTAGAACGTTTCCCAGTTATCCCCGGCATCCGTTACCGCAGCTTTTCGCGGCTGGACCGTTGAAACCGGTTTAGCGGCAGCAACGTCACGCACGCGCTGTTGGTCATGCTGAATACGGAATACGGCAACGGCCTGGGTCAGACGGCTGGCCTGCTCTTCCAGCGCCGCAGCGGCGGCGGCGGATTCTTCCACCAGCGAGGCGTTCTGCTGCGTCACACGATCCATCTCAGCAACGGCCAGACCGACCTGGTCGATACCGCGGCTCTGTTCATCAGAAGCAGAGGCAATTTCACCCATGATATCGGTCACGCGGGTTACCGCATTGACGATCTCATCCATGGTTTCACCAGCGCTTTCTACCAGCGTTGAACCCACATCCACACGGCTGACCGAGTCTTCAATCAGGCTCTTGATCTCGCGCGCGGCCTGCGCACTACGCTGGGCCAGGTTACGAACTTCACCCGCAACCACAGCAAAACCACGGCCCTGCTCGCCCGCGCGCGCGGCTTCTACCGCGGCGTTGAGCGCCAGAATATTGGTCTGGAAGGCAATGCCGTCGATGACGCTGATAATGTCGGCGATTTTCTGCGAACTGGAAGCGATGTCGCGCATGGTTTGCACCACGTTATCCACCACTTTGCCGCCTTTCTGCGCGGTTTCAGAAGCGCTCAGGGCCAGATGGCTAGCCTGACGCGCGTTTTCGGCGTTCTGCTTCACGGTCGCCGTCAGCTGTTCCATGCTGGCTGCGGTTTCTTCCAGAGATGCAGCCTGCTGCTCGGTACGCGAGGAGAGATCGTTGTTGCCCATCGCAATCTCGCTGGCCCCGCTGTAAATCGCGTTGGCACCGTTACGCACATCACCCACGGTGTTCATCAGCTCACCCTGCATATGACGCAGGCTTTCCGCCAGTTGGCCAATCTCGTTGGAACCTTCCACCTCAATACGCTTCACCAGGTCGCCGCTGGCGATATGACGAATGCTGTCGATCAGACGGTTCATTGGGGAGATAAGAGTCAGTTTAATGCCGAACCAGACCGCAATAATTGCCGCCAGTACGGTAATCAGCACGCAGACCAGTACCCACATCGCCTGGCTGTAAGAGCTGTTGTTATCTGCTACCGCAATGTCATACAGGTGATCGTTCTGCTGCATGTAGTTGATGTATGTCTTCTCAAAACCATCCTGATAGCTCTGCGTGGGTTGATCAAAGAACGCATTGATCTTCCCGTCACCCAGTAACTGGATCAGCTCCGCCAGCGCGCCGTGATAGATGTCATAGGTGCGGTTGATCTCCTGGAACGCGGCTTCACTTTGACGCGGATCGCGCGGGAGCGACTCGTAAATCGCCCAGTTTTTTTCCGTCAGTTTCAGCGCCGTGCTGGCTACCTGCATCAGCTCAGCAACGGTCGCACCGCTGCCGATATTGCTCTGATCCATCATGTAGCGAATACCCGCCCGGTTCAGGGTATTACGCGTTTGCAGCAGCTCAACCCAGGTGGCGTTCAGCGCAGACTGTTGCTGGCGAATGGTTTGCAGAACGGTAAAGTTCTCTTTGTCATTCTTAAGTGAGTTAAAAAACAAGCCGCCGGAGGCGAGCTGTAAAAGGCCAAATAGCGCCAATACCAGCAGTAAGCTGGTAACAATCTTCATTCGTTTTAACATGTTTTCTCTTTCCGCTAGACAGATGTCAGAATTTTCGGCCTGGAAAGGGAAAACTTTATGAAATTTGTGCTAGTTGAATCGATCTCAGCATCGACGATTCGTCGATCCACGCCGTCTGCCAAAGCGCTAAGCGGGTTTATTAGTGATCTCAATCACATAAATATACCCGTTAGTCCCCATTGCTTACCGCTCACTGACACTTGGGACCGCTTAAGCTGACATACAACCGCTCACTTATTTACCTTACTTTACGCGCGTATTTCTCTGGCAAGATCCCCCCAACATAGCAGTCAATTTACCTCCTCAAACACAAGATCAAACCCACGCGGCTTCGGCCAATTATTAATTAGATACCAGGTTTTACTATGGATACGAAAAAGATATTCAAGCACATACCCTGGGTGATTCTCGGAATCATCGGTGCATTCTGCCTCTCGGTAGTGGCATTACGTCGGGGTGAGCACATCAGTGCCCTGTGGATCGTGGTCGCCTCAGTTTCTGTTTATCTGGTGGCCTATCGTTACTACAGTCTGTACATCGCCCAAAAGGTGATGAAACTTGACCCGACGCGTGCCACGCCGGCGGTCATCAACAATGACGGTCTGAACTACGTTCCAACCAACCGTAACGTCTTGTTTGGCCACCACTTTGCCGCTATCGCAGGTGCGGGTCCGCTGGTTGGGCCGGTACTGGCCGCGCAGATGGGCTATCTGCCCGGTACGCTGTGGCTACTGGCGGGTGTCGTGCTGGCCGGTGCGGTGCAGGACTTCATGGTGCTGTTTATCTCTTCACGCCGTAACGGCGCATCTCTGGGTGAGATGATCAAAGAAGAGATGGGCCCGATCCCGGGAACCATTGCGCTGTTCGGCTGCTTCTTAATCATGATCATCATCCTTGCGGTACTGGCGCTGATCGTGGTGAAAGCGCTGGCTGAAAGCCCGTGGGGTGTGTTCACCGTCTGCTCAACCGTACCTATCGCGCTATTCATGGGGATCTACATGCGATTCCTGCGACCGGGTCGTGTGGGCGAAGTGTCAGTGATTGGTATTGTGCTGCTGGTTGCGTCTATCTACTTCGGCGGCGTGATTGCTCACGACCCGTACTGGGGCCCGGCGCTGACCTTTAAAGACACCACCATTACCTTTACCCTGATCGGCTACGCGTTTATCTCTGCGCTGCTGCCGGTATGGCTGATCCTCGCGCCGCGCGACTATCTGGCTACCTTCCTGAAAATCGGCGTTATCGTCGGTCTGGCGGTGGGGATTGTTATCCTCAACCCGGAACTGAAAATGCCGGCGATGACTCAGTACGTTGATGGTACTGGTCCGCTGTGGAAAGGCGCTCTGTTCCCGTTCCTGTTCATCACCATCGCGTGTGGTGCGGTATCTGGCTTCCACGCGCTGATCGCTTCTGGTACCACACCGAAGCTGCTGGCCTGTGAAACCGACGCGCGCTTTATCGGTTACGGCGCCATGCTGATGGAATCCTTCGTGGCGATTATGGCGCTGGTTGCTGCATCTATCATCGAACCGGGTCTGTACTTCGCAATGAACACCCCGCCTGCGGGCCTTGGCATCACCATGCCGAACCTGCATGAAATGAGCGGCGAGAACGCCCCGCTGATTATGGCGCAGTTGAAAGACGTAACCGCACATGCGGCGGCGACCGTCAGCTCCTGGGGCTTCGTCATTTCGCCTGAGCAGATCCTGCAGACCGCGAAAGACATCGGTGAACCGTCCGTTCTGAACCGCGCAGGTGGCGCGCCGACGCTGGCCGTTGGTATCGCTCACGTGTTCCACAAAGTGCTGCCGATGGCTGATATGGGCTTCTGGTACCACTTCGGTATTCTGTTTGAAGCACTGTTCATCCTGACCGCACTGGATGCCGGTACCCGTTCTGGCCGCTTTATGCTGCAGGATTTACTGGGGAACTTCGTTCCGTTCCTGAAAAAAACCGACTCTCTGGTTGCGGGCATCATCGGTACTGCGGGCTGCGTAGGCCTGTGGGGTTACCTGCTGTATCAAGGTGTTGTTGACCCGCTGGGCGGCGTTAAGAGCCTGTGGCCGCTGTTCGGTATCTCTAACCAGATGCTGGCTGCCGTGGCACTGGTTCTGGGCACCGTGGTACTGGTTAAAATGCAGCGTACCAAATACATCTGGGTTACCGTTGTTCCGGCTGTATGGCTGCTTATCTGCACCACCTGGGCGCTGGGTCTGAAACTGTTCAGCACCAACCCGCAGATGGAAGGCTTCTTCTTCATGGCGAATCAGTACAAAGAGAAGATTGCTAACGGCGGCGAACTGACCGCTCAGCAGATTGCCAACATGAACCACATCGTCGTCAACAACTACACCAACGCAGGTCTGAGTATTCTGTTCCTGGTGGTGGTGTACAGCATCATTTTCTACGGGTTCCGTACCTGGCAGAAAGCCCGCGCCATCAACGGTCGCTCTGATAAAGAGACGCCGTATGTACCGGTGCCGGAAGGCGGCGTGAAGACCTCTTCACATCACTAACCGTATTCAGCCCCGCTTCAGCGGGGCTTTTCGCTTATCAGGATTGTTTATGTTTGGTACTTTAGGTCAGGCAAAAAAATACCTCGGTCAGGCGGCAAAGATGCTGATTGGCATTCCGGACTACGACAACTACGTCGAGCACATGAAGACCAACCATCCCGATAAGCCGTACATGACCTACGAAGAATTCTTCCGCGAGCGCCAGGAAGCCCGCTACGGTAGCGGCGGAAGCAGTTGCTGTTAGAAGGAGAAATGAATGACCCCGATTGCAGTTACCCTACTCACCGGTTTTCTTGGCGCGGGTAAAACCACCCTGCTGCGCCATATTCTCAACGAGCAGCACGGCTATAAGATTGCCGTTATCGAAAACGAATTCGGCGAAGTCTCGGTGGACGATCAGCTGATTGGCGACCGCGCCACGCAGATCAAAACCCTGACCAACGGCTGCATTTGCTGTACCCGCTCCAGTGAGCTGGAAGACGCACTGTTAGATCTGCTCGACAACCTCGACAAAGGCGCCATCCATTTCGACCGTTTGGTGATCGAGTGCACCGGCATGGCCGACCCAGGCCCGATTATCCAGACCTTTTTCTCCCATGAAGTGATTTGCGAACGCTACCTGTTGGACGGTGTGATTGCGCTGGTTGACGCAGTACATGCCGACGAGCAGATGAACCAGTTCACCATCGCCCAGTCGCAGGTGGGCTACGCTGACCGCATCCTGCTGACCAAAACCGACGTGGCGGGTGAAAGCGAGAAACTGCGTGAGCGCCTGGCGCGCATCAACGCCCGCGCCCCGGTGTATACCGTCACGCATGGTGATATCGACCTCTCCCTGCTGTTCGATACCAACGGTTTCATGCTCGAGGAGAACGTGGTCAGCGCCAAACCACGCTTCCACTTTATCGCCGATAAGCAAAATGATATCTCCTCGATCGTCGTCGAGCTGGATTACCCGGTAAACATCAGTGACGTGTCGCGGGTAATGGAAAATCTGCTGCTGGAATCCGCCGAGAAGCTGCTGCGCTACAAAGGCATGCTGTGGATTGACGGCGAGCCGAACCGCCTGCTGTTCCAGGGCGTTCAGCGTCTGTACAGCGCCGACTGGGATCGCCCGTGGGGCGATGAGCAACCGCACAGTACGCTGGTATTTATCGGCATTAATCTGCCGGAAGACGAGATCCGAGCCGCGTTTGCGGGATTGAAGAAGTAAACAGCCGCTCCCTTTTATTTGTGAAAGGGAGCAAATATCTCTGAAACAAATATCTCGCATCACGCTTTCTGTTTGTAATATTGTCTGTTAATGTCATTACCCATGATGAATTCATGTTTTTATTAATATCTCTCGGAATATTAATTTAACATATTTATATAATTTTCATGAATTGGTAGGCGTAACATGGCAATCATTATTCCCACAATAAGCAGTTGTAGCGAGAAAATTACTGCCGGCGAAAAAAGACTGGCAAGACTTCTTGAGGGGGGACTCAGCGAACAGTGTACCTGCTGGTATGACACCCGAATGGGAGACAAGCAAGAGCATCCGGATTTTGTAATTCTAACCCCCGAAAAAGGTTTGTTATTTATAGAAGTAAAAGACTGGTTTATTACAAAAATTAAATCTGCCAACAAATCACATATTCATTATGAAACTAAAGACGGCATTCAACCGTTCAAGAATCCACTCGAACAGGTTCGTCAATATACCTTTCACACTATCAATAGCCTAAAAAAAGATCCGCTGCTTCGCCAGCAACAAGGTGATTATGAAGGCAGCTTTATTATGCCGTATGGATTTGGTGTTTATTTGAGCAATATCACCCGAGCACAGCTAGAAAAGAGTTTTCCACCCGAAGCGATAAATGAACTATTCCCAGCCAGCCAGGTTATTTGCAAAGACGAACTCAGCGAGTTTATGACCAAGGAACAAATCTCTGCCCGGCTCGAATCCCTTCTCAGACATAACTACGCTCATCACACTACACCACAGCAACTCGACCGTATCCGATGGCATCTATATCCCGATGTACGCATTAACGCATCCGTTACGCAGGTTGATCTGAACAATTTTACGTTCCACACCCCCGATGTGGTTTGCATGATGGACAGGAACCAGGAACAACTCGCCAGAAGCATGGGTGCAGGACACCGTGTTATTCATGGCGTGGCAGGATCCGGTAAAACGCTCATTTTGCACCACCGTTGTATTGAGCTTGCCAACAATATTGAAAACACCAAGCCGATCCTGGTGATTTGCTACAACATCACGCTGGCCAAAAAACTCAAATCACAGCTTGAGCAGCACACTTTAAGACTTCCCGTCGAAGTCATCCATTTTCATGCCTGGTGTTATCAACAGTTAAATACACATCATAGTCTTCCGCCGAAAAGTAAAAACTTTATTGAGCTGATGGAAAATGCACTGACGGTGGCATTTGAAGAGGGGATTATAAAACCGGAGCAATACAGCGCAGTCCTAATAGACGAGGGACACGATTTTAAACCGGAGTGGCTGAGAATACTCGCACGTATGCCAGACAACAAAGATAACTCCCTTCTTTTCCTCTACGATGACGCCCAGTCTATCTACCAGAAAAAGAAAGCCCTCGACTTCACACTCTCTAGTGTCAATATTAAGGCCCTTGGCCGCACTACGATCCTGAATACCAACTATCGTAATACCCGGCAAATACTCCATTTTGCCAGCAACATTGCCTTTAATTATCTCAATAATCACATTGAAGAGGCGCTCAAATACCAGCAACCTGATGCTGGAGGCTTGTCCGGCACTTACCCGGCACTGGCCAGCTTTGATAATCAGGACGAGGAGATTACTCACGTGCTCGATTGGGTGACAAAGCAGCGACAACAAGGTATTGCATGGTCAGAGATCGCCATACTGTGCCCTTCAACATACAGCATTTCGGGGATGCTGGGGCCACGTCTCGCGGCGCGTAGCATCCCCTACCAAATGATTGTGACCAGCGATGACAAAAAGCACTGGTCGCCGCAAAATGATCTCCTTTGTGTAATGCCTTTACCAAGCAGTAAGGGGCTTGAATTTCACTCAGTGGCTATTATGGATGCCGCAAAGGAAAGGGATGAGGAAGATCTGAGTGACGACATCAAGCGTCTGTATGTCGGATTTACCCGCGCGCGCCAGAATCTTTTGGTGACAATGCACGGAACAGGGAGCTTGCGCGACCATCTTATCAACACCTACGAAAATAGCGCAAAGGTGATCTAACGGAGCCACGCCAGGAATCCGTAAACATTCCCCTCTCCCTACAGCGGAGAGGGGCGAATCCTATTTCAACACGCCCTGCTGCGTTACAACCCACTGTTCACTGGTGGTAATCGGTTTGTCATCACGGCATGATGCCGCAGGTGTTCCACTAATTTGACAGCTGCGGTTATTTTAGCGGAGAACCGCAGCAGAAATAACCTCGCAGATGCCCGGTGGCGCTACACTTATCGGGCCTGGAAATTCTGCTTCCCGTAGACCGGATCAGGCACAGCCGCTATCCGGCACTCACAGTCCCTGCATATTCTGACTATTTCTTGTTTTGCTCGCGCAGCATCGCTTCGCGCAAAATGGCATTGAGACGCGTCTGGTAACCCTTCCCGGGGCGCTTCAGCCATTCCATCACATCGGCATCAATGCGCACCGACGCCTGCGTTTTTAACGGACGAAAAAACTTACCGCGAATGGCCTCTGACCACTGCTTATCTTCGGTCACGGGAATGTCGCTGTAATCGATATCATCGTCCGGTTTATTCGCCAGCGCCTTCAGTTCAGCCTCATGCTGAGCACTCAGCGCGGATACGCTGCCGCGTTTATGTTTAACTATGCTCATAACGATTCCTCTCTTTACGATCTGCCTTTCTGGCGCTGATGATACGAATGACTTCAAAGCGACTTTCAAACCTAACGCTATGGGCAACCAGAATAACCACAATGCCATGAACGAGACCAATGGTCTGCCAGCGATACTCACCGTTCTCATACCGCTCCTGCCGCGACAGATGTTGGGGATCGTCGAAAACCAATATTGCGTCCTCAAAGCGAACACCATGTTTACGGTGGTTACTTTGTGCCTTGTTTGCATCCCACTCAAACTCCATTGGCATGTTCTTTCCCTAATTGTATATACAAAAGTGTATATACAATTATCTTACGATTATAGCGAAATTGTTGGAAATAACATCACATTTTGCTTTTAATAGAGTGAAGTTAGTAGGCCGGATAAGGCGCAGCCGCCATCCGGCACTGGCAGTTTTCATTCCGATAAGTGATTCATCCCATGGAATTTTTCATCTGGTATGGCAAGCTATTGCCATTGCACTCGTTAAGGGACCAACGTGAAAAAGTACAAAGTGATTACCCCGCTTTTTCCAACTTATGATCAGACCCGAGCCATGATGAATGCCGTGGCTGGATGTTCAGTCAAAGCGGTGCGTAATATGATCACCGCCATTCAGGAGCAAACGGGTACGCCACAAAACCCGGTTGACTGGTCAGAGCCGGATAACTGGATTAAAGAACGGCTCAGCGGCGAAGATGCCAAAATAGCCTGGCAGATCTGGAAGATGGATAACCATATTCTCAACCCCCGCCACAGCTATGGCTGCTACATGTTTATCAATAACCCTTTGTTCGATCTTATGCAGACCCACGAAGACGGCGGCTGGTACCCCAGCGAACAGGGGCGATTATTTCTGGATAACGATGAAGCCACACTGCGTAAACTCGACGATACAGAAGGCATGTTGCAACTACTGGAACTGCTCGCCGGCCGGGAGCAGGCCAGACGCGCTGATCTTCTACCCGAGTGGCAGGCATTCTTACATCAGCACTCAAAATTTGCCTCCCCCAGTTCAGTCAAAACTACGCTCTACGCCCGGCTGTACAACCTGGTCGAGCGCGATCTGGTAGCCCGTGAAGGGATGAGCTACAAAATTACCGAGGCTGGTCGAAAATGGCTCGGTAAGGCACTGCCTGAACGTCGAACCGATCCACGTAAGGAGTTGCTGGATGCGGTAAAACGCTATAACCAGCAGCAAAAAGAGCTATTGCGCGACCAGCTCTCCACCATGAATCCGTACAAATTTGAACATCTGGTGGCTCAGCTACTTGAAACAATGGGTTACGAGCAGGTTGAAGTGACCAAAGCCTCCGGCGATAAAGGCGTGGATGTGATTGGTAAGGTTCAGGTGGGCATCACCACCATTACCGAAGTGGTGCAGGTAAAACGGATGCAGAACACCATCACGCGCCCGTATATCGATCAGCTACGCGGCGCACTTCCCTACCACAAAGCCATTCGCGGCACGCTGATCACTACCGGCAAGTTTGCCGCCAAATGCGCGGAAGCAGCGCTGTTCCCAGGCGCCGCGCCGATTACCTTAATCGACGGCGATCGCCTGCTGGAGCTGTTGATTGAAAACAACGTCGGCATTCGACGCAGCAACGCAGTGGAATTGCTGGATGTGGATTTACAGCTGTTTGATGAGCTGGAGATTGAATAACGTGCCAGACGCTGTAGCACAGCCATTTCTGTTCATGGCTTGCATAACAATATTGTGTAAAATCAGAGCAATCCCATTATCGGTAGAGAACGGACATGGCTGACCTGAACCTGAGTACCCTGACGGAAGCAGACATCATCACCAAACGCGTAATGCCCGCCATCCTTGACGCTGGCTGGAACGACACAACGCAAATCAGACAAGAGGTCAAACTCCGGGACGGCAAGGTCATCGTACGCGGCAAAGTCGCGTTATCCGGATTACACGCATGTTCCGACAATTATTATGAAAGGCCAGTGGCTGGAGGCAGCCGGTTTCACCACCGGCTGCAAATTCGATGCCAGAGTGATACCCGGCTGCATTGTGCTGACGGCCAAGCTGCCGGAGCCGGAAGAACTAGCGTTATTACATTCGCTGCGTCGGGTGTGCAAGCTGTCCGCACGTAAGCAACTAAGCAACAGTAGGTGCAGGAGTTTATCGACGTAATTTCGGCGAAACCTGTCAGGCAGAAATAACCGCCCGGATGCCAGACAGCGCTCATGAGTATAAGCCCCGTGTATTGATTGTAACATCATTTTATCCGGAGCCGTTTACTCAAGACCCTAAGCGATAATCCCAATCATCATAGTGGACTATATTCCCATCATGATAGTGCCAGGTAATCTTCTTGTAACGGAGCTGAGCAAGTTCAAGATGGGTCTGTTTTTCGTAATAAGGATCTTTAACATCGTGCATCAGTGAAAAAAGCGTAACGACTTTCACATTTTCCAGGGTTATCGTAAAATAGACCTCTTCCTGACCAGCATAATTTATTCGATAGAGGTCAATAACAGCTTTCCTTAATGTTTCTCCGGTACTTAATGATTTGTACAAAAGCACACTAGAAGCATCAATTTCCTTTTCAATTAAAAATGGACGATGTTGGCGTTTATTCAACACCCTCCCATTATGCAAATCAGAGTTGTAGCTCACATTATGATACAGACCTAAAATCTCGATCTGATTTTCACGGTCTTTTACCATCACACTACCTTTGATAATATTTCCAGCATCATCGATTAATGACATATACCCGGGGATAGCCATTTATAAATCCTTGTTAAATGGAATAGAATTCTCAACACTATTGATCATAACCGCAATACACCGCTTCCCTTCTGTCGTTTTGACCTTATACATTTCCCTGATGGAATTAACAAATAGCTTATTCATTTCTTCTTCTGACTCAGGGTAAGAGGTAAATGCGCATATCTGCTCAATATTCAGCAATGGTCTGTTATCGTTGAGGATAGCCAGAACACCGACTGGGTTATGTGGAATGGCTTCAGAGACCGCCCCCTGTAAATCTTCCGCCGTACTGGCATCAACTCCGGATTCAAGAGCACTTGCTACCGTTAACCAGTCATTATTACCTTTGCTAATTTCAGGAATAATATGGTTCCACCATTCTGACTCACTGCCATCATAAAGTTCGTGTACAACGGTATTTGCTCCTTTTTCATTTATCATCTGCAGAAGCTGTGCTGCAGTATGCACTGCAGCACAGGGAGCACCCGAAAGAATAAATAGAAAGGAGATAAAAATAAATTTCATTATCTTACCACCAAAATTGTGTCACCCGAATCGTAAATGGTTTGGCGCTTATCTTGTCCATTCATAATTATACATCCTGCAGATGCCGTTCCCGGTGGCTGCCCTTTTTTATCACCATGAATTTCGAAATGATCTCTGCCAAAAGTATTTGTCCCTGCAATAGGTTCGAGGATAATAGCGGAGGGACTTTTATGATTATTCCATCCAGCAATAAAATAAACGCCTCGTGGAATGGGGCCCTTGTTACGTATGTGTTCACAGTTCGGTTTATCCTTTGATTCACCAGCACCACTGTAGCAATAAGCAATTAATTTACCGTTATGGCTCAGTATACCTGTCGATACTTTATATTCCCATGTCATATGATTTACATCCTTTAAAATATAATAATTATGCTTATCATATTTAATTGTAAAATTAAATATGTTCATAAAGTCACAATTATTAAAATTCAAAATATTTATAATTCATACATCTTTATTTCTCGAACCAATAAATCGTATTCTGAATAATTAGATAACGGGGAAGCAGCAGGCAATCTGAAAACACCCGGTGGCACGACGCTTACCGGGTCTACAAATTCTGCGTCTCATAGGCCGGATAAGGCGCAGCCGCCATCCGGCATTCACTCCCCACTCACTCGGTAATCACAAACCGCGTCGCGGTAAAGCAGTTCAAAACCCGGTGTACCAGAAATACCATCGTTAGCGTTGCCACCAGCGCGACGGTAACAGAGGTGATGCGGTATAAATCGCTGAACACCAGATCGCTGTCCGGATGCAGGTTCTGGCCGAACATAATCCCGATGGTGGTGATACTGGCAAAACCCACCCCCGCGCCGACTTTTTCCATTACGTGCAGGCGGGCGCTGAACGCCAGCCCGAGGCCGATCAGCGGCATCATCAGCAGCATATGGTTGCTGAAATCATAGATAAGCAGTTGCACCAACAGAATATACAGGCAGGCCTGCACCACGCCGACCACGCGCCAGAGCGAGCTCAACACCGCGCCGCGATAGTGCATAGGAAACAGGATCAAAATGCCCGCCATCAGTGCCGACAGCGAATCGCTCAAATCACAGATCTGGAAGATAACAAAAATCATCGTCGCCACCGTACCGGAAAGCAGCGACTCGTGGCGCACCCGGGTGGCATCTTTCTCAATGCGCGGCGGTAGCTGGCGGGGTTCCACGTCCGGGATCAGATAATGCAGCAGCGCACTCAGCGCCACCGCCATGATGCAGGCTTCCATATTGGAGAACATCAGCGTGTGCCAGTTGGTGGTGGGATAGCTCATAAAGTTGAGCATCGTGCTCTGGCACACCACGCCCATCGAACCAAGCAGAAACAGCGGTCCTTTGCTCATCAAGCGAAAACGCATCACATACAGGCCAAACACCACCAGCGTCATAATCAGCGGCCACTGTGAGAGATAGCCGACGATTAGCACCATTTCGACACAGTTCACCGCCGCGCTGAACACGAACTGTTTTGCCACATGGCGGTTGAACACCGGCACCAGCGACAGCAGCATCAGCGGATAAACCACAAAAAATACGCCGTACTGTACGTTGTAGAAGGTCGAGATACTCAGTGCTATCGTCCCGGCAACGGAGATACGCAAGGTCTGGCGAAAATCATTGGCGGTGTAGACAATGTTCCCGTGCGGCGTAAAGACGTGGGCCAGAGTGTTAATAGACATAATGCAGCCAGCTGACGAGGTGGATCTGCGCCCCGGCAAAGGTACGGGCGAACATCCCCTCGCTGTTATACAGCTGCACCGTGGCGCGCGCCCCGGTCGGTAACGGCGTGTCGAGCGGTTCATTCAGTGCAACGTGAATGCGCATACGCTGGGCATCGCGCACCCAGCGGGTGGACTGTTCCGGTTGCGACAGCAGACCGTTAACCTGTTCCTGACCCGCCAGAATACCGGCATCGCTGCTGGTGACGCGGGCAGAGAAAACTTTGCCCGGCAAGGCGTCGAACACCACGGCGGCATCGGTATCTACCCGAGTGTGGCGCAGGCTTTTCTCTCGAAAGTCGGCCACGATATCGGTCTGATGGCTGACCAGCGCCAGCAGCGGCGTGGCTGCGGTAGCGTAAAGTCCGGGACTAAGCTGAAGGTTACTCACCGTACCGTCGGTCTGTGCATACACTTTGCTCCAGCTGACGTTCAGTTGCGCCTCTTCCAGCGCATTACGGTATTTTTGCAGCGTCACGTTACGCTTGTCATCGAGCTCGCCGCGCTGGATCAGCAGGTTCTGAATGCTGGCATTAAGCGCCGCCACCGACTGCTCGCTGGTTTGCCAGGCGGTACGCACCTTGTCGAGATCGGATTGCGACACGTTCTGCATGGTGGCCAGGCGCTGATAGCGGTCAAAGGTGGTCTTATCGTTACGGGCGCTGAATTGCGCGGTACGCAGGTTGGCGCGCGCGGAGGCTATCTGCGCATCCAACTGTTGATTGCTCAACTTCGCCTGCTCAAGGGCGATTTGCGCAGCCTCGACCTTATTGATAAACGGCGTCGGATCCAGTTCGTACAGCAAATCGCCCTTCTTCACCAGGCTATTATTGTGTACATGCACCTGCGAGACGTAACCGGATACGCGTGAGGAAACGGGCGTTACCACGCGCATCACCGTGGAGTCCGGCGTCAGCGGGATCCAGATATCGGCAACGATAAACCAGGCGAATATTACCAAGAAAGCGGCAATACTCACCCTTACCCAACGGGCAAATTTTTGTTCTGGGGTCATCATAGTTTTTAGTGTTGATTGTCTTCTTCGCGGATTGTCCGCAAATTGCAGGCGAGTTGATTTAAGGTCGCGCTGAATGAGGCAAGCTCCGCTTCGGGAATGGTGCAGGTGACGCGATGTTGATATGTCTCAATCACCCGGTTAAGTTCTTCAAGCCTTGAGCGGCCTTGCGCGGTCAGCGTTAGCAGACGGATGCGTTTGTCATAAGGCGATGTGGAACGCAGCAGATAGCCCTGCTTTTCCAGCTGAGAAAGGGTGCGCATCAGCGGCGGCAGTTCAATGCCCTGCATTTGTGCCAGTTCACTGACCGATACGTTGTCTCCCAGTTGATACAGTTGCATCAGTACCGTCCAGCTTGACTGCGTCAGGCCAGTATCAGTGATGGCAGCATCAATAATGGCCCGCCACTGACGTACCACCATAGCCATGCGCATCCCCATCGGACGGCGGGCAAACAGTTCATCTTCCGTCATCTTACTTTCCCCTCATCGCTGAGAAGAAAATAATGCTTATCAGGGTAAGTATCAAGAAACAGACTGTCCAGAAGCATGAATTGATAAATATTGTGAATATAAAAGAGGCCGGGGCGATAACCCTCCAGCCTCTGTCGATGGAAGAAAATCACTCCACCTGATCGCGTCGCAACCCGACGTCCCGCAGCCGCTCATTACTCATCTGTTGCAATACGCGCCGCGTTTGCGCCCGTAACCGCCACGCCTTATATGCCCGCCAGATCAGAACAAACCCAATAAATGGCTGCTTTGCTTTATTCTCATGAAATTCCATACCTTGCCTCCCCGCCTTGTCTGAGGCTTTATCTTCACGGATTTGGCCCTAAGCAATACAGACTCACAAAGTACTTTTATTTAACATACAGATTGGTTAAAAAGGGTTCTGCATCGCTTTTTTCACGCCAATCTGTACTGGTTTTTTAATCTGTATGATACCCATGAGGGATACAGCATGACGCGTTATCAACATCTGGCCAATCTGCTGGCCGAACGCATTGAGCAGGGGTTGTATCGCCATGGCGAAAAACTGCCTTCGGTACGTAACCTGAGTCAGGAGCACGGGGTTAGTATCAGCACCGTCCAGCAGGCGTATCAGATGCTGGAACAGCGGCAACTGATCACCCCGCAGCCGCGTTCCGGTTATTTTGTCGCGCCGCAAAAAGCGCTGCCGCCCGTACCGCCGATGTCACGCCCGGTGCAGCGTCCGGTCGAGATAACGCAGTGGGATCTGGTGCTGGATATGCTAAAAGGGCATAGCGATAAATCTGTGATCCCCTTCAGCAGCGGCGCGCCAGATGTCAGTCAACCGAGCCTGAAACCGCTCTGGCGCGAGCTCAGCCGCGTAGTGCAGCATAATCTGAAGGCGGTGCTGGGGTACGACAAGCTTCCCGGCAGCCAGGATCTGCGCCAGCAGATCGCCCGTCTGATGCTGGACAGCGGTTCAGTCCTCAACGCCGATGATATTGTGATAACCAACGGGAGCCAGAGCGGAATGTCGCTGGCGCTGCTGGCGGTTTGTCAGCCTGGGGACATTGTCGCCGTTGAATCCCCCACCTACTACGGCACAATGCAGCTACTGCGCGGCCTGGGGATCAAGGTGATTGAGATCCCAACCGATCCGGATACCGGGATCAGCATTGAAGCGCTGGAGCTGGCGCTGGATCAGTGGCCGATCAAAGGCGTGCTGCTGGTTCCCAACTGCAACAACCCTCTCGGGTTCATTATGCCGGATGCGCGTAAGCGGGCGGTGCTCGCCCTCGCCCAGCGTCACGACATCGTCATTTTTGAAGATGATGTGTATGGCGAACTGGCCACAGAGTATCCGCGCCCGCGTACGATCCACTCCTGGGACAGTGACGGCCGGGTAATACTCTGCAGTTCGTTTACCAAATCCGTAGCCCCAGGACTGCGCGTGGGTTGGGTGGTTCCCGGTCGCTATTACAACAAACTGCTACACATGAAGTACGCCGTCATTGGTACTAACGTTCCCGCTACGCAGCTGGCAGCAGCCTCCTTTGTGCGCGAAGGTCATTACCATCGGCATATCCGGCGTATGCGCCAGATTTATCAGCGTAATATGGAGATCTACACCTGCTGGGTACGGGAATATTTTCCCTGCGGGATCTGCGTCACTCGACCGAAAGGCGGCTTTATGCTGTGGGTCGAGCTGCCGCTCCAGGTCGATATGGTCTGCGTCGCTAAGCAGCTCTGTCGCCTGAAAATCCAGGTCGCACCGGGATCGCTGTTCTCCGCATCCGGAAAGTATCGCAACTGCGTACGCATCAACTGCGCGTTGCCGCCAAACGAGAAGCATCAGGAAGTGATGCAAAAGCTCGGCGAGGCGGTAAAGATGGCGATAGAGTAAACCGGACCGCCCGGTGATTCCGGGCAGGCGATTATACGATTTAAGTCATATCTAATGACTTAAACCCTGAATATCTTCTGCGGAAAGCCGGGTAATTTTTTGTACCGTGCAGATATCAATACCGTCTGCCAGCATGGTGCGGGCAATACGGAGCGCCTCATCACGTCGTCCTTCTATAAGCCCTTCTTGTCATCCTTCCTGTAACCCCTCTTGTAACCCTTCCAGCCTGCCTTTTTGTAGCCCTGCCTCATGCAATCTGTCGGCGATCGTCATCAAATGCTCCTTATACTGCGGTGAACGTTCGGCAACCTCACGAATAAACTCACTGAATCGAGGCGCATCGCCAGTTCGTAAAATATAATTAAACAGCGTCTTTCTCTGGCTGTCATTAGTCAGTCCGGTAAGTAGCAGGGAAACAATTTGCTCGACCAGCCCCATTAGGTCGCGCAGCGAAGCGGGAAGATGTATTTGTAGAAAATCCCGAGCTGTCTCAGGGTGGCGCAAAAAGGTTTTAAAGACCGCATCATGCGGGGTGGAAGTCGGTGCTTTGTTCATGGCGATCCATCACCTGGAAATAAGATGCCGTGACTGTAGCGCTGGTAAACCACACCCTCACCTGTAACTTTCTCTCTTTGCGAGGCGATTTCCGGGATAAAAACGCCCCTTTGTAACGTCTGCATTTGTCTGGAACGCATCACGCAAAATCACGACTTCAATGCACATTCCCGCTTTTTCACCGCAGGGCCTGTGCTATAACAAATCATCACTTTCATGGAGGACACGATGTGACGCATACCCGAGATATTCCACAATCGTTCTGGCGTGATGAGCAACTGCCGTGGCTGGAGCTTCGCAGCACCTGGCAAAGTCAGCAGGCCTATAAGCGCCATCACCACTCTCAGCTCTCGATTGGGGCAATTCTCGAGGGAGGAACCTGCTGCCTGTGCGATGACAAGGAATACCATCTGAAGGTGGGCGATCTCATTGTGATCCCACCACTGGCACCTCACAGCTGTAATCCCGTCAACGGGAAATTTCGCAGCTATCACATGCTTTATCTTGATGCCCGGTGGTGTCTTACCCATCTGCCTGCGCTGAACAGCAATCAACGGCTTAGCACGTGCACTCCTGTTATCCGCGATCCGCAATTATTCCAGTGCTACATGCACCTTGTGGCGCTCATGCCGCAACGGCAAACGACGCAGATAACTGATGCCGCACAAGCATTGCTGCGCTCGCTGCCATTGCAGTCGGTAACACCGGAAAACCTAAGCGTCACCAGCCAGTATCTGCGCGAGCGGTTGCAGTCCAGTTTGCTCTCCCCACCCTCGCTGGATGAGCTGGCAAATGAGTGTCACATGCGTAAAGAGACGCTGATTCGGACCTTTAAGCAGGACACCGGGCTGACGCCGGGAAATTATCTGAACATCGTGAGGATTGACTATGCCCGTCAGCGGCTACGGGCCGGGGACGAGATTGTCGATGTCGGCTATCAGAGCGGGTTTGCCGACCAGAGCCATTTCCATCGCACCTTTGTTCGCTACACAGCAGCCACACCACGCCAGTACGCATTGGGACGATCAATATCAGACAATAATTAGCGTTGCGTCAGGCGTACGCTGATCTCTGTTTCATTTTCTGAGGTCGCTATGTCGCTGCTTGCTGAACTTTTTCCGTCTGCTTTTCCCGCGTTGGCGCTGGCGCATTTTGTTGCACTACTCAGCCCAGGGCCGGACTTCTTTTTACTGGTCGGTTACGCCGTACGTTACCGAATGCGCGGCAGCGCCGGGCTGTGTGTGGGGATCGCCATCGGCAACGGGCTGTATATCCTGCTGGCGATTATTGGTTGGGGGATCCTGCGCCAGCTTCCCCTGCTGTTTACGGTTATCGAACTGCTGGGCGCGCTCTATTTATTGTGGATAGGCAGCCTGCTGATACGCAGCCGCCCGCAACCCCTGACCGGAGCAGACGCCCAGTCTACCTGTCCAGGATTTGGTAAACAGCTGCTGCTGGGATTAGGCTCGTCGCTGCTCAACCCAAAAAATGCGCTGTTCTATCTGGCGCTGATGACCGCCCTGCTCGGCCCGTCGGTGACGCTGCTGCAACAAACCATGAGCGGGATCTGGATGACCAGCGTGGTGTTGTTCTGGGATCTGCTGATCGTGATGTTCATCGGCTTACCGCAGATCCAGCGACGGTTAACCAGAGGGATATTGTGGATCGAGCGTATCGCCGGCGGCGTATTGATCGTCTTCGGTTGTGCAATCGCGCTGCGTTTTCTGCAGAGCGTCACTTTCTGATAAGCGTGACGATTTTCTGCAAATAAAGCGGATAAACTCGTTTAATTAATATCCAATCCGCATTACACTTTGGGTGGCTATTATCCATTCAACCAATTCTTCCCGAGGTGCGATGTGCTGATTGTTACCTGTAATCGTTACGTTTTCTGACCCGAGTCTGAAAACGTTTCTCCTGTTTGCGCCTCGCGCAGGCAGCGTTTTTGATTACATGAAATTCAGTACATTTGCAGTCTGCTTTTTTCTGTCATCGGTCTGACGTCTCAAAGACGGTATTGAATTTCGCTATTCCCGTTGAGGGTTTTCTCCCGAAAAGGAGCTGTTTTATGCAACGGATTCTCGCGTTTTTCTCCCAACGCACCACGACGCTATTTTTTCCTGTCGCGTTGATTTTATATGACTTCGCCGCTTATCTGTCGACGGACCTGATCCAGCCAGGCATCATCAATGTGGTGCGTGATTTCAACGCCGACGTCAGCCTGGCCCCCGCTGCGGTGAGCCTCTATCTGGCTGGCGGCATGGCGCTGCAATGGCTGCTGGGACCGCTCTCCGACCGGATTGGCCGTCGACCGGTGCTGATTGCGGGGGGGTTAATCTTTACGCTCGCCTGCGCTGCCACGCTATTGACCACCTCAATGACGCAATTTCTGGTCGCCCGATTTGTACAGGGCACCAGCATCTGCTTTATCGCTACCGTTGGCTATGTCACGGTGCAGGAAGCTTTTGGGCAAACGAAGGCCATAAAGTTAATGGCGATAATCACCTCCATTGTGCTGGTTGCGCCGGTTATCGGCCCGCTCTCCGGCGCAGCGCTGATGCACTTTGTACACTGGAAAGTCCTGTTTGCCATTATCGCCGCCATGGGGTTTATCGCCCTGATAGGGCTAGCGTTAGCAATGCCGGAAACCGTTAAGCGCGGCGCGGTGCCGTTCAGTGCACGCGGCGTACTGCGTGATTTCCGCGACGTTTTCCGCAACCGGGTGTTCTTGTTTGGCGCAGCCACGCTGTCGTTAAGCTATATCCCGATGATGAGCTGGGTGGCGGTCTCGCCGGTGATCCTGATCGACGCTGGCGGTATGAGCACATCAGAGTTCGCCTGGGCGCAGGCACCGGTCTTTGGCGCGGTGATCGTCGCCAATATGGTGGTTGTTCGTTTTGTGAAGGATCCAACCCAGCCACGCTTTATCTGGCGGGCGGCACCCATTCAACTGAGCGGACTGGCGGTGCTGATTGCCGGCAATTTGCTGTGGCCGCACGTCTGGCTGTGGTCGGTGCTGGGAACCAGCCTGTATGCGTTTGGCATTGGTATGATCTTTCCGACGCTGTTCCGCTTTACGCTGTTTTCCAACAACTTACCGAAGGGTACGGTCTCGGCGTCGCTGAATATGGTCATCCTGACGGTGATGGCGGTTTCTGTCGAAATCGGACGTTGGCTGTGGTTTAACGGCGGCAGGATTTCGTTTCATCTGCTGGCGGTTGCGGCGGGTATTGCTGTCGTCTTTACCCTGGCAGGCTTACTGAAGCGGGTTCGCCAGCATGAAACAACAACGTTAGCCACTGAAAACTAACCAGCCGGATGGCACTGACGCTTATCCGGCCTATGTCGTAGTGATAGGCCGGATAAGGCGCCTGCGCCGCATCCGGCAACCATCACATTATCTTAAGCAATGCGCGCAAACCCTGCTTCCAGATCGGCAATCAGGTCGCCAATATCCTCAAGGCCAATATGCACCCTGACCAGGGTGCCGCTGAAATCCACCTCTCCGGCTGGGCGAATGCTGTTCAGCTCTTCTGGCTGATTCGCCAGAATAAGCGACTCAAATCCGCCCCACGAATAGGCCATATGGAACAGCGAGAAGTTATCGAGGAAATTCGCCATCTGCTCGTCGGTCAGTCTCTTTTTCAGCACAAACGAGAACAGGCCTGAGCTTCCGGCAAAGTCACGCTGAAAATACTCGTGCCCCGGGCATTCCGGTAATGCCGGATGATTCACCCGCGCCACTTCCGGCCTTGCCGACAGCCAGCGGGCAATATGGATGCTGCTCTCCTGATGCTGCTTAAGACGTACCGCCAGGGTGCGCAATCCACGGCTGCCGTTGTAGGCCGTATCGGCATCCAGCGTTTGCCCCATCAAATAGGAGTTCTCGCGCAGACGATCCCAACAACGCGCGTTGGACACCGCCGTGCCCAGCATGCCGTCCGAATGACCGATGGTGTACTTCGTTCCCGCCTGAATGGAAATATCCACGCCATATTCCAGCGCTTTGAACAGCACACCCGCCGCCCAGGTGTTGTCGATCATAATGACAATCTCCGGATTAACCGCGCGGATAGCTTTCACCATCCCCGGTACATCCTGGACTTCCATGGTGATCGAACTTGGCGATTCGAGGAATACAACTTTCGTTTCCGGACGCAGAAGATCAACGATACCAGCACCAATCAACGGATCGTAATACGTTGTTTCCACATTGAATTTACTCAGGATCTTATTGCAAAAATCCTGGGTTGGCTCGTAGGCCGCGCCCGTCATCAAAATATGATCGCCACCCTGAACAAACGCCAGAATCGCATTGGTCACTGCCGCAGCGCCGCACGGGTAAAGCGCGCAGCCAACGCCGCCTTCCAGTTCGCTCATTGCCTTCTGGAAGGCAAAGTGGGTGTAGGTTCCGCGACGACCGTAAAACAGCTCGCCATTTGCGCGATTGGCGGTGGCGAATTTTTTGTCTTTCACGGTATCAAACACCAGTGAAGAGGCGCGCTGGATAACCGGATTCACCGCTCCCTGGGTGTAGCGTTTGTCGCGACCCGCAACAACCAATTGCGTCTCAAGCTTCATTGCGTCTTTCATAACATCTCCTGTTCTTAATCCGTGTGAAACCTATACCACCGCAGCAGTAGAGTTTATTTCAGTGTTGGTCTGCTTTTTTCCAGCGAACCGTTCAACAATCTGCGCCGCATTCAAATCATGGATAACGTTAATCAGTGTGGCAGGCGCATCGGTAATCGTGCCCAGCACTACCAACATCGGGATCGCTTCCATTGGCAGGCCCAGCGTAGTGACGATAAAGATTTCACCGAGGAATGCCCCGCCCGGTACGCCGCCGACGATAATGGCGGAGAGCACCGCAATCAGCATGGTCAGGAAGAAGGTCTCGGTGGTGAACTCCATGCCCAGCACGGAATAGATAAAGACAATTTTCAGCGCGGCAATCATCGCCACGCCACCTTTGTTCAGGTTAACCAGTAGCGGAATGGAGACATCAACGATTTCCGGGTTAATCCCCATCGCCTTACCGGCACGCAGCGTCACCGGGAGAGTCCCCAGCGAAGAGCAAGTCCCCAGCGCAGTCGCAGACGGTTCAATCGCATTACGCCAGAAGGCTTTGACCGCCGGAATACCGCCGCCAATATACGAATAGAGAATCGAGCCAAAAACAAAGTAGACCAGCGTGGCCACCATGAACAGGCCGATGGCGCGAGCAAAGGTCAGCAGCAGTGCAGAGTCCTGACTGGCCATAGTGGCAGCGAAATAGCAGCCTAGGCCAATCGGCGCGACCTTCATAATGATCGAAACGATCTTCATGATCACGGTATTGGCATCTTCCAGCAACGACGCAATACGCTTACCGGCCTGATCCGATTGACCAATCGCCACACCAGCAATAATCGCCATCACAATCAGCGCCAGAATATTGGACTTAGAAAACAGTCCGATAAAGTCGCTGGTCGTGATCATGCTGACAAAATCCATCTTACCGCTGCCCGCCTGCACCGACTGCGAAAGATCGATAGTGACGCCCTGCGCCGGGTTATACCATAGCGCCAGCGCAACGATCCCGGCAGCCGGAATAAAGGCCATTGCGATCGAAACAATAAAGATAATCGCCATAATGCGCCCCAGCCTTTTCAGGTCGGTCATACTGGCGATCGAAGACATGACGCTGATCCCCACCAGCGGCACAATAATCATAAATAGCAGATTTAAGAATATCTGGCCGATTGGCTGGAGTTTACTTGCAAACGAGGGGGCATAAATACCTAATAAGCCGCCAATCACCAGAGCAACTAATAAAATAATCGACGATCTGTAGGGTTCGAGTCGTGACCACATAATCGGTACCTTTAGAATAATATTTAATGAGATTAAATTCACAATGTGATGAGTTTCCGTTTCGCCTCCTTTTATTTTGTGACGTAACTCACCTAAGTTGTTATTTTTTCATTTTGCCAGCAAGTTGTTTCCTGTGATTCAATAGTTACATGTTTAAAACGCGAATGTAACGGCCTATTCGTACCGTTTTTGCAAATCACTTGTGAATAAAAGGAAACTATGAGTACGCCGATTTCACTCAAGCATCTGGAGTTTTTCATTAAAATCGTCGACTGCGGAGGATTGTCAGAAGCCGCGGCGCAGCTCAACGTCTCGCCATCTGCGGTCAGCAAAAGCCTGGCGGCAATGGAAGATACGTTAGGCACGACATTAATTAAACGTACCACCCGCAGTATTACCCTGACCGATGCCGGGCAATATCTCTTTAACCGCGCCAATAAGCTTTTGAAAGAATTCGATGAAACGCTGAATACCACCTCCGGTTATTACCACAGCCCGCAAGGTGAATTACGCATAACCTGCTCAATTGCGTTTGGTTATTCCCGGCTGGTGAACCTGGTGGATAAATATCGTTCCCAGTTCCCAGATGTGAATCTGTATATCGATCTCAACGATAACTTCGTGAATCTGAACGAAACGGATTTCGACATCGCCCTGCGAATCTCCACCGCACCACCGCAGAACTACGCAATGCGCAAGCTGGTGCCTGTCCGCTGGGCGTACTGCGCCTCACCCGGCTACCTTGCCAAAAAAGGCATGCCCCAGCGTCGTAGCGATCTGGTCAATCATGATTGCCTGGTTTACCCAGGTCTCACGCCGGTGCTGAAGGTGGCGGATGAACAGGATCGTCTGCATCAGTTAAAACTGCATATGCCTATCCAGGCCAACAGCAGTCTGGTATTGCTGAAATCGGTGTTAGAAGATCAGGGAGTGGCGTATTTGCCCACCTATCTGATTGGCGATCATATTCAAAAAGAAGAGATAACGCCGCTGATGCTCGACGGCACCATCACCTGCGAAACCCACGCCCTGTATGCGCTCTATTTTCCCAGTAAGTACAGCAATCCGAAGGTGCGATCGTTTATCGATTTTCTGGTGGCGGAACTCGGCCCCTTACCCGCCTGGGACAACTGGATCCCAGAGTAAGCTTTGCACGTCTGAAAATGGGAGGCGCTCCACATTTTTTGCGCGATCCCCCCGTCTGGCTCTATCCTTAAGCCTATGAATAAAATTGCTGAACTCAAACGCGCCAAGCGACTGGCGCTCTCATTGCTGCTGATGGCCGCCGCTACCTTCGTCATCACGCTGTTTCTGCCGCCTAACTTCTGGGTGCTCGGGATCAAAGCGATCGCCGAAGCGGCGATGGTCGGCGCGCTGGCGGACTGGTTCGCCGTGGTGGCGCTTTTTCGACGGGTACCAATCCCGTTCATCTCGCAACATACGGCGATTATCCCGCGCAATAAGGATCGGATCGGGGAGAACCTTGGTCAGTTTGTGCAGGAAAAATTTCTCGACACCCAGTCCCTGATCGCCCTGATCCGCCGCCATGAACCGGCGTTGTTGATCGGTAACTGGTTCAGCCAGCCGGAAAACGCCCAGCGAATTGGCCAGCATCTGCTGCAGATCATGAGCGGTTTTCTCGAACTCACCGACGACGCCCGCATTCAGCGGCTGATCAAGCGGGCGGTGCACAAAGCCATCGACAAGGTCGATCTCTCCGGTACCAGCGCGCTGATGCTGGAAAGCATGACCAAAAACAATCGCCATCAGGTGTTGCTCGACACATTGATCGCCCAACTTATCGCCCTGCTCCAGCGCGACAGCTCGCGGGCGTTTATCGCCCGACAGATCGTGCACTGGCTGGAGACCGAGCATCCGCTGAAAGCGAAGATCCTGCCGACTGAATGGCTGGGCGAGCACAGCGCCGAACTGGTGTCTGATGCCGTTAATTCCTTACTGGATGACATCAGCCACGATCGGGCGCATCAGATCCGCCACGCCTTCGATCGCGCCACGTTTAAGCTAATCGATAAGCTCAAACACGATCCGGAGATGGCCGTGCGGGCCGAAAGCATGAAAAACTATCTGAAGGAAGACGAAGCCTTCAACCGTTATCTTGGCGAACTGTGGGCAGACCTGCGCCAGTGGGTGAAAACCGACATTAACGCTGACGATTCGCGCGTGAAGCAGCGCATCGCCAGCGCCGGACAGTGGTTCGGCGAAACACTGGTTGCCGACAGCGCCCTGCGCGCCTCACTGAATGGGCATCTGGAGCAGGCCGCGTATAAAGTTGCGCCGGAGTTCGCCACCTTCCTGACGCGCCACATCAGCGACACGGTGAAAAGCTGGGATGCGCGCGATATGTCGCAGCAAATTGAGCTAAACATCGGCAAAGATTTACAGTTTATCCGCATCAACGGCACGCTGGTCGGCGGTTCTATTGGGCTGGTGTTATATCTGTTGTCGCAAATTCCTTCCCTGCTGACGCTGGCGAATTTTTAAGGAGAAAGTAAAACGCCCATTTTTATTTTACTTTTCTTATCATTTGCACATGTAATATAACAATTATCAAACTAACAGCGTGAAATGAGAGTCCGTATGTCCCAGGGAAGCCCCGATTCAAATCGTCATGCCATCAGCGTCGCGCTCTTTGGCATGCTGGTCTTAACGCTGGGCATGGGAATTGGACGCTTTCTGTATACGCCGATGCTCCCGGTACTGCTGTCGGAAGGTCAGTTTACGTTTGACCAGCTCTCCTGGATTGCCAGCGCCAACTACGCCGGATATCTGGCGGGAAGCCTGCTCTTCTCCTTCGGGCTCTTCCATCTTCCCTCACGTTTACGCCCGATGTTGTTAACTTCTGCGCTCGCTACCGCAGGGTTGATTCTGGCAATGGCAAGCGTTAAGCAGCCCACGCTGGTGATGCTGATCCGTTTTCTGGCAGGCGTCGCCAGTGCCGGTATGATGATTTTTGGTTCGATGATCGTCCTGCATCATACCCGGCATCCCTTCGTGATCGCCGCATTGTTCTCCGGCGTTGGCGCAGGCATTTTGCTGGGCAATGAATATGTCATCAGCGGTCTGCATTTTGCGCTGTCATCACACACGCTCTGGCTGGGGGCAGCGGCAGCCTCCGCGCTGTTCTTTGTGCTACTCGTTATGCTCCTGCCATCTCGCGACCATGCGCTTCCCGCCGCCACACCGGTAAAAACAGAGCATCAGCCTATGTCCTGGTGGCTGCTGGCGCTACTGTATGGGTTGGCCGGATTTGGCTACATCATTGTCGCTACATACCTGCCACTGATGGCGAAAAGTGCCGGGTCGCCGCTGCTGACGGCCCATCTCTGGTCGTTGGTCGGCATATCGATTATTCCGGGTTGTTTCGCCTGGCTGTGGGCTGCCCGACGCTGGGGGGTATTGCAATGCCTGACGGCGAATTTACTGATCCAAAGTGCCTGCGTGGTCATGACGCTCGCCAGCGACTCCTTGCCGCTGCTGGTGATAAGCAGCGTGGGTTTTGGCGCAACGTTTATGGGGACCACTTCGCTGGTCATGCCGCTCGCCCGTCAACTTAGCGTACCGCGCAATATTAATCTGCTGGGCCTGGTCACCCTGACTTACGGCATTGGGCAAATACTCGGACCGCTATTAACCAGCCTGCTGGGAAGCGGCGCTCAAGCGATCGTTAATGCCACGCTATGCGGTGCCGTCGCCTTGTTTATTGCGGCACTGATTAGCCTCACACAATTATACAAACAGCATTTCGCCTCCCCCAAAAGGGTATAATCGACAACCTTATAAACAGGTATCTTAGGATTAGTCCGCAATCAAATGTCAACATTTAATAAACCACAAATAATCGGCAATTACCCGCCAGACAATTTATAATCCCCGGCTGTTCATTTATAAACTCAATTTAAAATGCGTAAAAATGGACATATTAACTCAGCATCAACACTATCTTCGGGAAAAGTACATGTCATGGTTTAAAAAAATACTACTGGGGTTAATTATTTTGGTGGGTTTAATTGGCACGCTAAAGGATTATAAAGACTTTGGCCTGTTTGGCGCGTTAGGATTGTTTCTTATATTCCTGTTAACAACAACATTTTTATGGCAATGGGCCTCTGGCAGGTTACCAGAGATAACCCAGCTTCAGGCCGTATTTATTTTACTGGCCAGCGCGGTAGCCTCAATTTTTGTTATCAATATGGCAATTGCCGGAAATTTGCATGTGGATTTAATGGAGGTCATGTACGTTACCATTACGCATAATCCACTTTTTTACCTGATTCTCTGCGTGGTCGCATGGGTAAAAGTGGGCATCTGGCAATGGCTGTTTAGCGGTGTACAGGTGAAAGAGAGTCAGCCAGTTTAAACACGGCAGAGGTAAAAAAGGCGTCTTAACTAAGACGCCTTTTGCATATCAGTACAAAAACCTAGAACTGATAGGTCAGACCCGCAACAACCTTGTTGTCGTCGTCTTTGCCGTCGAGCAGGTTAATTTTGTAACCCACATCAGCCACGATGTTTTTGTTGAAGTAGTAATCCGTGCCAAACGCTACGTATTCAGTCAGGTCATTATTGTTGTTGTCACGCGCGTGAACGTAACCCACGTTCGGACGCAGACCAAAATCAAACACATACGCAGCCATTGCTTCAAAGTGCTCAGCTTTATCCGCCTTCTGAATCAGGTTGTGGGACTCGCCGTACATAGTCGCGACGTAGATGGCATTAGCATCATATTTCAGACCCGCGCCCCAGAACTCTGCGTTTTCGCCATCCCATTTAGCGTCTTTATTGCCTTTCTTTTGGGCTGCTGTGATTGAACTATTTGTGTAGGTCGCAATAGCAGACACGCCGGAATCCGCAATGTTGTCATAGCCCAGGGAGAAGCCGTAGCCGTTACCGTGCTGCTTAGTCAAATTAGGTTTTGTCGGGTCTTCCGAGTTGGCATCACCTTTACCCTGGTATTGCGCACCAATGTTCAGACCATCAACGGCTCCAAAGAGATTTTTGGTGCGGAGTGTTGCAACGCCAGAAGTACGTGAAGTAAGGAAGCGGTCAGCATCTTCAAAGGAGTCGCCGCCGAACTCTGAAAGAGTGTCAGTGTAAGCTCCCACGTCGTAAGCGATACCGTAGTTACGACCGTAGTCAAAGCTAACGTCATGGCCATAATCCAGGCCAGCAAACGCCAGACGTGTATTGACGCCATTCTGAGAACCTTCTGCTTTAGAGGCATCAAACTGACTTTCAAATTGGCCATAACCGGTCAGTTGATCGTTGATTTGTGTCTCACCGCGAAAACCCAGACGCGCGTATGTACCGTCGGCATCGGTGCCGCCAGTCCAGGAATGGACCGCTTTTACTTTGCCGTACAGATCCAGTTTGTTGCCATCTTTATTATAAATTTCCGCTGCATGAACGGAGGTTACCCCTAATACCATTACAGCTAATGCCATTGCTGACTTTTTCATGTTATTACTCACTTTTAATTGTGAATTTTGCTATCAACTTTGTTATGAAGGCAGAATACCCGCATAAAAAAGCCCCCTATGGAAAAGGGGAAAACCTCTAACACACCAATGAAGGTAATAATAAAGTGGCAAGACACATATCATTTGGGGTTAAATAAAACCCGAACAGAGAGTAATTACTTGGATTCTTCGTTTACGCTCTCATTAACAGAGCGATATAACATTATTGCTTCGGCAATAATATCTTGTTTACTTTTACGGGTTTCAAATGCCAGCGTACGAACATATTCCCACAGAGAGGTATCGACACGGGCACTTAAAAGAACCATATCTTTTGAACGGGTACCCCTGGCCTTTCTAATATCGGGGTAATCTCGAGAGGGCATTATCATCTCCTGAACGCAAACACGCTTATGGCGATGAAATATGCAGTCAGTGTAAAAACATGTCAACGGCAAAATACAGTGACAATAGTAATGAAACTGTTAATAACGGACAAAAAACTGGAACAGCATTTCAAATGAAAGATAACTTGATTATAGAATAATGTGTAATTTTAACTTTACATATATTCACTTTTATTCATTTGATTAAAAAAGCCATAACTATTGACAATAAGCATGACCTCAAATCAAAACATCATTACAGCCAATAAGTTACGTGCCGTTATTAATGTCTACATTTCCGTGAAGCGCCTGTTTTTATGCACTGTTATTCCGGGCTGCCTCGCTCTGACCACCGCGGAAATCAGTTTGATTCTCACTTAACACAGGCCCATTTTGTCTAAAAATAAGCACGGAAAGGTAAAAATAAGGTAAACAATGCATTTTTTCGCATGCAAAAATAAGTTGTTCTTAATTGATATAAATCAATTTTCACCGCGTAACGACGGAGGAAAAATCATCATCTGAGGTGATGGAAAGCTTTTTTTACGTGACGTTCATGACGAGAAAAAAGCGTTGTTATGCAATAAGCTTTTGTGCTGAAAAGTGTCGCGCGGGCTGCAACAGCCCGCATGGGAGAGAAAGGAAAATCAGGCGTTAACTTTATCCAGCGGCCAGGAATCAAACAGATAGCCATCAAAGTCGATATCATCAACATTTGAAAACTCCAGCAGGCGCTGTTTGACGTTTTCCAGATGCTGCCACATTGCCAGCTTGGCTGCGCGGGCATCCTTTTTGATTAATGCCGCCAGGATCTGTTTGTGGTCGCCCATCCACTCTTTACGGTAATGGGTATCGTCAAGGTGGCTATGGAGCTGGATCCACATCGGGTTGTTTTCACGCCACTGCCATGACTGGCGAAACAGCTCCACCAGCATGCTGTTATGCGTGGCTTCAGCTATGGCGAGATGGAACTGCATGTCGCCGCTTTCAGAACCGTTCGCTTCGCTGGAGGCCAGCTCCCGCTCTTCCAGCTGTAACGCCTGGCGCATTTTAACGATATCTTCACGCGTAGCCTGCAGCGCGGCGAATTCGGCGATATTGCTTTCCAGCAGCTGTCGCGCCTGCAGCAGCTCAAACGGGCCCGCGTCATTGCAATGATTGACATCCGTACTGTCGATGGTCTGCGCATCTGCATTGTCGAGTACGTAGATCCCGGCGCCGCGACGCACGTCCACCAGACCTTTAATTTCCAGCATAATTAACGCTTCGCGAACCACCGTGCGAGTGACATTGAGCATCTCAGCAATTTCACGTTCCGGCGGCAAACGCTCCCCGGGCTGGTACGGCGTCTGGACAATCAGATCGCGGATCATTGCACCCACTTCCTGGTAGGGTCTTTGTTGAGAAGTGTTCGATTTCATCGTGTTATGTCCGTCAGATGCGTCAATTCAGATCCGTAGGCCGGATAAGGCACATGCGCTGCCAACCGGCACCTGTGCCGTTGGCTGATGGCGACGCTGACGCATCTTATCAAGCCTACAAAAAACGTTTTTTCGCCTGAACTATAGCATTTGCGGGAAGCCAAAAACAGAAAACGGGTCAACCAAATCAGCATTTTGATTGACCCGTCATACTTCGGGGATTATGCGTCAGCGCTTAACGCCGCAACGCACTCGCGTGCGCCGTGTTCACACAGTTGTTGATACGTCGCGATAATTGTCTCAACAAAATCAGCGTGTTCCGCCAGATCATGGCCAAAAATGCCGCTCAGCCCCAGCAGCGCCGTCACGCGTTCGGCCCCCTGGAACTGTTGGTTAATGCGCTGGAACTCAGCCAGCAAGGGGTCGACAACATCAATGGCCTGCCCCTGTTCATCCACGCCACGGGTGTAGCGCATCCAGCCCGCCACGCCCAGCGCCAGGTGACGCCAGTCGCTGGCGTTTTGCAGATGCAGACGCACCGGATCCAGCAGGCGCTGCGGCAATTTCTGGCTGCCGTCCATCGCAATCTGCCAGGTGCGGTGACGCAGTGATGGGTTGCTGAAACGCTCAATGAGCAGCGTCGCATAGGCGTTAAGATCGGTGCCTTCCGGCATCGACAGCGTCGGCGCTTGCTCCTGCATCATCAGCGCGAACGCCGCTTTGCGGTACGCCGGATTTGTCATGGTATCAGCGATAGTTTCATAGCCGCCGAGATAGCCCAAATACGCGAGGAAAGAGTGGCTGCCGTTGAGCATACGCAGTTTCATCATTTCAAACGGCACCACATCGGCAACGAACTGCGCACCAACATTATCCCAGTCAGGGCGACCGTTAACAAAGTTATCTTCGATAACCCACTGACGGAATGGCTCACAGGCGATAGCACACGGATCGTACACGCCCAACTGGTCGGCAATCTCTTGCAACGTTTCTGGCGTCGCCGCCGGAACAATGCGGTCTACCATGGTGCACGGGAAAGTGGCATTAGCCTCAATCCACTGCGCCAGCTGCGGGTCGCGCGCCTGCGCCAGACCCAGCACCGCGACTTTCGCCACATGACCATTTTCACGCACGTTATCGCAGGACATCACGGTAAAGGCCGCAAGCCCTTGCTCACGACGCAGATGCAGCGCCTGTACGATGTAACCAATCGCCGATTTTGGCGCGCCTGGATTCGCCAAATCGTGTTTAATCAGCGGGTTATTGAGATCTAACTGACCGCTGGCAGCATCAGTGCAGTAGCCTTTCTCCGTGACCGTCAGCGAGACAATTGCCGTCTGCGGGCGCGCCATAGCCTGTAAAATACCATCACAACCGTCAAGCTCCGGGTGCAACGCTTCTTTCATCGAGCCAATCACTTTCAGCACGGTGTTGTCCGCGCCTTTTTCCGCCACGGTATACAGCAGTTGCTGTTTGCGCAGGTTTTCAATCAGGACGCGATCGTTACCCGGCATCAGGTTAACTTCACAGATCCCCCAGTCGCTGTCGGTGGTTTCCAGCAGATGATGGGTGTACAGCGCCTGGTGCGCGCGGTGAAATGCGCCGCATCCCAGGTGAACAATGCGGGATTGCAGGCGCGAGCAGTCCCATGCAGGGCGAGCAACCGGCAGGTTGCTATTGGCAATTGTCGTTGTCATCGTGAACTCCAGAACCCGTTGAATGACCAACGGAAGAGAAAAGAAAAAGCCGGCCAGACAGGTGGCCGGCAACTCGCTTTAGCGGCTAAAGAAAGCGCGCTGGATAGCCATCTCAACGCCACGCACTTCCGCCAGCCCTTTCAGGCGACCAATCGCGGAGTAGCCTGGGTTGGTTTTCTTTTTCAGATCGTCAAGCATCTGATGGCCGTGGTCCGGACGCATTGGGATCAGGTCCTCTTTACCCTCGGCTTTACGGCGCTGCTCTTCCTCAACGATCGCTTTCACGACTTCGTACATATCGACGTCGCCGTTAAGATGCGCCGCTTCATGGAAGGTTTTCGGGTTATCTTCACGCAGCGTGGAGCGCAGGTGGGTGAAGTAAATACGTGGGCCAAACTGTTTGATCATGTCGACCAGATCGTTGTCCGCCCGGACGCCGTAGGAGCCGGTGCACATGGTAAAACCGTTCGCCATGCTGTTGACCGTATCGACCATCCATTGCATATCTTCCACAGTGGAAACAATGCGCGGCAGGCCGAGGATTGGGCGCGGCGGATCGTCCGGGTGTACCGCCATCCGCACGCCTGCTTCTTCCGCCACAGGAATAATTGCTTTCAGGAAGACGGCAAAGTTCTCGCGCAGTGCGGCTTTATCGATATCTTTATAACGCGCAAGATGCTGGCGGAACTGGTCAAGCGTATAGCCCTCTTCCGCGCCCGGCAGACCGGCGATGATATTGCGGGTCAGACGCGCTTTGTCTTCATCGCTCATGGTGGCAAAGCGTTCATTCGCCTGAGCAATCTCTTCGGCGGTGTAATCCGCTTCCGCGCCCGAGCGTTTGAGGATGTGCAGCTCAAAGGCGGCGAATTCAATCTGGTCAAAACGCAGCGCTTTGGAGCCGTCCGGCAGGACGTATTCCAGGTCGGTACGGGTCCAGTCGAGAACCGGCATGAAGTTGTAGCACACGGTACGAATGCCACACTGGGCCAGGTTACGCAGGCTTTGCTGGTAGTTGGCGATCCACTGCTGATAGTTACCAGAACGGGTTTTAATGTCTTCGTGGATCGGTACGCTTTCGACGACCGACCAGACCAGGCCCGCCTGCTCAATAATGGCTTTGCGTTTTAGGATCTCATCAACCGTCCACACTTCCCCGTTCGGGATATGGTGCAAGGCGGTGACCACGCCCGTGGCACCCGCCTGACGTACATCCGCTAAGGTGACCGGATCGTTAGGACCATACCAGCGCCATGTCTGTTCCATCTTTTATTCCTCATTTACGTTATGGACTCGACGATATGGCACATAAATTCCTCCTTTTGGTATGACATGTCAACCTGAAGGAATGAATTGGTTAACCAAATCACGATTTTTGCTGATTAGATCGCCATTTTGCGGCCAGGAAGCGCAGTAAAGATGTAAACATGTAACGCAATGTGACATTCATCGCATCAATGGTTAACCAATGCAGATAACATCTCAACCAAAATCATAATAGTTCAACCAATAAAGGTAGACGTTATATGCATGTTCTCAATATTCTGTGGGTCGTATTCGGCATCGGTCTGATGCTGGTGCTCAATCTAAGATTCAAAATAAACTCGATGGTCGCCCTGCTGCTGGCGGCGCTCTCGGTCGGCATGCTGGCGGGTATGGACTTAATGGCGCTGCTGCACACCATGAAATCCGGCTTTGGCAGCACGCTGGGTGAGTTGGCGATTATCGTGGTATTCGGGGCAGTCATCGGTAAGCTGATGGTCGATTCCGGAGCGGCGCATCAGATTGCTCATACGCTGCTGGCGCGACTCGGTCTGCGCTATGTACAGCTGTCGGTGATCATTATTGGTCTGATTTTCGGCCTGGCGATGTTCTATGAAGTGGCGTTTATTATGCTGGCGCCGCTGGTGATCGTCATTGCCGCAGAAGCGAAGATCCCGTTCCTCAAGCTGGCGATTCCTGCCGTTGCCGCCGCCACCACCGCCCACTCTCTGTTCCCACCGCAGCCTGGTCCGGTCGCGCTGGTTAACGCCTACGGCGCTGACATGGGTATGGTCTACATCTACGGTATTCTGGTGACTATTCCGAGCGTGATCTGCGCCGGGCTTATCCTGCCGAAGTTCCTCGGCAACCTCGATCGCCCGACGCCGTCATTCATGAAGGCCGACGTACCGGTTGACCAGAACAATCTACCGTCTTTCGGCATCTCTATTCTGGTTCCGCTGATCCCGGCGATCATCATGATCTCCACCACCATCGCCAACATCTGGCTGGTGAAAGGAACGCAGGCGTGGGAAGTGGTCAACTTCTTAGGCTCCTCGCCAATTGCGATGTTTATCGCCATGATTGTCGCCTTCGTGCTGTTTGGTACCGCGCGTGGTCACGACATGCAGTGGGTGATGAACGCCTTTGAAAACGCGGTAAAAAGCATCGCCATGGTGATCCTGATCATCGGCGCGGGCGGCGTACTGAAGCAGACCATTATTGATACCGGCATTGGCGATACCATCGGTATGCTGATGTCGCACGGCAATATTTCTCCGTACATCATGGCGTGGTTGATAACCGTGCTTATTCGTCTGGCAACCGGTCAGGGCGTGGTCTCAGCCATGACGGCGGCGGGGATTATCAGCGCAGCCATTCTCGACCCGGCAACCGGTCAACTGGTGGGCGTCGATCCGGCGTTGCTGGTACTGGCGACGGCGGCAGGCTCCAACACCCTGACCCATATCAACGACGCCTCGTTCTGGCTGTTCAAAGGCTACTTTGACCTGTCGGTGAAGGATACGCTGAAAACCTGGGGTCTGCTGGAGCTGGTGAACTCCGTGGTTGGTCTGATTATCGTGTTGATCATCAGCATGATTGCATAACGTCGATACCGCTCTGGCCCGCAGCGCCAGAGCGGTTCTTTCTCCTGCCTTAACAATCCTCAATAATCAGATACACCGCCTTCACCGGGCCATGCACCCCAACCACCTTGATAAGCTCAATATCCGCCGTCGAGCTGGGTCCACTGATAATGTTAATGCACGACGGCATACGCTCACCGGCCTGCGCTTTCTGATGCAGTTTTTCTGCCAGTTGTGCCACGCGCGGCAGGATGGTGCTTTTACGCAGCACGAAAATCGAGGACTCCGGCAACAGGCTCAAAGAACGCCCGCGCTCCGGTGCGGAAAACAGCACCACACCGCCGGACTCGGTCAGGCCATACTCGGCATACACTACGCCGACTTTCGCCTGCTCGGCCTCGGTAATATTTTCGCTGCCTCGCGCCGGATCCCAGACCACGGCGTTGCATTCCTGCTGCAAGCGTTCGGTGATGCCCAGCGCCACCAGTCGGCTGTCGCCGCTCAGCACTACTGGCTGACCCAATTCTTCACACAGGCGTAGCGCTGCTTCTGCGGCCTGGTCCTCGCGAGTCAGTTCACAGCGGGCCAGCATCACTTCGCTGGCGAACTGGATAAACGCATCGCAGCGCTGCTGCGGGCTAAGTTCGGTCAGGCGCTCGTTGGCATAATTGTTAACCGGCGCGGCATCCGCTTGCGGTTCGAAACGCGGCGGGCGACCCAGCGCCTGGGCGATGGTGTTTAAAAACGCGGTACGGTTATCCATTCTTTTTCTCCTGCGCCTGATGTTTCTTAAACCAGCTACGGAAGCTCTCGCCGTCAGCATCAGGCAGATCGCGCGCCTCCATCCAGTCACCAATCGCGCCAACCTTGAGCGGGGTTTTGCCGCCATTGATAAACCAGCTTGCCGCATGCGCGCCCGCCATCATCCCCACTTTCCACAGCCCCGGATGGCTATTGGCATAAGCGAACATTTTGATCGCCCGTCGCTCGGCTTTCGGGGTAATGCCCTCCTCGGCCATCACCCGACGATGACGCAGGATCAGTTTTGACAGCGGAATACGCACCGGGCAGACGCTGTCGCAGGCCGTGCATAAGGAACAGGCGTACGGCAGGTCTTTAAAATCTTTATAGCCGCCGAGCAGTGGAGAAATCACCGCGCCAATAGGGCCGGGATAGATCGAGCCATAGCCGTGTCCGCCGATGTGGCGATACGCCGGGCAGGTGTTCATACAGGCCCCGCAGCGGATGCAGCGCAGCACATCGCGAAACTCAGAGCCCAGCACCTGCGAGCGACCGTTATCGACAATCACCAAATGGAACTCTTCCGGTCCGTCCACGTTATCCGCCTCACGCGGGCCGGTCAGCCAGGTGTTATAGCCCGTCAGACGAGCGCCCACGGCGCTGCGCGCCAGCATGGTGATCAGCACATCCACATCGGCAAAGGTCGGCGCGATACGCTCCATGCCCATCACCGCAATGTGCGTTTTCGGCAGCGTGGTGCACATGCGCGCATTGCCTTCGTTGGTCACCAGGCATACTGAACCGGTTTCCGCCACGGCAAAGTTACAGCCGGTAATACCGATTTCGGCACTCAGGAAATCCTCGCGGATCTTCTGGCGAATGAACAAGGTCATAGCTTCCGGGGTTTCCGGGCCGTCATACCCCAGACGCTCGTTCAGCACGCGGCGGATCTGATAGCGATCTTTATGAATAGCCGGGACCACGACGTGCGAAGGTGGATCCTGATCCAATTGCAGGATGTATTCCCCGAGATCGGTTTCGATCACCTGGATTCCCGCATCCTGCAGGACATGGTTGACGCCGATCTCCTCGGTCACCATCGACTTGGACTTCACCACCTTCTTCGCGTTTTTGCTGCGCGCGACCTGCAGAATGTAGGCGGTGGCCTCTTCTTTGGTTTTGGCGAAATAGACGTGGCCGCCGTTTTGCGTCACTTTCTCGGAGAGTTGATACAGGTAAGCGTCGAGGTTGCTCAGCACGTGATCGCGGATCTGGCTGGCACGATCGCGCCAGTCTTCCCAGTGGCCTAACTCATCGACCATTTTTTGTCGATTTGCGCCAATACGTTCCTGCGCATTGGCCACGGCTTTGCGCATGATCGGATCTTCTATCTGCTGACGAATGCGCAGTTTAAATTCTACATCGCTGGTTTTTATCGACATCTCTTTCCCCTCAGCGGCTCATCAGCACTTCAGCAATATGCATCACTTTGACCGGCTGGCCTTCCCGTTGCAGTCGACCGCCAATGTTCAGCAGGCAACTGACGTCTGCGCCAATCAAATATTCCGGCTGCGCATCCATCAAATGTAAGACTTTCTCTTTCACCATCTCGCCGGATATCTCGGCCATTTTGACCGAAAACGTCCCGCCAAAGCCGCAGCAGGTATCCTGATCGGCAAACGTCAGCAGTTCCAACCCGCGCACGTTTTTCAGCAGCGTGAGCGGCTCTTCCTTCACCCCCAGCTTTCGAGTCAGGCTACAAGAGGGATGATAGACAGCGCGGCCCTGCAGGCTGGCGCCGACGTCCACCACGCCCAGCTTGTTGACGATAAAGGAGGTGAGATCCTGCATACGCGCGGCAACCTTTTCGGCACGCAGCGCCCATTCCGGTTCATCGGCCAGATACGTCGGATAGCTTTTTACCGCGTAGGTACAGGAGCCTGCTGGCGAGATAATCGGATCGTCGTTATCTTCCAGGGCGACGATCAGGTTTTTCATTCCAGGGATCGCCTCTTTGATGTAACCGCTGTTAATGGCTGGCTGACCGCAACACCCTTGCTTCTCGGGGAAATTAACGCGACAACCCAGTTTTTCCAGCAGCAATACGGAGTCTCGTGCCATCCGTGATTTCAGTGCGTCACCAATGCAGGTAACAAAGAAATTTACATTCACAATAACTACTCCATTGCTTCATTTCTGTTTATTGCGCTTGATATCGCGATATCAAGCAAAGGTTCAGCCGTATTTCACGCCCAGTTTTTCTGTTTGCTGTTTTTACTAATGCCTGGGTTCATGGTGATGCTCGGGTCGTTTTCCTTTGATACCGACTCTCCGCTTCTTAAGTCAGGACAGTCGCATATGTCTGTATTTTCATTTGTATGACAAAATCAAATAATCCCCTAATCAACCCCCATATGCAACAACCAGGTTTATTTCTTTCGGTCTCGCTCACATTTTTATATTTAAAACCACAGTGTTATGAACACCTTAAAAACAGTTTCAGGTGCTTACTATTCTCATCACCAGAATTATTAAAAAGGTTATCATATAACTATTTATAGGTATTCAACTTACTCTTAAGTATATTTACATGGCATTGGATTTTAATTAAAAGATTACAATAGTTACAAAACTACAAATCATAATTACTTTATTCACTGAAGCGATTCAGTTTACATACTTTATTAACCCAGCAATGTAGCCTCCCCACCATAAATATAAATCAGGTTTAATGAACCAATCAGGAATAGCAATGAACGAATATTTTATGTTTGCCATGGCACTCTCTCCTTTACTACTGATGGTATTTTTAATATTGAAATTGAAAATGCCCATCCATTATTCCGTGTTGATCTCTTTGGTATTCACTGCCGCGCTGTCGGCCATATTCTGGGAAATGCCCGTACAGAATCTGAAAGCCGCGATAGGCTATGGCGCCCTGAAGGGGTTATGGCCGATTGTGATTGTGATCCTCGGCGCCATCTTCAGTTATAACGTCATGCAGGCGACCAAGGCGCTGGATATTCTGCGCGATATTCTCGCCAGCATTAGCGAAGATAAGCGTATTCAGGTGCTACTGATTTCATGGTGCTTCGGCGGATTCCTTGAAGCCGCGGCAGGTTATGGCACGGCGGTCGCTATTCCGATCGGCATTCTTATTGCGCTGGGATTCAACCCGCTGAAGGCGGCGATCGCTTCTCTCGTGGCGAATACCGTTCCCACCGCGTTCGGCGCGGTCGGGATCCCGGTATCTATTCTGGCGGAACAGGTTAATCTGCCGGTGTATACCTTAGGCGGAACCATTATTCTGCAGCTCGCGCTGTTTAATATCCTGCTGCCGTTTGTCATTGTCTGCATTATTGGCGGCGGCCTGAAAGCCATTCGTGGCGTATTTCTGATCACGCTGATTTGCGGCATCACCACGCTGGTTCCGCAATATTTTGTCGCCATTCATCTTGGCGCGGAATTGCCCGCCTTTGCCGGTAGCCTGTTCAGCCTGTTTGCCGTGGCGATGGTCAGTCGCCTGCGCAAAGGGAAAACCGATCCCGAGTGGCGCATTGAGGTCAGCCATACCCGCGAAACCACGCCGCGCTCGGCAAAAGTGTTGTTCCGCGTAGGCTCTATCTATCTGTTTATTTTTGTTTTTATCCTGCTGTGCTCACCGCTGTTCCCGACGATCAAAGGCGCGGCGTCCCAACTGGCCTCGGTGCTGCATTTCACGCTCGCCGACGGCAACACGCTGGCGCTGAAAGTTGAATGGGTGACCACGCCGGGGATGCTGATCATCTTTGCGACCCTTATCGGCGGTTTTATTCAGGGAGCGTCCGCGCGCGGGATGCTGGAAGTGTTTATCAAAACCATTTTCCAGCTTAAAAATTCCATTGTGGCGATTATGGCGATTGTCGCGCTGGCCACGGTAATGGATCTCAGCGGGATTATCTCCACGCTGGCCCAGTCGATTGTCGATCTGACCGGCAGTTCCTACGTCTTCCTCGCCCCAGTGATTGGCGCGCTGGGCACGTTTGTTACCGGCAGCGATACCAACTCGAATATTTTGTTCGGCAAACTGCAAACCATTGCCGCCAGTAAACTGCATATCGATCCCAACTGGCTCGCGGCGGCGAATACTTCTGGCGCAACAGGGGGGAAAATGATTTCGCCGCAGAGTATCGCCATTGCGGTTTCAGCCACCAAAATGGACGGACAGGCCAACCAGATAATGTCTGGCACCATGAAATACTGCTGCGCCTACATTGTGATCCTCGGCCTGAAAGTCGGTCTCTTTTATTACTGGTTTATGGCGTAATCCATTGTCAACCCCGTCAAATTCACGGCAACCGTATTTGACGACGCGGTGACCAAAAAGGTTTACAGCGCTTCAGGATCGAAACGAAGCGACTGGCTTTACGATTTGTCGGCGCTGACTAAAATAGCGCCGATGTTTCAAATCGAGGATTGTTGTTATGTTGTTCTGGAAAAAGATGGTGAAGAAGTTCGACGCCTTTTCCGCGTTGATCCCACCACGCTACTTCCGCGTGTAATGCCTGGCGCTAATGCCTGATGGCGCTTCGCCTGTCGGGCCTACGTTTCACGCTCATTTGTAGGCCGGATAAGGCGCAAGCGCCGCATCCGGCAGCAGAGAAAATGTTCTCCCCTTTCACTTACGCAGCCCGCACGCTCTTAACACCCTGACCCACAGACGAAGCCATGCAAAACGGTAGATCAGCGGATGCTGAAATCGTAGCAGTGTCAGAAACATAGAGCCTCCTTGCGGCGCTACAGCACCGTTGCCTGATAGCGAATTTGCGGCACCATTATCTGGTGACGCGCGTCTATCAGCCGCAGTTCATACGAGTCGTGCTCTTTCGTCAGCCGCATCACCGCGTCGACGACACTGGTGGTCCGCTCCAGCGCCTGCTTGTCCTCATAACCGTTGAGCAGTGAGGCCAGCATCACGCTGCAAATCAGATCCCCAACGCCCACCGGCATTTTGGCAAAGGTATACAGCGGCCGGGCGATGTGTAACGTCTGTTCCGCCGTCACCAGCAGCATTTCAAACGCCTGTTTGTCGCGCGAGCAGTCGCCGAGATGTTTCACCAGCACCTTCTTCACGCCCCACGCCACCAACTGCTGCGCCGCTTCCACCACCTCGTCAAAACTACGTAGTTGTCTGCCCGTCAGCACGCCCAGCTCATAGAGATTCGGCCCCATCACATCAGCCAGTTGAATGGCATCATCGACAAAAAAGGACTCCACGCCCTGCGCGACGATGCAGCCTTTTTGCGGGTCGCCCATCACCGGATCGCAAAAATAGAGCGCCTGCGGATTACGCTGGCGAATGGTGGTGACCGCGAGCTTCACCTCTTCGCAATGGCGTTTGTCCCCGAGATACCCGGACAGCACGGCATCGCATTGCGCCAGTTTTTGCAGATCATCCAGCCCGCTGATGATGGCGCTCAGCTCGCCGTGCGGCATCGCCATGCCCTGCCACATCCCGTACTGGGTGTGGTTGGAAAACTGTACGGTGTAAAACGGCCAGACATCGATCCCCGAGAGCTGCATCGGCAACACGGCGGCTTTATTTCCGGCATAGCCATAAACGACTGACGACTGAACAGACAACACGTTTTTCATTTTGACTCCGTCTAGCGAAACGTTGGCAGCAGACCAAATACGTCCAGAACAACCGTCAGATAGACAACCGCCCCACAGACAATGACCAGATTGAGCACGGTGTTATTACACGGCGCGGTATAGCTGGCGGTCGGAAAACGTTTCCGCGCCGCTTTCACCAGGAACGGCGGCAGGATCACGCTCCAGATGGTAAAGGCCAGGCCGGCGTAACCAATGGCGTGGACAAACCCGTTCGGGAAGAAGAAGCACACGGCGGCTGGCGGGAAGTAGGTCACCAGCGCGGTTTTCAGGCGCCCCATGCCGTCATCCGGGAAGTGAAACAGGTCGGCGATGTAATCGAACAGGCCAAGCGTCGCCGCCAGCAGGGAACTGGCTACCGCAAAGTTGCCGAAAAAGGTCAGGATCAGATCCATATAACGGCTGGTGAACAGCCCGCTGATGGCCTCGACAAACACGTCGATATTGCCGCCTTTGGCGATAATTGGCGGGAACGAGGAACGACTGATGTTGCCCATCGTGACGCCCAGCCAGAAGATATACAGCAGCAGGGCAAACAGCGTGCCGATGATAATCGAACGCGTAATATTTGAGATCCCGCTCGTGCCATACAGCTTCACCAGGCTCGGCACGTTACCGTGAAAACCAAACGAGATAATGCAGAACGGCAACGTCATCAGGATATACGGCAGGTACTGCGAATTGGGCAGCGCCACCGCCACGCTGTCGACAAGTTTCGCCACTTCGATATGACCCACCAGGCCAGAAAAGGTGGCAAAGAACGCGATAAACTTACCGATAATCAACACGGTAGTAATACGTCCAACCAACAAGGAGCTGTACCAGGCAATCGCCCCGACCAGCATACTGACGATCACCACCGAGATATTCGCCGGAAAGCGCACGCCGCTGTATTTGAACACGGTTTGCGCCATCACCGCCGACGAACCAGAGATATAGGCATAGGTCAGAATATACAGCACAAAGCCGAAAGCGATACCGACCACAATATTCCACTTTCGGCCTAATAAATCCTGAGTAAAGGTATTAAAACTGGCACCGGCGCCATAATGCAGGTTAACTTCGACCAGCATCAGACCAGTTAATAACATCATGATGGCGATAAACAGAAGAATAACTGACGCACCGGGGAACCATACGCCAGCCATCGCAATCGGCAGGGAAAACATCCCTCCACCCACTACGGTCGCGATAACCAACATGGTTCCGCTAATCAGTCCGGGGGTACTACTCTGTCGCTCAATGGCATTAATATCCATGATAAATGTTCCTGTAGACTATTCGTTATAATTACAGCTGTCATTTGTACATCATGCGGATAATAAAAATGTCGGAGTCAGGGTTTACTTTTGTAGTTATGTCACGGTAACGGGCACCGCAAAGGCTTCCTGTTCATGGAAAAGAAATACAAAAAAGCCCCATCCTGAGATGGGGCCATAATTATTATTTAGATATAGTCAAAGCGTGCAGTAAAGAAACGGAGTTGCTTCGGCTCGTAAATAAACTTCAGCCCGCGAATATCTTCTTTGTGCTGGTAAAGTTTAATAATACCGTCAGCCACCACATCCATATGCGCGTAAGTATAAACGCGGCGTGGAATAGTCAGACGCACGGTTTCCAGTTTCGGCCTGTGGTGTTCACCGGTCACGTTATTACGGCCTGCAGAGATAATTCCGCGCTCCATACTACGTACGCCGGTTTCCACATAGATACTGGCAGCCAGGCTTTGCGCCGGGAACTCGTCCTGCGTCAGATGCTCGCAGAAGCGACGCGCATCAAGGAATACCGCGTGACCGCCCACCGGTTCAACAATCGGTACACCAGCGGCTTTCAGCTTGTCGCCCAGATAGCGAACCTGCTTCACGCGGTGCTCGATGTACTCATACTGCATGGCTTCGCGCAGACCAATCGCCATGGCTTCCATGTCGCGTCCGGCCAGACCGCCGTAGGATGGCATGCCTTCGTAGACAACGACTAACTCTTTGGCAGAAGAGAACATTTCGTCATCGTTCATGCACAGGAAGCCGCCGATGTTCACCAGACAGTCTTTTTTACCACTCATGGTGCAACCGTCGGCGTAGCTGAACATCTCATGCACGATCTCTGCGATGCTCTTGTTCTCAAAGCCCTGCTCTTGCTCTTTGATAAAGTAGGCGTTTTCTACGCAGCGGGTAGCGTCGTAGAACACTTTAATGCCGTGTGCTGCAGTCAGTTCACGCACCGCGCGCATGTTAGCCATGGAGACCGGCTGCCCGCCTGCGAGGTTAACCGTGACTGCCAGGCAAATATAGGCAATATTCTCGGCGCCTTTTTCATCAATCAGTTTTTGTAATTTTTTAAGATCGATATCACCTTTAAAAGCAATATTCAGACCGGCATCGTGCGCTTCGTCACGAACGATATCGACAAACACCGCACCATTTTTTTCCTGGTGATAACGGGTAGTAGTGAAATACATATTCCCGGCAACATATTGCCCCGGTTTAATTGCCAGCTGCGATAACAGGTTTTCTGCGCCGCGCCCCTGGTGAGTAGGAACAATATGTTTAAAGCCAAACAGTTCCTGCACGGTTCTTTCCAGATGATAGAAGTTTTCGCTGCCCGCGTAGGCTTCATCACCCATCATCATTCCGGCCCACTGCTTGTCGCTCATTGCGTTGGTGCCACTGTCTGTCAGCAGGTCAATATAAATATCTTTCGAATTTAACAGGAAAGTATTGTATCCCGCTTCCTGCATTTTCTTAAGGCGTTCATCACGCGGGATCATAGATACAGTTTCAACGCTTTTAATACGGAAGGGTTCTGCCGGATAATTCATTTTGTTTCTCCAGTAACAGTGGTCATGTACGTATTAATGTGAAGTAAAGCATACCTGGCTCATCAATAAAGTCTGATGAAATATAACTATTCGCCTCCTGAGTCAGGGGGAGAAATAATGTGGAGGCACTATGCAAGATTTAATTGATTATGGAAATAGCCTGGTCAACATTAATCACTGGCAATAATTTAAAAAGCTGTAAATGTAGGTGATGCAAATCACACGTCATTTTTTTACCCGTTCATATTCAACAAGTTTTTTTTTGCGTGTTGATTTGCCATTTGCGATGGTGCCCCCGTGGAGAGGGGAAATACTGAAAACTTAACTTTCCAGGCTGTGCTCATACTGTATTGCTGAATGAGTACACCCCATTTTGTGAGAGTCGGATCACTTCACGGGTTTATATTTGTGATTCACATCACTAAAAGTGTAAAGCAAAGTGTACAAAACGGCGTTGTTTCAGAGTTTGCTATTTGCTTCAGTGAGTTAGATCGCATTTTTGGCCTGATACAGATGGGCGTTATTTTCTGGAAATGGCAGGTATCAGGAGGATGGGACAGGAATGAATTTATACGGTGAATAATACTATGTTTATTGGGATAGAGAGGATTTCTATTTATTCCGAAAGCGTGCTAATCGCGCTTATTTCATGTTATTTACATCTGGACTTCCCGCCAATTACTGGGGTAATTTACAGGGGTTTTATTAGCGCGATGCGAAGGTGCGCCAACACCTCCGCATCGCTAATCGCAGTAACTATTATCGGAGAATAGTCACCATGACTGATACGCATTGTATTGCAGTTTCATTTGATCCAGAAGTGTACGTCGCAGATAACCGTTGCCTGAAGGTGGGTTATGCGAGCGGTTATCCTGATTACAGCCGTTTGCCGGTGAAGTATGTCCAGTTTCCGTCCATCGTGATGAAGGGCCAGTGGCTTAAAGCCGCCGGATTCGACACCGGCACCCGCGTCGATGTGCGCGTCATGCAAGGCTGCATTGTGTTAACCGCCCGCACGCCCGAACCCGAAGAGTCAGAACTGATGAAATCCCTGCGCGCCGTGGAAAAGCTCTCCGCGCGTAAGCAAAAGCAGGTGCTGGAGTTTATCGGGGTGATTGCGGGGAAAACGGCGAAGGGGTGAGAGCGTGATGGTAATTGAGGCGCCGAAGGGCGCCTTTTTTGGGGTATTACGCCACTTTTGCTTTATGCCGTAGTGCGTTCGTTCCAGGCGTCGGTATATTGAATATTGCCATCTACAATACACCAGGTGATTTTTTCATAGCGCAGTTGTACGCTTTCCAAATGTCCGGTTCCCGTTACCGTACGTGTGTCATGCACGATTGGTGTCACTGATACAACTTTTACACCTTCAAGCAGGGTATTAAAGTATTCCACTTCCTGGCCTGCGTCGTTTATGTGATAGAACTTAAGTTCCGCACTTTGAAGTGTCTGACCTGTCGCAACTGCTTTGTAAAGGTATGGGCTGGAGGAATCGATCTCTTTGTCAAAAAGAAATGGGCCATGTTGGCGTGTGCCGGTTAGCTTTCCAGTGGCACCATCGGTTGGAATGCTAAGGTTATGTGTTAAACCACGTAACTCAATACTGCCTTCACGTCCCTGGACATCCGAGCCTCCACGAATCATCGCGCCACCATCGTCTTTTAAAAATAAATGAACGGGTACAGCCATTTTCAACACTCCTTGTAATCAATCATATAACCAGCGACCTGCTCTGGCTGACTCTGCAAACATTCGCACAGTAAGCGGTTTTGACACTTGTTTGATGGGTTCGTTGGTAAACCACTTTCTATAGACCGACTCTCTTTCCCACGGGTAATAGGCCTCGAAATCAATGACTGAAACATCAACGTTATATTTCTCTCCAAAATCATCAATGGCATACGGTAATTCATCCCATTCAGCGTAACCTTGCAGCGGCGTATCAAGTTCAATCGGGATAGGTTTGAAAGTAAACGTTACCGCGAGAGATAACTCCCCCCGAAAAAATTCTAATACCTCATTATCCGTCACCATACGCGATTTTCCTCTCTGGCAATGGTGTTGTAGGTATTCACCGTTTTATAGACAATTTGGGCGACATCACTTGCGAGTAATGCCCAACCAATCACAGGAATTGTTCGTCCAACGAATGCCCCCAGATTGTTAGTCATCATGGGTTTTAAATATTTGATACTGGCATTGGTGATGGTAGGAAGCCTGACGGGCAATCTTACGTTAAGAAACTCACGAGAATATTTGGAGGCAATTGATGTACCTTGTGTTGCCCCATATGGCTTACCCCGTGTTTTCAACAATGGTAGCCCAAGAATGATACATGACATTTCTACCACATCTTTAATTCCCCCAAATTGTTCATCAATTTTGTCGAGAAAAATCCAGAAAAATAGCTCACCTGCAGAAATGTTACAGACCCCTTTATAAAAGTATGTTCCGTTGAGTTCCTCTACTGTGTCCATCAGAGATCCTTCGATATGCAATAATTTGCATACTTATCGTACTCCTGCGTACCCTGGTGGGGGAACGGTAACTGCCGTGGCGTATGTGTTTTTCAGAAAACTTAAAAGTGATGTCGTTGATGTCAGACAACATGCCACGCATAGTGCTTTATCAAATTGATACCAATAAGTGACGTCGATAGCGCATCAACCCGTCTTTGCTTGATCAGGTGATATTTTGCGAGCATCATCGCAATTATTTACCTGATAATGAAATCAATGACTTCCAGTAAAACCCTGCAACAGGCAATTGCCGACATCACCATCTGGCGTAAAGGCGAGCAGCGTGCGCCGCACAAACCTTTGCTGCTGCTTCATGTGCTGGCGGGTTATCTGCAGGGTCACAGTCGCCTGTTTGACTACGGTTCGGAAGTTCGCGACCCATTGCATAGCCTGCTGGAACGATTTGGACCACAGCGCGCGCAGTACCGCCCGGATATGCCCTTCTGGCGCTTACAGGGCGATGGGTTCTGGGAGCTACAAAACGCCGAGCATTGCTCAACATCCGGCAGCAGCAAACAGCCCCCTGCCGGAGAACTGGTGACGCATAACGTTGCCGGAGGCTTTGATGAACAACATTTTGCCCTGCTGAAAAAGAACAAGAACCTCTTCAACGCCCTGGCCCAGCAAATCCTCGAAGCGCACTTCACCGAAAGCATTCAGGAAGAAATCGCGGATGAACTGGGGTTTGATATCCTGCAAATCCGCAAACAGCGGGACCCGTTGTTCCGCCAGCAGGTTCTGCGTGCTTATAACTATGAATGCGCCATTTGTGGCTTCAATATGCGCCACGACAGCACTTCAGTTGCGCTTGAAGCGGCCCATATCAAATGGAAACAGCATGGTGGCCCGTGCGAGATTTCAAACGGACTGGCGCTGTGTGCAATCCACCATAAAGCCTTTGATAAAGGTTCGATTGGGCTGGATGAGAGTATGCGAGTTCAGGTGTCATCCGCAGTGAATGGCAGCGGCATGGTGGGCAGACTGTTCTGGGATTTCGACGGTAAATCGATAGCGCTGCCTATGATGCGCGAGAATTATCCAAAAGAGGGGTTTGTGGAGTGGCACAGGAAAGAGGTGTTTAGAGGGTGATTTGCATACCTTCTTTTTCCCTGATAAATATCAATAATACGTTATTTTAATATGGGAAATTATTACAATTTTTAAAAAATACAATAAACATGCATATTTATTACCAAAATAAATTTTAAGGACAAAATGAGTATGACAACCTTTAAAAATAAAAGAAGCAAAACAGAACAACAAAAAATAAAGGAATTACTAAAATCATTACTACCTCATCTACCTCATCTTAGTTTATTATCAGCCGTCATAGGATTTATTAACATCTGGATATATCTTTCCCGCATTGGGAAATTAAACCTTCTTCCTTCATTCCTGGCAAGCCCATCCACGCTCCTAGCTATTTTTGCATCAATGTGTTTGATTTTAATACTATTTCTACTCTTTATTTTAATGCCTACAATTATTTTTTATTGGCTTTGTGCAATATCTAAAGACAAAGACTCAAAAATAACGATCTATCAAACAATAACGATTGGTCTTTTACTGTCAATCATAGGCTCCACTGACGTATTATATACTACAGGTTTTTTTATCTTCATCACTGCATTTTATATTTGTTACTTTTTTTATACAGCCCTACATAATAAACTTAAAATTAATATATTTGCACTCATCAAAGGTTTTATAATAAACATACCCACATTTATAATTATATCAATAATTTATAATAATACAGCTTTATCTGGCATAGATCGACTAGCTAAGATTTTAATTTTGTTTGTTTATCTTATCATAATATATATGCCATTAATTGCATGTGATGGAATATTAAATAAACAAAAAGGGAGAAAAAAGGAAAGTGCTGCACGAATAATAACAACAATCATCATAATCAGCATATATTTCATTGGTGTAATGACACCTGGAATACTTATTAAGTTAAACAACTACACTATATCATTCTCAGGTCTACGTAGTGATATTATGTTTTGGTATAAAATCAATAAAAATAACTTCCCATCAGAATGGTTGAAAAATAACTGGGGAATCAAAGAAACAAGTCAAAACGAAATTTGGATTCAAGGATACCCTGTAGTGCAAAACAATAATTTTACATTTGTTTGCCCCGAAAGAACACATAAGTTAATGAATGAGTATGTTAATACAAGGTTAAACTCATTTGTGAAAGAAAAATCTGGCTCTATGGACACAGGTAATTGCATATTAATCCAGAATAACCTTGAAACATCAATGAAAGTCACAGATGTAAAGAATAATAGATGAGCACCTCAGGGATAGAGATGTAGCAACCTACCTATGGTGGGTTGCTATATTATCACCAGTGTACCAATATCGAGTGTTCGGCCACTTTCCGCACCATCGATTCGGTTGACGGTGTGATACGTGCTGCGCCGGAGCCCTCCCGCGCTGGTGATGCCACCGCCGCCGCGTAAAGTACAGGGCTGCTACAGCTCGCCGTTCCGGCATTAATCAGGAGAGAGACACGTGACCACTGTGACATTACAGCAGGCCTTTGAGACCTGTCAGACGAACAAAAACACCTGGCAGAAACTTAAAGCCGAACTGGCCGACCTTGAACGGGAATACTGTGAACAGCTCCTTGCCGGTGACGAACAAAATCCCGCGCAGAATGCAGGATTTGCGCGACAATATCGATGTGAAAAAATGGGAGATTGATTATGCCGGATGAGCTCTAAATGTGAATGGCACGATTATGCGGGATACTTACACACAGTTCCCTGTATTTGCCGTATCCCTGCTTCTCTTAAAAATTACATCTCATCCCAATCCTTTGTACTCCACCTGACAAAGGATAAATCAATGCACACTCCTTACCCTTTTAATTCCAGATACACGATGAACTGGTTGCTACTGTCTCTACTCAATGACCACCTGAATCAGCTACTGAACCGATACTCGCGAATACAGGCACTCAGACTCGACCTGTTCTATCAGAAAGATACAGAGCGCTATAAACATTATTCATGGAACGAAACCGAACGAGAAGTACGTATACTGGTTGAACGCACCCTGCAGCACACAAATCTGGCAGGGTATTTCTGGGTACTCGAGAATTCTGTAGACCACGGCTGCCATGCCCATATCGTATTCTATCTCGACAGGCACCTTAACCAGGCTACCTACCCAATAGCTGAGAAAGTAGGAACAATATGGCGGGAAATAACGCAACGAGAAGGCTATTACAACCGTTGCGAGTACAAACCCTCTTATGAAGCCAGTATTGATAGGCCGGTGAACTACGCTGATACCGAAGCCATCGATAACCTGCGCTATATCATCAGTTATCTCGCCAAAGAAGAACAAAAGCACGGACACTATCACTACGGAGCCAGTGAGGTATCGCCGCCCAGCGGACTGGGGCGTCCTCGCACGGTGTAACTCGCGTTCTGCACTTTTTTACGTATCAATCCATTGATGTGGAAGGGCTGGTGGTAACGAACAATCACCCACCAGCTCAGGATAATCCCACAATGGAAGACAGCATCATGACAGAACAAATTTCTTTGCTTGATGACCAACTGGTGGATATTCGCTTCATCACGAAGCTTACAGGGCTTACGGACAAGTGGTTTTACAAGCTTATAAAAGATGGCCAATTCCCAAAGCCGATCAAGTTGGGCCGCAGTTCCCGCTGGAAGCAAAGTGAAGTCGAAGACTGGCTACTGCAACGTATTGCGGACTCACGAGGCGGTTGATCAGACCAACTCCCTCTGAATTTTATCGAAGTAAGTCCCCTTCGCTTCCCGGCTTTCTCTGACACTGCTCACTGTAAGACACCAGATATTGCCAGTAGCCCCCCTTAAAACGCTCTAACTTGATAAACCCGCCAGTCTGCCCGCACCGGGATGAACCAAACCTGCGTGTCATCTGGCGGTAAGGAACATTACACGTACGCAAAATCCTCTATCGCACTAGACGGTAATGCTCGCCTGATAAAGGGGAGTCACTGGTGCAGACTGACACCAGTCGTCTGTACAGACAGCGCTGCCCGACAAGCAGGACTTCAACTGTCGTGGGCAGATGGTGGCGCTCGGTGATACGACGCTGAAACTCATCAGTGCGCTGACGAACACAGGCACACTGGCCGCCAGAAAAACACGCAGACACAGTCACCAGCAGCGGTGTAATGCAGAGAAATGTTCTAGTGATGAATGACGAAAGTAACTTTGCCAACAATGCCCAACACACTACCGTATTTTCAGTGCACAGAGCTTTTTGCTGAACGCCTCAGGCACGCTCTGGACTGGTGGAGACGTACAGCTGACTTCGCATGGCAATATCACCATAAACGGTTTCACAGGCACCCTACTCAATACTGCGCAGTTATACGCAGGCAATAATCTATCCCTGCTCACTGCGTATATTGCCTCATAACTTGAAATTATGAGTAACATATAGGTATTTTCTACACGATGCCTCTGGTTATTAGTTCAGTAACCCCTTCCGCTGCGCGCTTAAGAATATATCTCCATTTAACGCATTGATAATAATATAGAAATACTCCTGCAATACATATAATGTAATGCATACACAGCAAACATCAACCCCATGTATTTTTGACTGATGATACAACTTTTATTACTCCTGGTTGTATAGTTCTCCTGATTGCTCTATATCATAGAAGATAAATTATTCGTCATTGTGCATAGCGACGCCAAAGTAAAACTTCCTTTTATTTGAAATAATAAAACAACTCGATAAATAGGATGGAATCAATCAATTTTTGTTATCATTTAAATAAAAACCACCTGTGAGATACACCCACAAAAATTAGTAGTTGAAGTTATACCAACACAAGAGTAATCTGATCTGTTTTTTTAACTAAAACTATAAGGTTTTTTCGCTTGTCTGTAAGGAGTTTGCCTTGAGTCAATCAGAATGCATTTCTTGGGTAAAATGTACTTCCTGGCTAAGTAACTTTCTTAATCGTAGAGGATTGAGACAACCTGATAGCCGTCCCCTATATGAATATCATGCGACCAATGATGAATACAATAATCTAACACAACTACTTCGTGCAGTTGGTCAAGTACAGAGTAATATCGATGATAAAGGTTACGCTGCCTGTTTTGTCCTTTTTTGCTCTGAATGGTATCGCAGAGATTATGAGCGCCATTGTGGTTGGATGTGGGACCCTATATATAGAGCATTGGGAGTATCATTAACATCGACTGAATTAAGGATTATTATCCCTAAAGGGATGGAAGGTTACTGGAACCGCCCAATCCGATTTTACGAATCAGAACGACGTAATTTTCTCGGAACATTGTTCAGTGAGGGGGGATTACCGTTCCGCTTACTGAAAGAATCGGATAGCCATTTTCAGAATGTATTCTCCCGGATTCTCAATCAATATGGGCAGGCACAACTGGCAGGATTTTCCATACTTTCTCTAGTAAGAACTGTCATAGAAAAATCAGCCCTGCCAACTGTTTTTAGCGAAGACACCTCTGTAGAACTCATCAGCCATATAGCGGAAAAACTCAGCTCGCTGGTTCTAATGTACAACCTGAGCAATCATACCGAACCCGTGAAGCAGCTTGATAAAGTGCATCCAAAATGGCGTGATGAGTTCCCTATGCCTTTGGATGATGAAACAGGTACTCGCTTTCTTAATGGGTTGCTATGTACTGCCTCCGTAGAGGCTAAATCCCACTTACAAAAAAATAAGGGTTCCGGTTGTCAATTCTATTGGTCGGAAAACCATCCCAATCAAATCCAGGCGATAATTTCGCTGCCTGATGAACTCCCCCTCCCAATCATCAGCACTCCCTCAACGACGCGATTTGAACTTGCCATTTATGAAGATGGTGAAGAAGTCACCTGTCTCGGCCCCGCCTATGCATCCCTGGAGAACGCCCATGCCAAAGTTCGCCTGCGTAAAAGTGAGTCGAGATTTGTCAGACGCCAGCCAGCTGCGAGCTTAACGATTGTTGCACGAACTGGAGGAATGATTGTTGGCACCATAAAACTTGAAGATAGTGAAATCGCCGTTGGCGAGGTACCACTTACTTTTGTTGATGATGAGGAACGCTGGTTATTGCAAGGGCAAGCTTCTTGTACTGTACGTAATAGCAATGTTCTTATTGCCTTACCTCAAGAAAAAACCACTATTTCAGGGTGTGAAGGCTCTCCAGGTACAGCGTCGTTATTAGGACTCAGAACACTGTCCGTAAAAGGACGCCAGGATATAACCATTTCCGGAGATGAAACATACAGGATCCGCACCGGGAGGGAACAATCTAATCAGAGCGGATTTGATTTTTATGGAAAACATGTTACCTGGAATTGCCATCCTGATGAAACATTCCTTGGTGTACCTAAAGTTACGGCGAAAAACCTGAATGCTGAAGATATACAATTCAAACGTTACCTGAGTGGCATATCGTTAGATGAATGTCAGGTACAAGAGATGATGGGTACGCAATATGTTTCTGTCAGAAATACTCACAATGAAACTCTACTGCGTCGAAAAATTGGGATCTTGCCGGCAGATTTTAACATTGAAATAAAGGGTGGTGAGCTAGCCAATGAAGGTTCCATTGTTATCTCAACGCAACATCCCTGCATGTCTGTCTTAAAAGATAAAACACTAGAGGTTGCTCGCAAACGCTCAGCAGGACAAACAGAAATATTACTTAAAGCAGAAGGAATACCTCCTGCGTTTGTCTCTTTGCAGATTTACCCAAATTTGGGTGCAGCCCCAGTAGAGATGACTCTACCTTTCCCTGCAAAAGGTTGCCTGGCCCTTGATGCAAATGGATGCACTCTGGATAAAAATATTACTCTGCATGATTTGCTGGGTTCGAGAGCCTTTTTATTTGGTAAAAATGGCGATCCGACACGTTTTTCACTGGAATTACATTTACGTTCCAAAAGTGGGTTACAGGCATGGCATGAATGGTGTTATACCGCGGGGGAACACCCCGTCGAACTCAATTTATACAGCCTGAGAGAGCATATTGAAAACTTACTGTCTCTTGAGACAGGAATTGACCAGGTTGTTGAGATGCAAATCAAAGGCGCAGGTGCTGTAATGAGCTGGCGGATTCGCCGCTATAAATACAGTTTACGCTATGATTATGAAAGAGAACTTCTCATCAGCCAGTCAACCCATTATCGCACCGGGCAAATGTCTTCACCTGTTATCATGTTATTGAGTGAGCCGGAGAGAAAAATTACCCCATTATCATCAAGAATGAGCGAAGGTGTACCGACAGGTGAATATGAACTGAATTCGGTTATTAATAAAAATGGACCGTGGTTAGTCGTCCCCAAACAGGGTGAGGAAATGGCGTTTCGCCCCTGCTTCATTCGTGGGGAACCTTCGTTACCCGTGGATGAAAGTAGTATTCGTTCATTGCAGAAAGCGACCCAGCTTTTTAATCCCCAGTCTGAAGTTAATACCATTACACTGGTACTTGAACAGATGGCTAACGATCCCGCTCATTCCGGCTGGCAATTTATGCGTTGCCTGTACGACCAATTTGGTTATCTGCCGCTGGCAACCTTTGAAGTTTGGCGTGCGCTAGTACAGCATCCACGAGCACTGGCGATGTCGCTATTTAAATTTGAGATGTCAGCTGAGTATCTGAGCCGCATTGAAAATGAGTTCCCTATTTTATGGGAGTTCTTCCCCATCTTCGAAATCAAAACTGCAGCCGATCGATTTAAATTGTTCCTGAGCCAAAAGGGTGCACCGGAAGAAACCCAGAATTTACTGGTGAAGAGCTTGTATCAGCGATTGGGGCTCGTTTTTCCGACATATGCCGACGAAATTGAGAAATGGTTAAGTTATGGACAATTCCCTCCGCCCATTCCAGAGTTCTTCATTCGCGAGTGGTATCAGGAGCTTTTACGTGAGCATAGTGAAGCTCGCTGGCCAGAGTACGGCAGCAAGCGGCTGCATAGCTGGATGACATCACAAAAAAATCCAGTGATCAGCATTAATCCTGACGCAGAATACCGCTATTCCGTTGCCTGGTTACCCGTCTTCGCCGCAGCTGTAGCAAGCGGCAATACCTCTTTTGAAGCCGTATTTGACCGTAAACCGGGTGCCGTATTTTTCCTGAGACAGGTCAGGGACTTCGATTCCCGCTGGTTTAAGGCCATCTTCCAGTGCAGCCTGTTGCGTTATTTTGCTCAAAAATAAAAAGGGATAAGAATGACTACACGCTATTTTTCGTCACTTATTGAACAATCGTTGTCTCGTTCAACTGAAGCAACACTGAGTATCATGGGGGTCACAAACCCGCAGTTGCGTGAGCACCTCGCGCAACAAATGGGCGCCGATTGTGGGAAATCAGGCTCATTCCTTGCTTCTCCCGTTTTCCAACAAATGTTTGGCTGGAAAGCGTCAAACAAAACGATGCGTAGCCTGACGGAAGGCAAGGCATTGCTCAGTAAAGCTGTGGTTGATTCGCTGGATGATCAGAACAATGGACGCTATCGTTTTGGTGCTGACTGGAAACCCTTTACTCACCAGCTAGCCAGTTGGAAGGCTCTGCTGGAAAAAAAACATTCTGTGGTAGTGACCAGCGGTACGGGTTCAGGCAAAACCGAATGTTTTATGGTGCCGGTGCTGGAAGACCTCTACCGGGAATTACATGAAAATGGCAACAACCCACTTATCGGCGTCAGGGCCCTTTTCCTCTATCCACTTAACGCCTTAATTAATTCGCAACGTGAGCGCCTGGACGCTTGGACACGTGGTTTTGGTTCCGGAATCCGATACTGCCTCTACAACGGAAATACCGAAAATCTACACGCCGCAGTGAAAAGCGAACAGGTAAAAAGACCGAATGAAGTACTCTCGCGCGAAAAAATGCGTGAAGAACCCGCTCCAATTCTAGTGACCAACGGCACAATGCTGGAATATATGATGGTCCGCCAGATCGACGCTCCAATTATCCAGCAATCTAAATCACAAAAATCATTACGCTGGATCGTATTGGATGAAGCGCATACCTATGTCGGCTCGCAGGCCGCTGAACTGGCGCTGCAGTTACGCCGCGTGATGACGGCCTTTGGTGTGACTCCAGATGATGTTCGCTTTGTAGCAACCTCTGCAACCATTGCCGGAAGCGATGCCGAAAAGCAATTAAAAAAATTCCTCTCTGAATTATCCGGTATACCGCAAGAGCGCATTGACGTACTGGACGGAAGCCGGGTTATTCCGGAACTGGAACCATGCAAACACGTTTTTATTCCGTTAGAAGAAATTGAGCAAATCCCTGATACAGACATGAAGGGCGTAAGCCCAGAGCGCTTTGATGCACTTACGCATTCACCTGAAGCGTATTACTTGCGCGACATGCTAGTTACTCAACCGAATCCAATGAAGTTGGATGATATGACGCAGCGGTTGAACTCGCTAACAAAACAGCATTATAGCCAGCAGGATGTGTTGCGCTGGATTGACGTCTGCTCTGGCACACAACCCAATACTAAGGATCCCGCATTTCTTAAGGTCAGGGCGCACATATTCCAACGCAATACCCAGGGGGTGTGGGCCTGTGTTGATAAAGAATGCAGATTAAAGCACGGTACCCCGCTGGAAAAGGGTTGGCCTTTTGGCTATGTGTATGTGAACAAACGCCAAAATTGCGATTGTGGAAGCCCGGTTTACGAGCTGGCATTCTGTAATGAATGTAATGAGCCACATCTTCTGGCGCGGGACAAAAAGGGAAAACTTGTCCAATGGGAAAATAAAGGCGGTGATGAGTTCTCTTTGCAAGATGATGTGCATATTGAAAATGATGCCGCAGAAGAAAAAGTTGATAAAGAGAGTCGTTTTCAGCCCCCACTCATTATCGCCGCAGAGAAGACCAGCGAGGCGGGTTATACCCTACAGCGTCTGGACCGTCAGACACGTCGTATTGGTGTTATTAACAATGACAGCATCCCGCTGGTTATTAACGACATTGAACAAGTATGTAGTGCCAGTAGCTGTGGCTACAGAGGCGCGAGCGGAAAACAACCGTTCCGCCGAGCCTTATTAGGTGGGCCATTTTACGTCACCAATATTGTGCCAACCGTTCTGGAATATTGTCAGGATTTTATTAGTGAAGAAGGAAAAGAGGGCGTCGGACCTGATTCGTTACCAGGTCGAGGCCGTCGACTTATTACCTTTACCGACAGCCGGCAAGGAACGGCCCGAATGGCGGTGCGCATGCAGCAAGAAGCTGAGCGCAGCCGCTTACGCGGTAGTGTGGTCGAAATCCTGAGCTGGCATCAACGAACACAGACTTCTGCAACACCGAATGCCAATGCCGATCTGGAAAAGTTAGCGACGAGGGCAAAACAGGCCCGCCATGAGGCGAAAGAATATAGAAGCTGGGGAATGCCGGAACAAGCAAAACTGGCTGAAGCGCAAGCCGAACAGCTTGAACAGGCTATTCAGGCCGCGACCGGTGGCAAAGCTGCGACTATTCTGGTTTCGCGGACCTGGATTGAAATGGTTAATGAACTTAAAGAGAAAGCCGATATTCGCGGTCCTATTCTGCAATATAACCACTATCTGAAGCCTGAAATTTTCAATGAAAATGGCGGGCCGCTGAAGCTTTCTGAAATGTTGTTATTCCGGGAGTTTATGCGCCGGCCCAAACGAACTAACAGCCTGGAAACGCAGGGATTAGTTCAGGTTGGTTATCAGGGGCTGGAGAAGATCCATAAGATGCCGGTGCATTGGCAAGAGAAAGGGCTGACGCTGGATGACTGGAAGGATTTTCTTAAGGTTACGCTGGATCTCTACGTACGTGAAAGCAACTTCACACAACTGGACGATGAGTTGAAAAACTGGATTGGTAGCCGTTTTTCATCGAAATTCGTCCGTAACCCAGACACAAAAGATCCCGAAGATAATCAGAACAGACGCTGGCCGCAAATTCGTAATGGCAATATATCCCATCGTTTAGTGAAGTTATTAATGCTTGGCGCAGGATTCAAAACCGTAAATACGGCGACGATGGATATTATCAATACGTGGCTGAAAGAAGCGTGGACCCAACTTACTGGGCCACTTGCAGTGCTGAAACCTGATGGTAACCGTTTCTATCTGCCAAAAGAGCACATGACTTTTTCTTTAATCACAGATGCCTGGATTTGTCCGGTAACCAATAAGATTCTGGATACGGCCTTTAAAGGCTTAACCCCTTATCTGCCCACCCACATTTCGTTTGAACACCTTACCAAGACACAATATGACGCTTTTGTCGCACAAAAGGTCACCATGCCGGAAATCTGGAAGCTGGATCGTTCGCAAGAAGACTACGCTCCGGGTCTGGCGAAGGTACGTGACTGGGTTAGTAAAGAACCTCTGATCGCACAATTACGTTCGGAAAACGTCTGGACGGATATCAACGATCGTGTCGTTGAAGGTGGCTTCTACTACCGCACTGCAGAGCACTCTGCCCAGCAGTCTTCAGAACGCCTGCAAAGCTACGAAAAGATGTTCAAGAACGGGCAGCTTAATGTTCTTAACTGTTCTACCACCATGGAAATGGGGGTTGATATCGGTGGCATTACCGCCGTAGTGATGAACAACGTACCGCCCCATCCGGCTAACTATTTACAGCGTGCCGGGCGAGCCGGGCGTAGTCAGGAATCGCGTGCGATCTCTTACACACTATGTAAAGGGAACCCGCACGATCAACAGGTTTTTGCCAACCCACTCGGCCATTTGAGACCATGATCCCCGCGCCAATGGTGGCAATGAATTCCGCCCGGCTGGTGCAACGCCACGTCAATGCGTTATTACTGTCCGACTTTTTATGTCACGTCATTGGCGAAACAGATAAAGAAAAAACCAGTCTTGATAGCCTCTGGTTTTTCGGTGAAGACGACGGGCAATCAAAATGTGAACACTTTAAAGTCTGGCTCGAGCGTCCGGTTCTTGATATCGACGCGGCGCTGGAACGGCTGGTGAAAGGTACAGCATTACATGGCGCCAGACCCGACCTGTTGCGGGATAAAACAATCCATGCGATTACGTTCCTGCAACAGCGATGGCTTTCCGTCTACCGCGATCTTGTAGCCCAGGAACGAGAATCGCAGCCGCAAACGCCTTATCGCAAGCGCATAGAACTGGAGAAAAAACGACACTGTGGCGAGTATTTGCTGCGTGACCTGGCGGCCAGGACTTTCCTGCCGGGATACGGCTTCCCGACAGATGTGGTGACGTTTGATAACTTCACTATGGAAGACTATATCCGTGAAAAATCACAGAAAAGCCGGGATAAAAAAGATCGCGAAGATAATGTGTCACGTTATAAGGGACTTCCCTCGCGTAACTTGGGGGTTGCCATCCGTGAATATGCACCAGGTGCAGAGATCATACTGGATGGCCGGGTCTTCCGCTCTGCTGGCGTCTCACTGCACTGGCACAATATTAATGCCGATACCAATGAAGCCCAGCGTCTGGATTGCGCCTGGCGCTGTCACAAATGCGGGACCATAGGCTATGAAGAGGGGTTGAGCAGTTCCGGGACGCTATTTTGCACCAACAGCGCCTGTGGTGAAAAAATCATCATGGATAATCGTCGCCAGGTGCTGCAGCCAGCCGGGTTTGTAACTGATGCACACGCGCCGGTGACGAACAATATTGAAACCATGAAATTTATCCCGGTTGTCCCTGCCTGGGTATTTGTTAAAGCAGAACCCGTATCGCTACCTAACCCGATAATGGGGTATATGGCATCTGGCGCTGATGGGCATGTTTTCCAGCAAAGCCTTGGAGAAGGTGGGCATGGTTACGCACTTTGTCTGAGCTGCGGTCGCGCAGAGTCGATGTTGAACGCAAACGATGCGCCGAAAAGTATGGAAGCCCACTACCCGCCGCGTCCGGGAAAAGCAGATCGCGACAGCCAGAATCAACGTCTAATTTGCCCCGGCTCGACGGCGCTCATGAAGAACGTCACGCTGGGGGCATTGGCACGAACGGATGTCTTTGAAATGGTTCTACGCAAGCCGCAAAACGGTGAATATCTCCCGGATAGCACGGAAGAAGGGCGGATTGTTGCCATGACTCTGGCGGTAGCACTACGTCAGGCGCTGGCCGGGGTTTTGGGTATCTCCGCGGCAGAACTGGGCTACGCCGTTCGTCCGGTCAGACTGGAAGATGGACAATCAGTATTAGCCGTTCAACTCTACGATGTGATTAGCGGTGGTGCAGGTTTTGCATCCAGTGCGCCAATGCACATTGAGGCCATTCTGTTGGGAATGGTGAAGCAGTTGGGTTGCCACCACTGCGATACGGCATGCAGTGAATGCCTCCTCGACTCCCAGACTCGCCACGATCACGATTTGCTGGATCGTAAAGCAGCACAGGCATGGCTTGGTGATGACTTCTCGTACTACATCGGTTTGCCGGATGATGAAACATTCTCGCTACCGGATGCCCGATATTGCCCGGGAGCCATTGGCGATACCCTTCGTCGGGCGATTAACGAGGGTGCTGAAAAACTCACACTGTGGATGAATGGGCCACTCAATGAGTGGGATCTTTATGCCCGTCAATTCCGGGCGGCTATTCAGAACTACCGGATTAAAGACAATGTTGCGGTCGACCTTGTCATTCCTGCTGGCGTCGATGATCCGGAGCTGTTGCATGAGCTTTCGCAGTTTACTGCTTTGGGCGTGCGTTTGTGTCATAGCGAACAGGCTCTGGAATTGCCGATTGTTGCGCAAGTCGCCTTTGCCGATCGCGTAATGACGCTGGCTTCACGCAGCCAGCAGGCAACTATCCCAGGGCCAGGCTGGCACCTGAATGACGAACTGGTCGTTCGCAGCCTCGGCTATAACACGGTAAAACTGAACGAGTTTGTTTTGCCGGGGAAAGCAGCGAACGCTGTTGAGCGTGTCAAAGACATAGAGATTCATAAACAGTTAAATGGTCCACTTTCGCAGTTCGGACAACGCTTCTGGGATTTGCTGTGTAACAACCATGAAGAAGCACAGTCACTGATGAAAAACCAGCGAATCACCAGCGTTCACTATACCGATCGCTATCTGCAAAACCCGGTTGCGCTGGCACTGCTGGGGGCGATACTGAAACCGCTAAAAACAAAGCTGACCGATGACGCGGAGCTTGAGCTTGATACTCTGTTTAAGCCCAAAGATCGTTCAGGAAATCGCCCCTCTCATGACTGGATGAGCGAAGCGGATTTTCAGGATTTCGCCGACCAGTGGTTTACTGCGGCAATGGGCAGAGCGGTAGAACTGACGGTGTTCGATTCGCCACGTGATATTCCACATCATCGTAAGCTGACGGTGACCTTTGAAGATAGTCAGATGTTGAAGATTCGCTTCGACCAGGGAATGGGATACTGGCGTATCGACTTCCCGTATGCATGGCGTAACTTTGACTTTACTGATGATGTGACTTATCAGCTAGTAAAACTGGCGCAAGCCTGCCAGGAGGGCAAAGTCCTTAATAGCGAGGAAAGCTGGGCAACGGATGTGCTGGTAGAGGTGATGCCGTCTTAATGCATTAGCGCTCCCAATAAAGAGTTGGGAGCGCTAAAACGACTCGAGTCAGCGATGGCCGATGACCATCATTACGCTTTTTTACGCGAGGTTTTTTTACCGCCGCTGGCGGCGCGTTCGGCCTTGATTTTTTCCAGCAGGGCGGCGGCGCTGTTTTCACCGCTGATGAGATTAGGGTTTTCAGCACGCCACTGGGCGGTCAGCTCGCCGCGGAAGGCTTTTGCCAGGATAGACTGGGTGAGATTGTTGACGCGGGTCAGGGCGCTGTTGACCTGTTTTTCAATGGTGTCGGCGTAGGCGAAGAGTTGCTCGACGCGGCGGACGATTTCGTGTTGTTCTGGGAGTGGTGGTAAAGGATACATTAATGATTCGACATCAGCTACCCGAAGGTGCTTAACTCCAGTACCTATTGCCTGAGACAACATTCTCGCCTGAAAACTAATTGATAGAATATTCAGCAAAACATATTTATTGCTGAGATAGCTCTGCATGGGGCGAAGTAGCATCATTCTTTGTCCCATGCAGAGACGTGTATTCTCAGGTACAATTCCAGCCTCTCCCATAGGAGCTTCTCGTGTGAAAATTATATCACCACTTCTTGGGGGGCATCGTTTTGACCAAAAATTATAGGTGTCTTCATTGACATATTTAGTATTTTTTAATGAAATAATACCGTTACGAATATCAGGTGTCCTGATAAGATAAATACCTTTCTCTGTATATGGTGCTGTTTTGTTATGACAGTCAACCACTTTTTCCATCGATTGTAAGAAAGTAGTCCATTTCCATCCAACTGGAAGAATAACATCAGGAATATTAAAATGATGGGCGTCAATCTTTGCAAGATATCGCTTAGACTCTGTAGCTAGAGAGTCTGCGCCACTGGTAAGATTTTTTTTTCTTGTTTTACTTATGGTAACGAGAAGTTCTTCCGCTGATTTTTCACTAATGCTCGCATCTCTCCAGTTTTCCGTTAATCTACCACTGACAGCTTCTTCAAGCACCGCCTGACGAAAACGTTTCAGGATTTGTGGGATTTGCTCAAGACGTGCTTTGGTGCTGTCTACCTGCGCCAGCAGCGTATCGAGTTTTTCGGCAATGATTTTTTGTTCGGCAAAAGACGGTAATGGGGCTTTTAATTCCTTAATAAACTGACCTGAAATAGCTTTGAAAGTAGACCCCGTGCCTTGTGTACTTAACCACGGCTCTATACATCTAAAATAGTAAAGAAGATATTTAGGGTCTGTTAAACCACTGTGAGCACTGATGGCTGCCAGCCCTCGACCAATCGCCGTTGTTTCAGTGGCAATGTTCGTTGGTCCAACCGGCGCCCTTATTGATAGCAAAATATCTCCAGCTGACGCAATTTTTGTTGGTTTTGTGCAATATTTTCTGGGGGTTGGATACAATTTTCCAAACTCAGCCTTCCCTTGGAAAAAGACAATACCCTCACCTTGTTCATTAACATCTGAACTTGAGGGTGATTGTCCCATATTGATTCCAGCAATATCTGGCAGTGAGGATAATATCCATGAGTTGGGAGTATGGAATTTAAAATCACTCATGCCTTCACCCCGCCAAACGCTTCTTCCAGCAACTGACGCTGCGCATCCGCCTCATCCCCCGCCCCCAGCTCGCGCATCAGCGCGTCCAGCTCGCCCAGCGCCTGGACCAGTTCGCCCATCGCTTCTGCGGCGAGCACGTCCGGCTCCGGCAGGCTGTCGGCGTCGATGCTGTCTTTATCCTTCAGCCAGGAGATATCCAGTGAATCGGATTTCGCGCTGCGGATCCACTCGCGGCTGAACTTGCGCCAGCGGCTGGTGGCCTGGTGCTGGTCGGTGTTTTTATTCTCTTCGCTGTCGGCGACTTCGCTCTCTTCGGCGTTAAAGCTCCATTCGCCTTCTTCACGCGGGCTTAAGCCGTGTGGATCTTCGCCGTAGACGGTTTCAAACGGCTGCAGGTGCTGCTCGGTAAACGGCGTGCGCTTGCCGAAGCTCGGCATATTGGTACGCAGGTCATACACCCACACGTCGTCGGTGCAGTTTTTATCCTGATGCGGATTGGCCACCGTGCCTTTGGTAAAGAACAGAACGTTGGTTTTGACGCCCTGGGCGTAAAAGATGCCGGTCGGCAGGCGCAGGATGGTGTGCAGATGGCATTTATCCATCAGGTCGCGACGAATATCGGTGCCCTTACCGCCTTCAAACAGCACGTTATCCGGCACCACCACCGCCGCGCGGCCGCCGGCGTGCAGGGTTTCAATAATATGCTGCATAAAGCACAGCTGTTTGTTGCTGGTCGGGTGCACGAAGGTACGGGTGATGTTGGTGCCCGCGGCGCTGCCAAACGGCGGGTTGGTGGCGACAATATGCGCCTTCGGCAGGTTTTCACCGTCGCTGCCCAGCGTGTTGCCCAGACGGATGGCGCCGCCGTGGTCGAGGTTGCCTTCAATATCGTGCAGCAGGCAGTTCATCAGCGCCAGACGGCGGGTGCCGGGCACCAGTTCAAGGCCGATAAACGCGCGGTGGATCTGGAAATCTTGGGTGTCGCCATCCAGGTCATCGAGATCGTGAGTCTGGGATTTCACGTAACGGTCGGCTTCAATCAAAAAGCCCGCCGTTCCCGCCGCCGGGTCCTGCACCACTTCACGCGGCTGCGGCTTCAGCAGATGGATAATGGTTTTGATCAGCGGACGCGGGGTGAAGTACTGGCCCGCGCCGGATTTGGTTTCGTTAGCGTTCTTTTGCAGCAGCCCTTCGTACATATCGCCGAAGTCGTCGCGGGACTTGCCGTGGTCGCCATTGTACCAGTCCAGCGCGTCCATATAGCTGACCAGTTCCGTCAGCTGTTTGGGCTGTTCAATGGTGGTGCTGACATTATGGAATACCGCCTGCACCAGCTTTTTCTCATCTGAGCCTAACTGAACCAGCAGGTTACGGTAGAACTGCATCTGATCCTGACCAATACGCGATTTCAGGTCATCCCAGCGGTAGCCTTCCGGCAGGTAGTCCGCTTCCTGGCCGGTCTCTTTGCACATTTTCAAAAACAGCAGCGAGGCGAGTTCATTGACATAGTTTTGATAGGAGACGCCGCCGTCGCGCAGGTTGTCGCACAGTTTCCACAGTTTGGCGACCAGATCGTTATTGTTCATTGAAGATCCTATGTAAAACAGCGGCCCTTATCGGGGCCGCAGAAGAAGAAATTGCCTGGGATGATAACGCGTCAGGCGAGCTCATCCCAGATGTAAGCGCTGAACTTATCCAGCACGCTATCGAGGTTGTCGTCAAAGGCGCGCTGTAACATGGGCTTACCGCCGCGACGGTGGAAATTGCCGGTTTTGAAGACGTCGTCGTCGAGCACCACTTTCTCTTTGAGCGCCTGCGCTAAACGGTCGAGCCAGCTTAGCTGTTCATCGCTCCAGTCGTTCTCGCCCTTGATACGTGCCAGCGCGTGATCGACACGCTTGTCGAACGGTTTGAGCGCATCGCCCACCGCCGCACGGCGGATGTGGCCGATCAGCCGGGCGGCGATATCCTGATTGCGCGTCGCTTTCCACGCGCTGCGCAGGGATGACTCTTCAAAATGCTGGCGGTCAAACCACTCCTGCAATTCCACCAGCCCTTTACGGGTGAGGTCGCGCGGGCGATTAATCACCGCCTGCAGCGCGGGCTGGGTGTTCGGGGAGCGTTGCACCAGCTCATCAAACGCTTCGAGGAAATCCTGCGGCGTGTCGTAATCGCCGTACAGCGATTTGACGCTCACCACCTCATCGTCAATATCGAGGAAAATAGGGGCATCGCGCAGAGTGTTGATATCGGTTTTCAGCCTTTCCAGGCGGGCGATAAAGCCGGGAAGCTTATTAAAAATCTCGGCGCTCCAGTGCGGTCCTTTTTCCCGCAGGCGTGAGGCCAGACCGCCAAAGTTGACGCCCGCGGCATCCAGGCACAGCTCGTCCAGACGGCGAACCTGCTTATCCACCGCTTCGCTGCGATCGCGGTTATAAATGGCGAGGCCGATGATTCTCTGCAGCTTAGCGACCAACTGTTCATGGCTGTGCTCGGCAAAACTGCGGCCATCCGCTTCAATGGTTTTGTAGGTTTCTGAGTCGGTAATTTCATTGACCAGCGTTTGCAGTTCCACCTGTGGACGCACAACCACCGGGCGCATGGTATCGACGCTTTCCAGCGAGCTGTAGATATCAACACAGTCGAAAATCTTAAAGCTGGTTTTCCCCACCGACGGGCACAGACGCGTGGCACGGCCCTTCATCTGCTCGTAGAGAATGCGGCTTTTGACTTTGCGCAGGAACACAATATTACAGATTGACGGGATATCCACGCCGGTGGTCAACAGATCGACGGTAACCACAATATTGGGTAGCCGCTCTTTGTTGAAGCGGACGATCATGCTTTGCACTTTCTTCGCGTCTTTATCGGCATCACCAGTGATCTTGATAATCGCGTCGTGCTCCAGCTGCGGATACTTTTTCTTAAACGCGGTGCGCAGCTCGTCAACCACCATGTCGGCATGGGCGTTGGTGACGCAGAACACCAGCGTTTTTTGCTGACCGGTAGGATCTAGGTATTTGGTGAGCTCACCGCATACCGCACGGTTAAACGCCGGGATCACCAGGCCGCGGTTAAAATCGGCAACCTCAAAATCCTGATCGTCAGCCAGCGTGTCGTTGATCAGCTCGCCCTGTGGGTTCAGGCGTTCCACCTGTTCACCCTCGGAAAGATAGACCCCATCCTGCGCATTGCGGGTGACGATCTGAATAGGCGGATCCTGGTCGATCAAGTAGCCGTCGATCACCGCCGTTCGGTAGGTGTAGCGGTAAACCGGCTCGCCGAAAATATCGACCGTGTGCAGGGCTGGCGTGGCGGTCAGGGCAATTTTTACCGCATCGAAATGATCGAGAATGCGGCGGTAGGCTGAAACATAATCCAGCTGGCTTCGGAACTGCAGCTCACCTTCGGTCTGCTCTTTATCGAGAATGTAGCCGCGGTGTGCTTCATCGACGACAATACAGTCGTAACGGCCGACCGGCATCGGTTCATCTGATTGCAACGTGCGTTTAACCAGCGACTGAACCGTGGCGACGTGAATTTTGGTGCTGTCTTCCGGGAATTTATCAGTCAATCCTTTGATATCGAAAATGCTGTTAAAAGTGTCGCCGTTAATCCGTGTATCTTCAAACGATCCCAGCGCCTGCTCGCCGAGCGAGCGACGATCAACCAGGAACAAGACGCGTTTGAAACGCTGCGACTGGATCAGGCGGAACATCAGGGCAATGGCGGTACGGGTTTTACCGGTACCGGTCGCCATTGCCAGCAGGATCTCTTGTTGGCCGTTAACAATGGCCTTCTCTACCGCGCGAACGGCATCCTCCTGGTAATAACGCAGACCCAGTTCGCTCATTCCGGGGTTATCGGCAAACCACTGATTCTGTTTTTGCGGGTCGCTGCCCAGCATATCCAGCAGCTCTTCCGGGCGATGCCATTCCGGCAGCGCTTTCGACATATTGGTGGTGTGGCGGACGTCGCGATACCAGATACCGCTTTTGGTCTTCATTGCCGCGCGGTATTCACGCCCGTTGGTGGAGTAGCAAAAGGGGATTTTAAAACGCTGTGTGCCGCTGGTGTCCTGCCAGCTAATTTCGTAAGCAGGTACCGCTTCATGTACTTCATCAGGAGAGTAGTGTTCTAACAACGTGTCGCGTAAGAACGCGTTATCGAAGTATTTACTGTAGCGATACGATTCGTTGAGTTTGCCGGGAACATCGATATTTTTACGTTTTGCTTCGACCACTGCGATAGGCTTAAGGCCCACGAACAGAACATAATCCGCAAAACCTTGCTTCCCGGTTTCATCTTTGCCAGTTGGCCATTCGGCAATGGCTTTATTTACACCCGGTTCTGGACGCTCACCTTTGGAGAAACGTAACGTTTTACTATCGGCCTGCCAGCCCGCTTTACGCAGTTGGGCATCAATCAGGAAGCGGCTTTCTTCCTCGCTGAGATTCAGTGTGCGCTTGATAGCCTGGTCGATAATCTCTTTATGATATGCCTTGCGTTCCTGTTCGGTTTGTTTTGCTAACTCGGCGTTTTTGGCGGCGAGTTGCGCTTCCAGTGCGGCCACGCGTGCTTTGGTTTGTGCTTCGGTTTCCTGCTGTTTGCCTTCGAGAACGGCAATGTAGCCGTTGAGTGCAATTAATCGTTGCTGCTGAGCTTCCAGTTCTGCCTGGCTTTGTACTTTTTCCTGTGTCTGCTGTTCCAGTTGCTGTTTGAGGGTGAGAACTTCGGCGTGGTAGCGATCCTCACCGTGCTCAGGCAGCACAAAAACCGGCACAGGAAAGTCGTAATCTTTGGTTACCAACCGGTAATACCAGACGGCAAGACGGAAACCCAGGCGCAGGCACATCTGGGCATCATCCAAATCATTATGGTATTCGTGGACGGCCTGGTTACCAATTCGGCGCAATTTATGGAATACAGAAAGGATGTTGTCATCAACAAAGGAAATTTTGCCCAGTTCACGCAGAAGATCGTGTTGATTCTCACAGAGGGGGATATCCAGCAGCAGGCCAAGGTGTTTAGCCGTCGCTTCGCCAAACATACGCATTTTCACCAGTGCGGTGTTGGGATCATCCGGGTAATTATTTTCCGCCGCACAGGCGATGGCATAGGTGAAATCGTTGACGCCCTTCAGGAACTCAAAATTGGATTTAGTCATCATTAGGTTTTAATCCATCGCTGTGCGAGCCTATCCATATATTTAAGGCTCATAACTCTTTATCTTAGCTTTCCACATCTTCCCGGGCAATGACCAACGTCACAGCAACTGACTAATTCTTAAGGGTTCGTCTATTTTGTAGTGTTGAACTAAACACAAAAAGTCCCAAACACTTCAACCACGTCAGCTGACCATATCGAGCGCACACTTTTAAATTATAAAATCGATAAATAATTAAATCATTTCAACACATTACTATTATTCCCAAAATCAAACGGGCTAACCCCTTTCTCCCGATTCGCATCCAGATAATCAGCCCACCACTGCAGCATTAACCTGCGCTCTCCCAGATGCTCTGCCTTGTGGATGTAAGCTGCTCGCACAGAGCTACGCTCCTGATGGCTCATCTGCCGCTCTACGGCATCCCTAGACCACAGCCCCGACTCAATCAATGAACTACATGCCATCGTCCTGAAACCATGTCCACAAACTTCCGTTTTTGTATCATAACCCATCACTCTCAGAGCCTTGTTCACCGTATTCTCGCTCATCGGCTTACGCGGATCGTGATCTCCTACAAAAATCAGCTCTCGGTTTCCATTCATTCTTTTGATCTTTTTCAGAATGGCGAGAGCCTGCCGCGATAAGGGTACAAGATGGGGAGTTCGCATCTTCGAACCTCGCTGAGAATGTTTAACACCTTCCAGCGGCTCACGCTCACCAGGAATCGTCCACATAGCCGTTTCAAAATCCACTTCTGTCCAGCGAGCAAAACGTAACTCGCTCGAACGGATGAAAACCAGTAACGTCAAATCCACAGCTAACCGCGTTAATGGTCTGCCGGTGTAGTTATCAATGCGATGGAGTAACTCAGGAATGCGGTTGAGATCTAGCGCAGCGCGATGCTTTCGTTTAGCTGTTGCGATCGCACCAGCGATCTCTTGTGCAGGATTGTAATCAATTAAGCCATTCTGTACCGCAAAGCGCATTATTGCCGTTGTTCGCTGTTGAAGACGCGCAGCCACTTCAAGGCGTCCTGACTTTTCCACTGCTTTAATTGGGACCAGTAAGTCACGAGTACCAATATCTTTGATATTTCGCTTCCCAACTGAAGCAAATAAATTGTCTTCGAGGCTTTTCAATACACGAGCGCTATGCGATGCAGACCACTTCTGATTGCTGGCATGCCAGTCTCTGGCGACCACTTCAAACGTTATTGCCTCTTGCTCCTGCTCTACCTTAACGGCTTTCTTGTTCTCACTGGGATCGACGCCATTAGCTAACAGCTTACGGGCTTCATCCCGACGTGCCCTGGCATCCGCCAGCGAGACTTCGGGGTATTTCCCCAATGCCAGCATCTTCTCCTTACCACCAAAGCGATAGCGAAGTCGCCAGTATTTGGAGCCGTTAGGGTGAACCAGCAAAACCATACCGTCACCATCAGTGAGCTTATAGGCTTTTGCTTCAGGCTTAGCCGAACGAACTTTCACATCACTCAGAGCCATGATGAGTATCCTTTCAAGGGTTCTGTGTGGGTACAAACATTATCGAACCGGGATATACCCGCAGATGTACCCGCATCAGTAAGTTGATGTAGATTGAATCAGGTTGACTTAGGTTGAGTGAAAAAGCGAGGAAAGCCTTGCGGATACTGGATTTCAGGCACAAAAAAAGACGTCCGTTGACGTCTATTGATGTTCCGATGGTGCCGAAGGCCGGACTCGAACCGGCACGTATTTCTACGGTTGATTTTGAATCAACTGCGTCTACCGATTTCGCCACTCCGGCACGGAAGGGATGCGGAAAACGTTGTGGATTATACCTGTCATGCGCCGCCATGCAAGCACCAGCGTGTGTCTGACTCGCTAAGTGTTGAAAATTTCAGCATTACCTTTCTCACCTGTAACCATCGTCACAGTTTGTCCCCTTATTAATCCCCCCCTTCTGCGAAGCGTCCCGTTTCCCCATGCTCTACACTTCCAGTTCAACACCACACTGAGGGAAACACGATGTCGATGATAAAAAGCTACGCCGCAAAAGCGGCGGGCAGCGAACTCGAACTCTATGAATATGATGCGGGCGAGCTTAAGCCGGAAGATGTCGAAGTCCAGGTCGATTACTGCGGTATCTGCCATTCCGATTTGTCGATGATCGACAACGAATGGGGGTTCTCTCAGTATCCACTGGTTGCCGGGCATGAGGTGATTGGTCGCGTGGCGGCGCTCGGCAGCGCAGCGCAAGATAAAGGTCTGAAGGTTGGTCAGCGAGTCGGCATTGGCTGGACGGCGCGCAGCTGCGGGCATTGCGACGCCTGTATCAGCGGCAATCAGATTAACTGCCTGGAAGGTTCCGTTCCCACTATTCTCAATCGCGGTGGCTTTGCCGAGAAGCTGCGGGCCGACTGGCAGTGGGTGATCCCGCTGCCGGAAAGCATCGATCTGGCGGCGGCAGGTCCCTTGCTGTGCGGCGGTATCACGGTGTTCAAACCGCTGCTGATGCACCATATCACCGCCACCAGTCGCGTTGGGGTGATCGGCATCGGCGGCCTGGGGCATATCGCCATTAAGCTGTTACACGCGATGGGGTGCGAAGTGACCGCGTTCAGCTCCAATCCGGCGAAAGAGCAGGAAGTGCTGGCGATGGGGGCGGATAAGGTGGTTAACAGCCGCGATCCGGATGCGCTAAAAGCGCTGGCGGGCCAGTTCGATCTCATTATTAACACGGTTAACGTCGATCTCGACTGGCAGCCTTATTTTGAAGCACTGGCCTACGGCGGTAACTTCCATACCGTCGGCGCGGTGCTGAAGCCGCTGCCGGTGCCAGCGTTCACCTTAATTGCTGGCGATCGCAGCATCTCCGGTTCGGCAACCGGTACGCCGTTCGAACTGCGCAAGCTGATGAAGTTTGCCGGGCGCAGCAAGGTGTCGCCCACCACCGAACTGTACCCGATGTCGCAAATTAACGACGCTATCCAGCACGTGCGTGACGGCAAAGCCCGCTACCGCGTGGTGCTGAAAGCCGACTTCTGATGCAAGGCTCAGTCCCGCAAGGGGCTGGGCTTATTGCCCGTTACGAAACGCGAGCACCGCCTGGCGGCACTGTTCCGTCACATGCTCAATGTCATGGTTCACGTCGATGCGGACAATATCACGTTCGTCCTCCTGCGGGCACTCCAGCGCATCGAACTGGCTTTTGAGTAATCCCACCGGCATAAAATGCCCTGCCCGACGCTGCATGCGCGCCAGAATGGTCTCGTAATCGCCGTCCAGCCACAAAAAATGCACATTCGGACTGCCCTGCCGCAATATATCGCGATACTGTTTTTTTAATGACGAGCAGACAATAAACCCGGTCTCATTCTTTTTATATAAACTGTATGAAGCGTCATTTAATCGCGCTAACCACGGTAGTCGGTCTTCATCGGTTAATGGAATACCTTCAGACATTTTATCAATATTTTTGGCAGGATGGAGATCGTCACCATCAATGAATTTGGCCGATAATACTGCAGCAATTTTGCTGCCAATTAAAGATTTACCGCTACCCGAAACGCCCATCAAAATATAACTTTCCCCGGCCATTGAAAAAACTCCAGATTCATATTCCATGTCGCGATACTACGCCTTCCACATTGCAGAATTCACCTTTTTTCGGCGCGGCTGAGCAGATTTACAAGGCGCATCACGTTATGCGTAACATTGTAGTGTAACAATTTTCCAGCGTGATCTTTATCACAAATAATAACAATCAAAACCGTTTAAATGCTGCCGAGGTTACTACCTGACCAGTGAGGCATTTATGCAAGTCAAAACCCAATCCTGCGTTGTCGCGGGTAAGAAAACTGTTGCCATTACCGACCAAAACATTGAATGGAATAATAAAGGAACGCTGGTAAAAATTACCCGCGGCGGAATTTGTGGTTCCGACTTACATTATTATCAGGAAGGAAAAGTCGGTAATTTTACCGTTAAAGCACCGATGATTTTAGGCCATGAAGTTATTGGTAAAGTGGTGCACAGCGACTCAAAAGAATTACATGAAGGTCAGTCGGTGGCTATTAATCCGTCGAAGCCCTGTGGCCACTGTAAATACTGTCTGCAGCACGAAGAAAACCAGTGCACGGAAATGCGCTTTTTTGGCAGCGCCATGTATTTTCCCCACGTTGACGGCGGCTTTACCCGATTTAAAACCGTCGATACCGCGCAGTGCATCCCCTACCCCCAGCACGCCGATGAAAAAGTCATGGCCTTTGCCGAACCGCTGGCAGTCGCGATCCACGCCGCGCATGAAGCAGGAGACCTGCAGGGCAAACGCGTGTTTATCTCCGGCGTGGGGCCTATCGGCTGCCTGATCGTCAGCGCGGTGAAAACGCTCGGCGCAGCAGAAATTGTCTGTGCTGATATCAGCCCGCGCTCGCTGTCGCTGGCCCAGCAGATGGGTGCTAACACGCTGATTAACCCGCAGCAGGACTCGCTCGATGAGTGGAAAAAAGAGAAAGGCTACTTCGACGTCAGCTTCGAAGTCTCTGGTCATCCGTCCTCAATCACCACCTGCCTGGAAGTCACCCGCGCGAAAGGCGTGATGGTGCAGGTCGGCATGGGCGGCGCGGTGCCGGACTTCCCGATGATGATGCTGATCGGCAAAGAGATCGCGCTCAAAGGCTCGTTCCGCTTTACCACCGAGTTCAACACTGCGGTGTCGTGGCTGGCGAATAACGTTATCGATCCACTGCCGTTACTGAGCGCCGAATATCCGTTTACCGAGCTTGAACAGGCGCTGATCTTTGCCGGGGATAAAACCCAGGCAGCGAAAGTCCAGCTCGTTTTTGCTGAAACAAAATAAGGAAGAACATAATGAACGATCTTTTTTCACTGGATGGCAAAAATATTCTGATCACCGGTTCGGCCCAGGGTATTGGTTATTTACTGGCGACCGGGCTGGGTAAATATGGCGCGCAGATTATCGTCAATGATATTACGCCGGAGCGCGCGGAGGCCGCCGTCGCCAAACTGCAACGGGAAGGGATCCGCGCCGTTGCCGCGCCCTTCAATGTTACGCAGAAACAGGACATTGATGCCGCCATCGACCATATCGAAAAAGACATTGGCCCAATCGATGTGCTGGTGAATAACGCCGGTATTCAGCGCCGACATCCGTTTACCGAGTTCCCGGAGCAGGACTGGAACGATGTGATTGCCGTTAACCAGACGGCGGTGTTCCTGGTCTCGCAGGCAGTAACGCGTCGCATGGTGGAGCGTCAGGCCGGGAAGGTCATCAACATCTGCTCCATGCAGAGCGAACTGGGCCGCGACACCATCACGCCGTATGCCGCCTCGAAAGGCGCGGTGAAAATGCTCACCCGCGGTATGTGCGTTGAGCTGGCGCGCCACAATATCCAGGTCAACGGTATCGCACCGGGCTACTTCAAAACTGAGATGACCAAAGCGCTGGTCGAGGATGAAGCCTTCACCGCCTGGCTGTGCAAACGTACGCCAGCCGCGCGCTGGGGCGATCCGCAGGAGCTGATTGGCGCGGCGGTCTTCCTCTCTTCCAAAGCATCCGATTTTGTTAACGGGCACCTGTTGTTTGTCGATGGCGGCATGCTGGTCGCCGTCTGATACAACACAACGCAACATCACGCAGCGCCCAGGCGCTGCATTTTTGGCCACCCCTAAATAATCCGAGTTGCAGGACGGCGGCAAGTGAATGAACCCGATGAGCTTACTTGAGTAAGTGATTCAGATGAGTGAGCGCAGCCAACACACCTGCAACTTGAAGTATGACGGGGATATAAGAGAAACGATTATGCCATTAATAATAATTGCGGCAGGCGTCGCGCTGCTCCTGGTCCTGATGATTGGTTTTAAAGTTAACGGCTTTATTGCTCTGGTCCTGGTGGCGGCGGTCGTCGGTTTTGCCGAAGGGATGGATGCCCAGGCCGTTTTGCATTCAATACAAAATGGGATCGGCGGGACGCTCGGCGGTCTGGCGATGATCCTTGGCTTCGGTGCAATGCTCGGTAAGCTGATTTCCGATACCGGCGCGGCTCAGCGCATCGCCACCACGCTGATTGGCACGTTTGGTAAGAAACGCGTGCAGTGGGCGCTGGTGATCACCGGACTGGTGGTAGGTCTGGCGATGTTTTTCGAAGTCGGCTTTGTTCTGCTGCTGCCGCTGGTGTTTACGGTGGTGGCCTCTTCCGGCCTGCCGCTGCTGTATGTTGGCGTCCCGATGGTAGCTGCGCTGTCCGTGACCCACTGTTTTCTGCCACCGCATCCGGGGCCGACCGCGATTGCCACCATTTTCGAGGCTAATCTCGGCACTACCCTGCTGTACGGCTTTATTATTACTATCCCGACGGTGATTGTTGCCGGGCCGCTGTTTTCTAAGCTGCTGACCCGCTTTGAGAAAGCGCCGCCGGAAGGGTTATTCAACCCGCATCTGTTCACCGAAGAAGAGATGCCGTCATTCTGGAACAGTATCTTTGCCGCGGTAATCCCGGTCATACTGATGGCGGTCGCCGCAGTGTGCGAAATCACGCTGCCGAAAACCAACAGCGTACGGGTGTTCTTTGAGTTTATCGGTAACCCTGCGGTCGCGTTGTTTATCGCTATCGTACTCGCCATTTTTACCCTTGGTCGACGTAACGGACGTACGATCGAGCAAATTATGGATATCATTGGCGACTCTATCGGTGCGATTGCGATGATTGTATTTATCATCGCCGGGGGCGGCGCGTTTAAGCAGGTTCTGGTCGACAGCGGCGTCGGGCAATATATCTCGCACCTGATGACCGGCACGTCGCTTTCTCCGTTGCTGATGTGCTGGACGGTCGCCGCCTTGCTGCGTATCGCGCTCGGTTCAGCCACCGTGGCGGCGATCACCACCGCAGGCGTGGTACTGCCGATTATTAACGTCACCCACGCCGACCCGGCGCTGATGGTGCTGGCTACCGGCGCGGGCAGCGTGATTGCCTCCCACGTTAACGATCCGGGATTCTGGCTGTTTAAAGGCTATTTTAATCTCAGCGTCGGGGAAACGTTGCGTACCTGGACGGTAATGGAGACGCTGATTTCCATTATGGGGCTGCTGGGGGTTCTGGCGCTGAACGCCATTCTGCATTAAGACAGTCATCACCGGGGAGCACAGATCCGCGCTCCCCGGAACTGGAGAGAAAATGAGGAACCACAGAATTTCTTTGCAAGACATCGCCACGCTGGCGGGCGTGACCAAAATGACGGTGAGCCGCTACATTCGCTCGCCAAAAAAGGTCGCAAAGGAAACCGGTGAACGCATCGCGCAGATTATGGAGGAGATTAATTACATCCCCAACCGCGCGCCCGCGATGCTGCTGAATGCGCAAAGCTATACGCTTGGCGTGCTGATCCCCTCGTTTCAAAACCAACTGTTCGCTGACATTCTGGCCGGCATTGAGTCGGTCACCTCGGATCATAACTATCAGACGCTGATCGCCAACTACAATTACGACCGGGAATCCGAGGAAGAGTCGGTGATCAATCTGCTGTCATACAATATCGACGGCATTATCCTGTCCGAGAAATATCACACCCTGCGCACGGTGAAGTTTTTGCGTTCAGCCAACATTCCGGTGGTGGAGCTGATGGATATTCAGGGCGATCGTCTGGACATGGAAGTAGGCTTCGATAACCGTCAGGCGGCATTTGATATGGTCAGCACCATGCTGGATAAACGCCAGCGGCGCAAAATCCTCTATCTCGGTTCGAAAGACGACGTCCGCGATGAACAGCGCTATCGCGGCTATTGCGATGCCATGACGCGCCGGGGTCTGGTGCCGCTGCGCGTCAATCCGCGTTCTATTTCGTCCATCCATCTCGGCACTCAGATGATGCGGGACGCGCTCGCCGCGCATCCGGATTTAGACGGCGTTTTTTGCACCAACGACGATATTGCGATGGGCGCGCTGCTGCTGTGCCGCGAGCGCGATCTGGCCGTTCCGGAACAGATCTCGATTGCCGGTTTTCACGGGCTGGAAATGGGCAGGCAGATGATCCCAAGCCTCGCCAGTGTGATCACCCCGCGTTTTGACATTGGCCGCATGGCAGCGCAGATGTTGCTGAGCAAAATCAAGAACAACGACCATAACCACAACACCGTGGATTTGGGGTACCAGATTTATCACGGCAATACGCTTTAAGTCATTTTCTCCGGCCATCGCATACTCTCTTTGATGGACATTGCCTATACTCCAGGCAAGATAAATGGAGGAAATCTCAATGAGCACACCCCTGCTAATTGCCCGCACGCCGGACACCGAACTGTTTTTACTGCCAGGCATGGCCAACCGTCACGGACTGATTACCGGCGCGACCGGGACCGGTAAAACCGTCACGCTACAGAAGCTGGCCGAATCCCTGTCTGAAATTGGCGTACCGGTATTTATGGCCGATGTGAAAGGCGACTTAACCGGCGTGGCCGAGGAAGGGCAGGCCTCTGAAAAGCTACTCGCCCGCCTGAAAAATATCGGCATTACCGACTGGCAACCGCATGCTAATCCGGTCACGGTGTGGGATATCTTCGGCGAAAAAGGTCACCCCGTGCGGGCCACGGTATCTGACCTCGGCCCGCTGCTGCTGGCCCGTTTGCTGAACCTCAACGACGTACAGTCCGGCGTGCTGGATATTATCTTCCGCATTGCCGATGACCAGGGTCTGCTGCTGCTCGATTTCAAAGACCTGCGAGCCATTACCCAGTACATCGGCGATAACGCCAAATCCTTCCAGAATCAATATGGCAATATCAGCAGCGCCTCGGTCGGGGCAATCCAGCGTGGACTGCTGTCGCTGGAGCAACAGGGGGCGGCGCACTTCTTTGGCGAACCGATGCTGGACATCAAAGACTGGATGCGAACTGACGCCAGCGGCAAAGGGATGATCAACATCCTCAGCGCAGAGAAGCTCTACCAGATGCCCAAACTGTATGCCGCCAGCCTGCTGTGGATGCTCTCCGAACTGTACGAACAGCTGCCGGAAGCAGGCGATCTGGAGAAGCCAAAACTGGTGTTCTTCTTCGATGAAGCTCACCTGCTGTTCAACGACGCCCCGCAGGTGCTGCTGGATAAAATCGAACAGGTGATCCGCCTGATCCGCTCGAAAGGGGTCGGCGTGTGGTTCGTCTCGCAAAACCCGTCAGATATTCCAGACAACGTGCTCGGTCAGTTGGGGAACCGCGTGCAGCACGCCCTGCGCGCGTTTACACCGAAGGATCAGAAAGCGGTGAAAACCGCCGCGCAAACCATGCGCGCCAACCCGGCATTTGATACCGAAAAAGCCATTCAGGAACTGGGAACCGGCGAGGCGCTGGTGTCGTTTCTGGACGCTAAAGGCAGCCCGTCGGTGGTTGAACGAGCAATGGTGATTGCGCCGTGCTCGCGGATGGGACCAGTGACGGATGACGAGCGTAACGGGCTGATTAATCACTCCTCGCTGTACGGTAAATATGAAGAACAGATCGACCGCGAGTCCGCCTATGAGCGTTTACAGCAAGGCGTGCAGGCCAGCACCGAGCAGCAAAATACACCTCCCGCCAACGGTAAAGCGATCGATGTGGACGGCGGTATTCTCGGTGGATTGAAGGATATTCTGTTTGGCAGCACCGGACCACGCGGCGGCAAGCGCGATGGCGTGGTACAAAGCGTGGCGAAAAGCGCGGCGCGGCAGGTCACCAATCAGATAATCCGCGGCATGTTGGGGAGTTTAATGGGCGGGAGAAAACGCTAGCAGGAAGGCGCCCCTCCCGCACAGCGGGAGGGGCGAATATCAGGACTTACGCAGCATCAGCCACAGGCTTATCAGGAAGAAGCTGGCGCTTGGCAGCAACGCGCCGATAATCGGCGGAATGCCGTACACCAGCGTCAGCGGGCCAAAGATTTGGTCCAGCACATAGAACACAAAGCCGAAGCTAATCCCTGTCACCACGCGCACGCCCATCGGGACGCTACGCAGCGGACCAAAGATAAACGACAGCGCCATCAGCATCATTACCGCCACAGACAGCGGCTGGAAGACTTTGCTCCACATATTGAGCTGGTAGCGTCCGGCGTCCTGGCCGCTCGACTTCAGGTACTTCACGTAGTTATGCAGACCACTAATCGAGAGCGCATCAGGATCCAACGCCACGACGCCGAGCTTGTCGGGTGTAAGGTTGGTTTTCCAGGTGCCGCTCACCGTCTGCGAGCCGGTGATTTGCTTCGGATCGGTCAGGTTGGATTCATCCACCTGCGACAAACGCCAGACCTTCTGCTCCGGGTCAAACGTCGCGCTTGCGGCATAACGGACGGACTGCAAACGGCGCTTGTCGTTAAAGGAGTAGATGCTAATTCCGCCTAACTCGGCGTCACCTTTCACCCGCTCAATGTAGACAAAGCTGTCGCCATCTTTCGCCCACAAACCTTGCTGGGTAGAGAGCAGCGAGCCGCCATACATCTGCTGCGCACGGTAGTTACGCGCCATCTGTTCGCCCTGCGGCGCCACCCATTCGCCGATGGCCATCGTCAGCAACACCAGCGGAATCGCGGTTTTCATCACCGACAACGCCACCTGCATACGGGTAAAGCCAGAAGCCTGCATGACCACCAGTTCACTGCGCTGCGCCAGCATGCCCAGCCCCAGCAAAGCACCCAGCAGCGCCGCCATCGGGAAGAAGATCTGGATATCTTTCGGCGCGCTGAGCAGGGTATACAGCCCGGCGCCCATCGCATCGTAGCTCCCCTGCCCGGCTTTTTTCAACTGGTCGACAAACTTGATGATCCCGGAGAGCGACACCAGCATGAACAACGTCATCATGATGGTGGTGAAAATGGTTTTACCGATATAGCGGTCAAGTACACCAAAAGGCTGCATTATACCGCTCCTTTACGCATAAAACGGGCACGTAAGCGGCGCATCGGCACCGTATCCCAGAGGTTAAGCACAATCGCCAGCGCCAGATACGCCAGGTTAACCGTCCACATCCAGAACACCGGATCCAGCTTGCCTTTGCCGCCATTCGACTTCAGCGATGTCTGAACCAGGAAGAACAGCAAATAAAGCAGCATTGCTGGCAGCATGGACAGTACGCGACCCTGACGCGGGTTAACCACGCTCAGCGGTACAACCATCAGCGCCATCATAAATACGGTGAATACTAACGTGATACGCCAGGTCAGCTCCGCACGGGCGCGATCGGTGTCGGTCGTCCATAGCGTACGCATGGTCATCTGGTCGGTATCGTTTGGATCCAGCGCCACGGCCTGATGACCGATAATCGCCTGATAATTCTGGAAGTCGGTAATGCGGAAATCGCGCAGCAGCGCGGTCCCTTCAAAACGCGTCCCCTGGTTCAGCGTCACGACCTGAGAGCCATCGCGCAATTGGGTAAGATGACCGGAGTCCGCTACCACCACCGAAGGCCGGGCGTTACCTTTCGGGCGGATTTGCGCGAGGAACACATCATTGAAGTTACTGCCGTCAACGCTTTCGATAAACAGCACCGAACCGCCGTTAGTCGCCTGCTGGAATTGCCCCTGAGCAAGCGCCGCCATACCGGGATTTGCTTTCGCCTCCGCCAGGACTTCGTCCTGATGTCTGGAGGACCACGGTCCGGCCCACATCACGTTGACCGCCGCAATAATACTGGTAAACAGCGCCAGCACCATCGCCGCTTTCACTAAGACAGCCTTGCTCAGCCCGCAGGCGTGCATGACCGTAATTTCACTTTCGGTATACAGTTTGCCCAGCGTCATCAGCAGCCCGAGGAACAGGCTTAATGGCAAGATAAGTTGCGCCATTTCTGGCACGCCCAGCCCCAGCAGCGAGAGCACCAGATTCGCCGGGATATCACCGTCAACTGCCGCACCAAGGATCCTGACTAACTTTTGACAAAAGAAGATCAAAAGCAGGATGAATAGGATCGCAAGTTGGCTTTTGAGCGTTTCCCGAACCAGATATCTTATGATTATCACTTTAAATACGCCCGTAAAAACCCGTCTTTTGCCGGAATTTAGCTTGTTTCATGGCTTAAACGTCATTTATTCTCTTGAGTCGTCGAAATCGTCGCTAAGATCATTATACTCAACGGATCCACCTCTCAGAAATTGTTCTGACGTGCCAATGCCGTAATAACGTTAAGATTAACACGAAGTCACCGCAACAGCGGGTATGAGTTACGAAAGCTTGCAATTCTATCCGTAGCCACCGCCGTTGTCTTTAAGATTCAGGAGCGTAGTGCATGGAGTTCAGTGTAAAAAGCGGTAGCCCGGAGAAACAGCGGAGTGCGTGCATCGTCGTGGGTGTCTTTGAACCACGCCGTCTCTCTCCGATTGCAGAGCAGCTCGACAAGATCAGCGACGGGTACATCAGCGCACTGCTGCGTCGTGGCGAACTGGAAGGCAAACCAGGTCAAACCCTGTTGCTGCACCATGTTCCTAACGTTCTGTCTGAGCGAATTCTCCTCATTGGTTGTGGCAAAGAGCGCGAGCTTGATGAGCGCCAGTACAAGCAGGTCATTCAGAAAACCATCAATACGCTGAATGATACTGGTTCAATGGAAGCCGTCTGCTTCCTGACTGAGCTGCACGTCAAAGGGCGCAATAACTACTGGAAAGTGCGTCAGGCCGTTGAGACAGCACAGGAAACGCTGTACAGCTTTGATCAACTGAAGACCAACAAAAGCGAGCCGCGTCGTCCGCTGCGTAAAATGGTCTTCAACGTACCGACCCGCCGGGAACTGACCAGCGGTGAACGTGCGATCCAGCACGGTCTGGCGATCGCCGCCGGCATTAAAGCGGCAAAAGATCTCGGCAACATGCCGCCGAACATCTGTAACGCCGCCTACCTTGCCTCTCAGGCGCGCCAGCTGGCAGACAGCTACAGCAAAAATGTTGTAACCCGCGTGATCGGCGAGCAGCAGATGAAAGAGCTGGGCATGCACTCTTATCTGGCCGTCGGTCACGGCTCGCAGAATGAGTCGCTGATGTCGGTCATCGAGTACAAAGGCAATCCGTCCGAAGACGCGCGTCCGATCGTGCTGGTCGGTAAAGGGTTAACCTTTGACTCTGGCGGTATCTCCATCAAACCTGCCGAAGGCATGGATGAGATGAAATACGACATGTGCGGCGCGGCAGCGGTATATGGCGTGATGCGCATGGTGGCCGAGCTTCAGCTGCCAATCAACGTCGTCGGCGTGCTGGCAGGCTGCGAAAACATGCCGGGTGGCCGTGCGTATCGTCCAGGCGACGTGCTGACCACCATGTCTGGTCAGACCGTTGAAGTTCTCAATACCGATGCCGAAGGCCGTCTGGTCCTGTGCGACGTATTAACCTACGTCGAGCGCTTTGAGCCAGAAGCCGTGATTGACGTCGCAACCCTGACCGGCGCGTGCGTGATTGCGCTGGGCCATCACATCACCGGACTGATGTCGAACCACAACCCGCTGGCGCATGAGCTGATCGGTGCGTCCGAACAGGCTGGCGACCGCGCGTGGCGTTTGCCGCTGGGCGATGAATACCAGGAGCAGCTAGAGTCCAACTTTGCGGATATGGCGAACATCGGCGGACGTCCTGGCGGCGCCATTACCGCGGGCTGCTTCCTGTCACGCTTTACCCGTAAGTACAACTGGGCTCACCTCGATATCGCCGGTACCGCATGGCGTTCAGGGAAAGCCAAAGGCGCAACCGGTCGTCCGGTGGCGCTGCTGTCGCAGTTCCTGCTCAATCGTGCCGGTTTTAACGGCGAAGAGTAAGGCGGTAAGCACAAGCAATAAGACCCGTAGGCCGGATAAGCGCAACGCCATCCGGCCTACGGTTGTGCATCATGGCAACGCATTTAAATTCACCAGAAGAAGCCCCATATATGAGAAATGCAACTTTCTATCTTCTGGACAATGACACGCAACACGATGGCTTAAGCGCCGTCGAGCAGTTGGTGTGTGAAATTGCCGCAGAACGTTGGCGTGCTGGCAAGCGCGTGCTGATCGCCTGCGAAAACGAAAAGCAGGCTCTTCGACTGGATGAAGCCCTGTGGGCAAGACCGGCAGAAAGCTTTGTTCCGCATAATCTGGCAGGTGAAGGCCCCAGAGGCGGCGCACCGGTAGAGATTGCCTGGCCGGAGAAACGCAACAGCAGCCCGCGCGACCTGCTTATCAGTTTGCGCGTTGGCTTTGCAGATTTTGCCACCGCTTTCACAGAAGTGATAGACTTCGTCCCTTACGAAGATTCTTTGAAACAATCGGCACGCGATCGCTACAAAGCTTACCGCGTGGCTGGTTTTAACCTGAATACGGCAACCTGGAAATAATGGAAAAGACATACAACCCACAAGATATCGAACAGCCGCTTTACGAGCACTGGGAAAAGCAGGGCTATTTCAAACCTAACGGCGATGAAAGCAAAGAGTCCTTCTGCATCATGATCCCGCCGCCGAACGTCACCGGCAGTTTGCATATGGGTCATGCTTTCCAGCAAACCATCATGGATACCATGATCCGCTACCAGCGCATGCAGGGTAAAAACACCCTGTGGCAGGCAGGTACCGATCACGCGGGTATCGCAACCCAGATGGTGGTTGAGCGTAAGATTGCCGCTGAAGAAGGTAAAACCCGCCACGACTACGGTCGCGAAGCGTTTATCGACAAAATCTGGCAGTGGAAAGCGGAATCCGGCGGCACCATCACCCGCCAGATGCGCCGTCTCGGCAACTCCGTTGACTGGGAGCGCGAGCGCTTCACTATGGACGAAGGTCTTTCCAATGCCGTGAAAGAAGTCTTCGTTCGCCTGTACAAAGAAGACCTGATTTACCGTGGCAAGCGCCTGGTGAACTGGGACCCGAAACTGCGCACCGCGATTTCCGACCTGGAAGTGGAAAACCGCGAGTCGAAAGGCTCAATGTGGCACATCCGCTATCCGCTGGCCGACGGTGCGAAAACCGCTGATGGTAAAGATTACCTGGTCGTCGCCACCACCCGTCCGGAAACTGTACTGGGCGATACCGGCGTGGCCGTCAACCCGGAAGATCCGCGTTATAAAGATCTGATTGGCAAATTTGTTGTTCTGCCGCTGGTTAACCGCCGCATTCCCATTGTCGGCGATGAACACGCTGATATGGAAAAAGGCACCGGCTGCGTGAAGATCACCCCGGCGCACGACTTTAACGACTACGAAGTTGGGAAACGTCACGGCCTGCCGATGATCAATATTCTGACCTTTGACGGCGACATCCGTGAAACCGCGGAAGTGTACGACACCAAAGGCGAAGAGTCCGACGTTTACTCCAATGAAATCCCGGCCGAGTTCCAGAAGCTGGAACGCTTTGCCGCGCGTAAAGCGGTGGTTGCCGCCGTTGATGCGCTGGGCCTGCTGGAAGAAATTAAACCGCACGACCTGACCGTACCTTACGGCGACCGTGGCGGCGTGGTTATTGAACCGATGCTGACCGACCAGTGGTACGTCCGTGCCGACGTGCTGGCGAAACCGGCGGTTGAAGCGGTTGAAAACGGCGACATTCAGTTCGTACCGAAGCAGTACGAAAACATGTACTTCTCCTGGATGCGCGATATTCAGGACTGGTGTATTTCCCGTCAGCTGTGGTGGGGTCACCGTATCCCGGCATGGTATGACAACGACGGCAACGTCTACGTTGGCCGTACTGAAGACGAAGTGCGTCAGGAAAACAACCTCGGTGCCGACATTCAGCTTCGCCAGGACGAAGACGTTCTCGATACCTGGTTCTCCTCCGCACTGTGGACCTTCTCTACCCTGGGCTGGCCGGAAAACACCGACGCGCTGCGTCAGTTCCACCCAACCAGCGTGATGGTTTCCGGTTTCGACATCATCTTCTTCTGGATTGCCCGCATGATCATGATGACCATGCACTTCATCAAAGATGAAAACGGCAAGCCGCAAGTGCCGTTTAAGACCGTCTACATGACCGGTCTGATCCGCGACGACGAAGGCCAGAAGATGTCCAAATCCAAGGGCAACGTCATTGACCCGCTGGATATGGTCGACGGAATCTCCCTGGCAGAACTGCTGGAGAAACGTACCGGCAACATGATGCAGCCGCAGCTGGCCGAGAAGATTGCCAAGCGTACCGAGAAGCAGTTCCCGGACGGCATCGAGCCGCACGGCACCGACGCACTGCGCTTCACCCTGGCGGCGCTGGCCTCTACCGGTCGCGACATCAACTGGGATATGAAGCGTCTGGAAGGTTACCGTAACTTCTGTAACAAGCTGTGGAACGCTAGTCGCTTCGTGCTGATGAACACCGAAGACCAGGATTGCGGCTTCAACGGCGGCGAAATGACCCTGTCGCTGGCGGATCGCTGGATCCTTGCTGAATTCAACCAGACCATCAAAGCGTACCGCGAAGCGCTGGACAACTTCCGCTTCGACATCGCCGCGGGCATTCTGTACGAATTCACCTGGAACCAGTTCTGCGACTGGTATCTGGAGCTGACCAAGCCGGTAATGAACGGCGGTTCCGAGTCTGAACTGCGCGGCACCCGCAATACGCTGGTCACCGTTCTGGAAGGTCTGCTGCGCCTGGCGCATCCGATCATCCCGTTCATCACCGAGACCATCTGGCAGCGCGTGAAGGTGATTTCCGGTATTACCGCCGACACCATCATGCTGCAACCGTTCCCGGAATATAACGCCGCACAGGTTGATGAAGCCGCACTGGCTGATACCGAATGGCTGAAGCAGGCGATCGTTGCCGTACGTAACATCCGTGCGGAAATGAACATCGCCCCAGGTAAACCGCTCGAACTGCTGCTGCGTGGTTGCAGCGCTGATGCGATGCGCCGTGTGAACGATAACCGCAGCTTCCTGCTGAACCTGGCGCGTCTGGAAAGCATCACCATGCTGCCAGCCGATGACAAAGGTCCAGTCTCCGTTACCAAAATCATCGACGGCGCCGAGCTGCTGATCCCGATGGCTGGCCTCATCAATAAAGAAGATGAGCTGGCGCGTCTGGCGAAAGAAGTGGCGAAAATCGAAGGTGAGATTGCCCGTATCGAAGGCAAACTTTCCAACGAAGGTTTCGTTGCTCGCGCACCGGAAGCAGTTATCGCCAAAGAGCGTGAGAAGCTGGACGGTTATGCGGAAGCGAAAGCGAAGCTGATTGAGCAGCAGGCGGTCATCGCCGCGCTGTAATTGCCGTTGACGTTATACACGTATTAAAGGCCGGAGCATGCTCCGGCCTTGTTGTATCAGATGAACGGGAAGTAGGTCATCACACCACGTGATACCCACATCGCCGGACCTGTTTCCAACGCCTCTGTATGGTCAGTCAGTTCCAGCGCATCCAAATCCCCTTGTACATGGGAGTTACTGGCCAGCCAACTGACCAGCCACATTTTCATCCACGGATAAGCTAGCCCAAACGTGATGCCTGAAATAAACAACACCAGTACAAAACGCCAGATCAGGCCATGTGCAGTGACGGAAGAATGAAAGCGGATTTTGCCCTCGGCCAGCGCCAGGTTATTCATGAACAGATTACGTAGCGTGGTGTATAAATAGCTTCCAACCACAATAATTCCAGCGAAATAGAGAAAATAGCTCGCCATTATTCTGCTCTGATTCTCCCGGATAAATTCGTCGTCGGCCACGCCTAACACAGCCAACATCACCATTTGCAGAAAAATAGGGGCAATTAGCCAGACAATCACAACAACAAATGGCAGCAACACCAGCACGGCTTTAATACACCCCACTATGCTTACTTTCATATTAACGTTAATAGTAAAGCGGTGAATACCAAAATTACCGCCATTACCCACTAACTGCATCCATTTTGCACAGGTAATACCGTAGGTGATACCCATGCCCACAATTCCCACCAACGCAATAAATGCTATTCTGATAAGCATTCCAGTACTGCCCTCAATCCAGTCGGTGGCAAGTATCAGAAGATAAATCACTCCCCAGTTCACCACAGCAAGCACCACTGGCACAACCAGTAAAAAAAGCCATGCATGTAATTGTGAGCAGTCAAAACCAAAACGCACACCGTTAAGCGACGTCATCATCGCCTGATACTGCAGGCTTTTTATGGTCATTAATGGAAGGACTGCTACCAGTAAACCAATCAAAGTAAAACCAACGAGAGGACTGCCGTTAGCAATAGAACTCATGCTGGCACCATAAACCACCATAATCGACAAGAAGCTTACGAATATCGCGCCACCTGTCGCCTTATAGGTAAAGGGTTGGCCATTGAGAGTCATATTTTCGTAAATATAACGCCGACATTTCACTATCGCCCACGGTGTATAAATACCCAGAGTAATACAACACAGCAAAAAATTGACAATGCAAATAATAAAGTACTGCCATCCTTTACCGATAAAAATAAATGTGTGTCGTTGATTTTCCCGACCACCAACAAAATCATTCATGAACAATATCCCTAATATAAATTCCATTAAGATAAAAAATAAAAACCAGTGTTTATTTACTGGTTCGTTTACAATACTATTTTTAATTAGCCAATGTGTTTTAATTTTTTCTGATTCAGGAACGTCTTGCACCCGACAGAAGAGAGTGGTATTAAATAAATATATAAGTGTATTTTTAGAATTGAGCCATATTATGAATGTTGTGCTACCCACCACGCTTACGCTGCGCCGAATCACCGCAGCAGATAATGCCGCTATCGCTGCGGTGATCCGCAAAGTTTCCGCTGAATACGGGCTTACTGCCGATAAGGGCTATACCGTTGCCGACCCTAATCTGGATGAACTATTCCAGGTTTACAGCCAGCCGGGCGCGGCCTACTGGGTGGTTGAGCAAAACGGTGAAGTCGTGGGCGGCGGCGGCGTTGCGCCGTTAGGATGTAGCGAACCGGACATTTGCGAACTGCAAAAGATGTACTTCCTGTCGAGCGCACGCGGTCAGGGACTGGCGAAAAAGCTGGCGCTGATGGCCCTCGAACATGCCCGTGAGCAGGGTTTCAAACAGTGCTATCTGGAGACCACGGCGTTTCTGACCGAGGCAATCCGCCTGTATGAACATTTAGGGTTTGAGCATATCAACGAAGCGCTGGGCTGTACCGGGCACGTGGATTGCGAAGTGCGGATGTTAAAGCCCCTCTGACTTCAGCCGGAGGGGCAATGGTTGCGTTACTGCATTTCGGCGGAGAGCATCAGCCGAATGACGCCAGCCGCGCGAGCGGTTGGCAGCGTCAGCACCTGTGACCATAAATCCTGCACCATTTCACAGGCGACTTTCTCTTTGCCCACACCTTTACTCGGATCAGCCATAATCTGGATATCCGGTCCAAAGCGCTGTACCAATCCCGGGCTGATGGATTGCAGATCCTGAAGCGCCAGCTGTTTCTCTTGCGCCGTAACCGTATGTTTGTTCGGGCCATAAGCCGCGTGCATCATACTCATGTCGCTGGCCATACGACGATTCATCAGCTCCCGCGGAATAATACGCACCGGGTTAATCCCGCCTTTCACCGCCGGGAACAGAAAGCGAAAACACTCCTCATCGCCCACTTTTGCCACCGCAGCAATCTGCTCGAGGTTAATTTTCATATACTCAATCACATTGGCATCGGGTGCCTGCTGCAAACGCGCCATCTGTACCTGCAGGATTTGCGGCTGAATAGCGTCGATAATCTGTTGTTCGCTTTTCCCAGCTTCTTTCAGTTGCGTTGCCTGGTTGAGGATGTTCTGCCATAACGCGGGTTCCTGCTCTTTAAGTACCTGATAAACAGGCATTGCCAGCATCGCATTTTCAAATTTCTGCGCGTCCGTCAGCCCATAATCAGGGCTTTCGCGCGGGATCAGGTAGTGCACATCAAACAGATTCCACGCGACAATCGCCACCACAAAAACCACCGCGCCGGAGATCTTGCCCAGCCAGCCTTTTTTGCGAAACATGCCAACGACGATAGCAATCACCGCCCCGATATAACCCGCCAACAATACGTGTGCCCAGTTCATTAACCATCCTTATGCAAAACAGTCTCTGTTGCGGGGATATATTTCCCCTTCGTGTGTTTTGATTATTACGGCAGCAGCGAGCGATTTCCAGCCACCAGATTTTGCTAATGGAAACAGGAAAGGTAAAACCGCGCGACGATTAGCGCCGCGCGTCAGAGAAGAGAGTCAGGCTGGCACGCCGCTGTGGAAGCGGAATTCATCGTCGGGAGAAGTAATCAATGCGGCTTCTACTTCGCCAAAGAACCGCACCCGACTACTGATATCGTCGGCAGAAACCTGCTGTGCCAGCGCCAGATAGTCCTGATAGTGCCGCGCCTCGGATCGCAGCAGCGAAAGATAAAATGCCTGTAAATCGTCATCCAAATACGGCGCCAGCGCGGCGAACCGTTCACAAGAACGCGCCTCAATGTAAGCCCCGCAAATCAGTTTGTCGATTAGCGTTAATGGCTCGTGGGTTCGCACCTCTTTGAGCATGCCTTTGGCATAACGGCTGGCGGTAATTTTGACGTAGGGAATGTTGCGGCTCATCATCGCCTCACGCACCTGCCAGAAGTGGTGCAGCTCTTCTTTGATCAGCAAAACCATGCTGTCGATCAGCTTGCGCCCCCACGGGTCGTCAGTTTGCGGCATTACGCTTTTACTTATCTGTTTATTCAGCGCGATAAAATCCGGTTCATCCCCTTCTCTGAAAGCATACGCTTCATAGGGTTTCAGCCAGTCCAGTAGCGCCTGCGATCCCTGTTTATCTGCAACATACTTACGCACCAGCAGCATGGCCGTTTGCGCCGCTTTCAGCTCGCAGACGAGATGATCCGTCAGTAACAGAGGGAGATTCGCCGGGGCTCGCGCTTTATCAAGCCAGGCCTGGGGCGTTTTACAGTGCAGGAAGTTGTGGATCGGGGAGAGTATTTGCAGGTAATCCATACGTTATCCTTGGCCTACGGCAGCAGACGCTACCGTAGGTCAGCAGATGACTTAGTGACGCACGCCGTCATCATCTTCGTCGACGAGGTCTTCATCGTCGCCGTCTTCACCTTCTTCGCCGTTCGGGTCTTCAAAATAGGTGCCCCAACCGTCGTATTCCACATCAAATTTTTCAGCCAGGTTCATCAGTTGCTCAACCTGAGCGTCGATCAACTCGGCATTCAGAGCACATTCGCTCAGGATGTCACAGCAAATAACCGTGTCGCCCTCTTCCACCTCCAGCTCTTCCGGCTCGGTCACTTCATAACCCAGCTTGAAGGCTTCTACTGCCGCTTTTTCCAGGGTCTCAAAGTCGTCCGCGGAAAGGTGATGCTCGATGGTGTACAGCGCGTCTGGATCGCTGCCATCTTCGAGTAACTCTTCAATAATCAAGCGCGTTTCTTCACGCTGTTCTTCCAGTAGTTCCGGGTTTGCCATGGCTCATTCCTCATAATGTCCTGCCGATACTCTTATTGTCACATACCGCTGTCATTGCCTCCACCTTTCCAGGAAAGATTTGTTAAACAAGGTTGCAAATGAATAAACATCCATATAAATTGAATTTTAATTCAATAAATGGCCTAAGCCATGTGAGGGAACTATGTCTGCGTTTTATCAGAAACATTTTTTGAAACTGCTTGATTTCACCTCTGCTGAACTCACGTCACTGCTCCAGCTCGCCGCGCAGCTCAAGACGGATAAGAAAAACGGTACAGAGGTCGCTAAACTCACCGGTAAAAACATCGCGCTCATCTTCGAAAAAGACTCAACCCGCACCCGTTGCTCTTTCGAAGTTGCCGCATACGATCAGGGCGCGCGCGTGACGTATCTCGGGCCGAGCGGCAGCCAGATTGGTCATAAAGAGTCGATCAAAGACACCGCCCGCGTACTCGGTCGTATGTACGACGGTATTCAGTATCGGGGCCACGGTCAGGAAATTGTCGAGACGCTGGCGGAATATGCCGGAGTTCCGGTTTGGAACGGATTAACCAACGAATTTCACCCTACCCAACTGCTGGCGGATTTACTCACGATGCAGGAACACCTGCCGGGTAAAGCGTTTAATGAGATGGTGCTGGTCTACACCGGCGATGCCCGCAACAATATGGGCAATTCCATGCTGGAAGCCGCTGCGTTAACCGGACTGGATCTGCGCCTGGTCGCGCCCCAGGCCTGCTGGCCGGAGGAAAGCCTCGTTGCGGAGTGTAAAGCGCTGGCACAGAAAAACGGCGGCAATATAACGCTAACCGAAGATGTCGCCACGGGCGTGAAAGGCGCGGACTTCATCTATACCGACGTCTGGGTATCGATGGGCGAAGCGAAAGAGAAATGGGCCGAACGTATTGCGCAGTTGCGTAAGTACCAGGTTAATAGCGCGATGATGGCGTTGACCGGCAATCCGCAGGTGAAATTCCTGCACTGCCTGCCCGCGTTCCATGACGATCAAACCACGCTTGGCAAACAAATGGCGCAGGAATATGGTCTGCACGGCGGCATGGAAGTGACCGACGAGGTGTTTGAGTCACCCGCCAGTATCGTATTTGATCAGGCGGAAAACCGGATGCACACCATCAAGGCGGTGATGGTCGCGACGCTTTCCAAATCATAGCGTTGCGTGATCGAATTGCCGGATGGCGATGCTGACGCACCCTATCCGGCCTACCATCGTGCTTCCGTAGGCCGGGTAAGTCGCACCCGGCAAACCGGTTTATGCTACCCGCATTTTCACCACGGCTTTGCGTACCAGCGCCGGAGCACCGACCGCGCACAGCGGTTTATGCACTTCGCCCGGATAAAAGACGACGAAGTCACCTTCATTCAGCACCACCGTTTTCTCCTGTTCGCCTTCCGGCAGGAAGGCGATATCTTTATCCGCCAGCCAGTCAGTTTCCGGTGCGCCCGCAGGCTGCGTGCTGAAAGTCATGCCTTCCTGACCTTTGAGCAGGATCTGAATATCCAGATAGCGAGCGTGATATTCGGCGCGGCGCTGCGCAAACGGCTCCGTCATATCTTCAGCAATCAGATAGAACAGACGTTCGCCGTCGATGTCGTGCTTACCCTTTTCCGTCGCATCCGTCACGTGCGCTTTAATGTGCTCAATCGCCTGACGCAGCTCTTCCGGCAGCCAGGCATCCAGGTTGTGAATATTGCCGACAATCATTTCAAACCCCTTAATTAAAACATCGTTTCATTTTGGTTGTTATACGAAAAAACGGCCTGCCATACCACTGCTATTTGCCGATATTTTGCGTCAACGCATGTTTATCGCTGATGATGTTAAATAATGCTAATAGCCAGCAACAGGTTATGCATAAACTCTGCATAACTTTCGTCTCATACTTTTCAACTCAGTCACTAACTCACTGTTATAGAAAGCTTTGTTAGAAAAACCAGCAATCGATCACAGTTTACGTCTCCTTCGTTATCTTTCTTCATCGCCATATTTATTTTGAAATAAACCTTACAGCACAAATAATAAAATAATAGATTCGCATAAAAATTCACTAAATATAGAAAAACATATAAAAATCAACGCACTATTTAATTTATTAAATATTTAGATATGTACATAAAATTAACACAGTTAAATAACAAGACATATTCCTGCGTAGTAATTCAATTATTCATGTTTTTATTTTTTAAATTCTCAGAGCTATCTCATAAATTAAACAACAAATGCCAAACATCGACCTGACTGTGAAATGAATCACGTTTCTCTATCAAATAAGATCTAAATATAGATTCTGAAATCAGCTGAAAAATCATGACTGCAATAAACATTATTTGCAGGCATCTCCTCTTTATTTTTTAAAATCGTATTAAAGGAATAATGATGGAAAAGCATTATGTCGGGTCTGAAATCGGTCAATTACGTAGCGTAATGCTACATCGCCCTAACCTCAGCCTAAAAAGGCTGACGCCGTCAAATTGCCAGGAACTGCTTTTTGATGATGTTCTTTCGGTAGAACGTGCAGGAGAAGAGCATGACATTTTCGCCAACACGTTACGTCAACAGGGAATTGAGGTTCTGTTACTCACTGATTTATTGACACAAACTCTGGATATCCCCGATGCCAAAAGCTGGCTACTGGATACACAAATTTCTGATTATCGCCTTGGCCCCGCTTTCGCCACGGATATTCGCGCCTGGCTTGCAGATATGCAGCACCGGGAGCTCGCCCGACATTTAAGCGGTGGGCTGACATACGGAGAAATTCCTGCCTCAATCAAAAATATGGTGGTCGATACTCACGATATTAATGACTTTATTATGAAGCCATTACCAAACCACTTATTTACCCGCGACACCTCATGCTGGATATATAACGGCGTATCCATTAATCCGATGGCAAAAACTGCACGTCAACGAGAAACTAATAACTTGCGGGCGATTTACCGTTGGCATCCACAATTTGCCGATGGTGATTTTATTAAATATTTCGGCGATGAAAATATTAATTACGACCACGCCACATTAGAAGGTGGAGATGTGCTGGTCATTGGTCGCGGCGCAGTTCTCATCGGTATGTCGGAACGTACCACGCCGCAGGGCATTGAGTTCCTTGCCCAGTCGCTATTTAAGCATCGCCAGGCAGAACGCGTCATCGCAGTCGAACTGCCGAAACATCGCTCCTGTATGCACCTCGATACCGTCATGACCCACATCGATATCGATACCTTCTCCGTCTACCCGGAAGTGGTGCGCCCGGATGTCCAGTGCTGGACCCTGACACCAGACGGGCGTGGCGGCCTGAAACGCACCCAGGAAAGTACGCTGGTACATGCCCTCGAAAAAGCACTTGGCCTCGACCAGATCAATCTGATCACCACCGGTGGCGACGCCTTCGAAGCTGAACGCGAACAGTGGAATGACGCGAACAATGTTCTGACGCTGCGCCCCGGGGTTGTGGTGGGCTACGAACGTAACATCTGGACCAACGAAAAATACGACAAAGCTGGCATCACTGTTTTACCCATTCCTGGCGACGAACTGGGACGTGGGCGCGGCGGTGCGCGCTGCATGAGTTGTCCGCTGGAACGCGACGGTATTTAAGGAGACGTTATGGAAAACAAACCTACCCTGGTTGTGGCGCTGGGCGGCAATGCACTACTCAAACGCGGCGAACCGCTGGAAGCCGACATCCAACGCAAGAATATTGAGCTGGCGGCAAGAACTCTCGCTCAACTCACGCAGCAGTGGCGCGTAATTCTGGTACACGGCAATGGCCCGCAGGTTGGACTTTTGGCGTTACAAAACAGTGCTTATGCCAACGTCACCCCCTATCCGCTCGATATTCTCGGCGCAGAAAGTCAGGGAATGATTGGCTATATGCTGCAACAGGCCCTGAAAAACCAGCTCCCACAGCGTGAAATTAGTGTCCTGCTGACTCAGGTTGAAGTCGATGCCCACGATCCGGCCTTCAGCAATCCCACCAAATATATCGGGCCGATTTATGACGAACCCCAGGCCCACGCGTTACAGGCGGAAAAAGGCTGGGTTTTCAAAGCCGATGGTAAAGCATTCCGCCGTGTTGTGCCCTCTCCACAACCCAAACGAATCGTGGAAAGTGACGCCATTCGCACACTGATCGCCCGCGATCATCTGGTTATCTGCAACGGCGGTGGCGGCGTACCGGTGGTGGAAAAAGCCGATGGCTACCACGGTATTGAAGCGGTGATCGACAAAGATCTCTCCGCCGCCCTGCTCGCCAAACAAATCCACGCCGATGCGCTGCTGATCCTGACCGATGCCGATGCGGTGTATCTCGACTGGGGCAAACCTACCCAGCGCCCGCTGGCCCAGGTTACGCCGGAACGGCTCGGCGAAATGCAATTCGACGCCGGTTCAATGGGCCCCAAAGTCACCGCCTGCGCGGAATTTGTCTCTCACTGTCACGGGATTGCTGGCATCGGCTCGTTGGCTGACGGTTCGGCCATTCTCGCCGGTGACAAAGGCACGCTAATTCGGCGCGAAGCCACTGATGTTAACGCTTAAGGCTTTTTTTGCTGGGTAAAGCGAAGCCTTATCCAGCCTACATAAGGATATTTTCATGACTGTTAACCTGAAAAATCGCAATTTTCTCAAATTGCTGGACTACACCCCAACGGAAATCCAGTACCTGATCGATCTGGCTATCGAGTTAAAAACGGCAAAAAAAGCCGGACGCGAAAGGCAAACGCTGGTCGGTAAAAATATCGCGCTAATCTTCGAAAAAACGTCAACTCGCACCCGCTGCGCCTTTGAAGTCGGCGCTTTCGATCAGGGCGCACAGGTGACCTACCTTGGCCCAAGCGGCTCGCAGATTGGTCATAAAGAGTCGATGAAAGATACCGCCCGCGTGTTAGGTCGCATGTATGACGGTATTGAATACCGCGGCTACGGCCAGGAGATCGTGGAAGAACTGGGGCAGTTCGCTGGTGTGCCGGTCTGGAACGGGCTGACGAATGAATTCCACCCTACGCAGATCCTCGCGGATCTGATGACCATGCTGGAACACGCCCCGGGTAAAACCTTACCCGAACTGAGCTTCGCTTACCTCGGTGACGCCCGCAATAACATGGGCAATTCGCTGATGGTCGGCGCGGCGAAAATGGGGATGGATATTCGTCTGGTCGCACCGAAATCCTTCTGGCCGGACGAGGCGCTGGTTGCCGAATGCCGTGAAATCGCCAGCGTGACGGGCGCGCGCATTACGCTCACAGAGGATGTTGAGGAAGGCGTTTACGACGTGGACTTTCTCTACACCGATGTCTGGGTTTCGATGGGGGAACCCAAAGAGGCGTGGGCAGAACGCGTCAGCCTGATGACGCCTTATCAAATTAACCAGCAGGTCATCGATGCGACCGGCAATCCCAATGTGAAATTCATGCACTGCCTGCCCGCCTTCCATAACGAGCACACCAAAGTGGGCCGTGAAATCGAAGCGGCTTACGGCCTGAAAGGGCTTGAAGTCACGGAGGAGGTATTTGAGTCAGCGCATTCCATCGTCTTCGACGAAGCAGAAAACCGGATGCATACCATTAAAGCGGTCATGGTAGCGACACTCGGCGACTAACCCCAGCGGGCATGTGTCGCCTGGCGGCATATGCCCAAGCTATCCGGAGAACATCATGGGCAAATTCAAATTTCCCAGCGCGTATACCATCCTGTTTATTCTCATTGCGCTCGTCGCCGTTATGACCTGGATTGTCCCTGCCGGGAAATACCAGATGGCGATGAATGCCACCCTGGGCAAAGAAGTGCCGGTTGCCGCTACCTATGCCCCAACAGAGGCGCATCCACAAGGTTTAACGGCTGTACTGCTGGCTCCGATTGACGGGCTTTATAACCACGAAACCTACACCGCAGGCGCGATTGATGTGGCGTTGTTTGTCCTGATTATTGGCGGGTTTCTCGGCGTGGTAAACAAAACGGGCGCCATCGACGCCGGAATCGAACGCGTGACGGTCAGGCTGAATGGCAAAGAAGAGTGGATGATCCCCATCCTGATGGGACTTTTCGCCGCCGGAGGCACGATTTACGGCATGGCGGAAGAATCACTTCCTTTCTACACCTTATTGGTTCCGGTCATGATGGCTGCGCGCTTTGATCCACTGGTTGCTGCTGCAACCGTTTTGCTTGGCGCAGGCATCGGCACCCTCGGTTCAACAATCAACCCTTTCGCAACGGTTATTGCCGCTAACGCCGCCGGGATCCCCTTCACCCAGGGAATGCTGATGCGCATTCTGCTGCTGGTCGTCGGCTATGTAATCTGTGTGATATGGGTCATGCGCTATGCACGGAAAGTTCGCAGCCATCCAGAGCTTTCCATCGTGGCCGATAAACTGGAGGAAAACCGTGCCCATTTTCTCGGTAGTCGCGCCAATACCAATCTTGAATTCACGGCTACGCGTAAGTGGATCCTGCTGATATTTGCCGCCGCCTTTGCAGTGATGATTTATGGCGTCGCGGTGCTCGGCTGGTGGATGGCGGAAATATCTGGGGTTTTTCTGGCATCTGCGATTATCGTCGGCGTAATTGCCCGCATGAGTGAAGAAGCATTCACCAGTACCTTCATTGACGGGGCACGGGATCTGCTCGGCGTGGCGCTGATTATCGGCATTGCGCGCGGTATCGTCGTGGTGATGGACAACGGCATGATCACCCACACCATTTTGCACAGCGCCGAAAATTTAGTCTCCGGTCTGTCCACCACCATTTTCATCAATGTGACTTACTGGCTGGAAGTCTTGCTCTCCTTCCTGGTCCCTTCCTCGTCTGGCCTGGCGGTGCTCACGATGCCCATTATGGCCCCGCTGGCTGACTTCGCCCATGTGCAAAGGGATCTGGTCGTCACCGCGTATCAATCCGCTTCCGGCATTGTGAATCTGATTACCCCCACCTCAGCGGTTGTGATGGGTGGGTTGGCCATCGCTCGTGTTCCTTATGTGCGCTACCTGAAATGGGTCGCACCACTGCTGCTAATTCTGACGGTGCTGAACATGGTTGTTCTGAGTATCGGCGCGATGCTGTAGTCCTGTTGGCCGTCGGATCCCGACGGCTTTTTTGAGCGCGCTCTCGTTTTTCTGCACAACCGCCCGTTTGAGCCGTTATTGATACTGCAAATGTGGTGAATTTCGCCATCGCATTGATACAAATGATAAATTTAGGGTGTTTTTATGAAGGAATTCGATGATTACTCGACCAAAGAGCAGAAACAGTTGGCGATTTGTCAGCGCCTGATTAGCGAAAAAAGCTACCTGTCTCAGGAAGCGCTTCGCCGCGATCTACAACACCATGGTTTCACCGGGATTAGCCAGTCAACGGTATCTCGTCTGCTGAAACTGCTCGGTGCTATAAAAATAAGAAATACAAAAGGGCAAAAAATTTATTCTGTAAATCCGCAATCACGACCCGCGCCTGATGCTGCCCGATCGATTGCTGAAATGGTGGTCAGCGTGGAACACAATAGCGAGTTTATCCTCATCCACACGGCGGCTGGCTATGGTCGCGCCGTAGCCAGAATCCTCGATTATCACGCGTTGCCAGAAATTCTCGGCGTCATTGCCGGTAGCAGTATTGTCTGGGTCGCGCCGCGGGTGGTACAGCGAACGGGCCTGGTCCATAAACAGATTAATTATCTATTCAAAATGAATTAAAATTCATAAGAACCGTTTGCGATGAATAAATAGTGCATTTTTCGCTTGATCCCATAACGGAGCTGAGTATAATCGCGGACAATTTGCCGGGAGGATGTATGGTTCAGTGTGTACGACATTTTGTCTTACCGCGTCTGAAAAAGGACGCTGGCCTGCCGTTTTTCTTTCCGTTGATCACCCATTCCGAGCCCCTCAATTGAGGGGCTTTTTTTTTGCCCAGGCGTCAGGAGATAAACATGGCTAACCCGCTCTATCAAAAACACATCATTTCCATAAACGACCTCAGCCGCGATGACCTTAATCTGGTCCTCGCGACGGCGGCGAAATTAAAAGCTAACCCGCAGCCAGAGCTGTTAAAACATAAGGTCATCGCCAGTTGCTTCTTTGAAGCGTCAACCCGCACCCGTTTATCTTTTGAAACCTCCATGCACCGTCTGGGCGCCAGCGTGGTGGGTTTCTCTGACAGCAGCAACACGTCGCTTGGCAAAAAAGGCGAAACTCTGGCCGACACCATTTCCGTCATTAGCACCTATGTCGACGCCATCGTGATGCGTCATCCGCAGGAAGGTGCCGCGCGTCTGGCAACAGAGTTCTCCGGTAACGTGCCGGTACTGAACGCCGGCGACGGTTCCAACCAGCATCCCACCCAAACGCTGCTGGATCTGTTTACCATTCAGGAAACGCAGGGTCGCCTGGACAATCTGCAAATCGCCATGGTGGGTGACCTGAAATATGGCCGCACCGTCCACTCCCTGACCCAGGCGCTGGCAAAGTTCGAAGGTAACCGCTTCTACTTCATCGCCCCGGACGCGCTGGCCATGCCGCAATACATTCTGGATATGCTGAATGAAAAAGGTATCGCCTGGAGCCTGCATGGCACTATCGAAGAGGTAATGGCGGAGGTCGATATCCTCTACATGACCCGCGTACAAAAAGAGCGTCTGGACCCGTCCGAATACGCCAATGTGAAAGCACAGTTTGTTCTGCGTGCCAGCGATCTGAACGGTGCCAGAGCGAACATGAAGGTGCTGCATCCGCTGCCGCGCATCGATGAAATCACCACCGACGTCGACAAGACGCCGCACGCCTGGTATTTCCAGCAGGCTGGCAACGGCATCTTCGCCCGCCAGGCGTTACTGGCACTGGTACTGAATAGCGAACTGGCACTGTAAGGGAGAAAAAGAGATGACACACGATAACAAACTGCAGGTTGAAGCCATCAAACGTGGCACCGTAATTGACCATATTCCCGCACAGGTTGGTTTTAAGCTGCTGACGTTGTTCAAACTGACTGAAACCGACCAGCGTATCACCATCGGCCTGAACCTGCCGTCTGGCGAGATGGGCCGTAAAGACCTGATTAAAATCGAAAATACGTTCCTGACCGACGAGCAGGTAAACCAGCTCTCCCTGTACGCTCCGCAGGCAACGGTAAACCGCATTGACGATTATGACGTGGTGGGTAAATCACGTCCGAGCCTGCCTGAACGTATCGATAACGTGCTGGTTTGCCCGAACAGCAACTGCATCAGCCATGCTGAACCAGTATCGTCCAGTTTTTCAGTGAAAAAGCGCGCTGACGACATCGCACTCAAATGCAAATACTGTGAAAAAGAGTTTTCGCATTATGTGGTGCTGGCCAACTAATTGGTGTTGGTAATGATTTCCCGGCTCCCTATAATGGCCGGGAACATTCTATTACCGCTGTAATTCAGGAGAAATCATGAGCAAGACTATCGCGACGGAAAATGCACCAGCAGCAATCGGCCCATACGTTCAGGGCGTTGACCTGGGTAGCATGGTAATCACTTCCGGTCAGATCCCGGTCGATCCGAAAACCGGTGCCGTATCGGAAGACGTGTCCGCTCAGGCGCGTCAGTCGCTGGAAAACGTACAAGCTATCGTTGAAGCAGCAGGCCTGAAAGTGGGCGACATCGTAAAAACTACCGTCTTCGTTAAAGACCTGAACGATTTCGCAACCGTAAACGCGACCTACGAAGCATTCTTCACCGAGCACAACGCCACCTTCCCGGCGCGTTCTTGCGTGGAAGTTGCCCGTCTGCCGAAAGACGTGAAAATCGAGATTGAAGCGATCGCCGTTCGTCGCTAAGCGTAAAAAAACCGCCGGAAATCACTCCGGCGGTTCTGTTTTTACTCACTCAGGCTGTTATCAGAAATTGTGTTTAATATTCAGCATAAAGCCCTTGTCGCTGATATTGTCCTCTTTCCAGTGGAAAGCGTCCAGCCCGGCGCTGGTGTTACCGGCGTTATACTTCACACCCACCTGTGCCATGCTGTTGATGCTGCCACCTTTCTGACCGTCGTCAACGTTGAAGCTCTGACCTGCCGCCCCCTGCAGGGACGCTTTTTTGCCAGTACTGACGTAGCTCAGGTTCGGGCCGCCTTCCAGCATCGCCGTTGCTGCCCAGCCATCCTTACCGGCATAGCTCAGCTTCATACCCACCACTGAATCAACCGCCGTTTCCGTGCTGCTGTTCATGTTCAGGTTAAAGTCGCCAGCACCGCGCTCCTGATAACCGTCTTCCATGGTGTGACGCAGTTTCAGACCAGCATATGGCACAACATCCAGCCCTTCGCTGACGGCGAAGGTTTTACGACCCTCGGTACGCAGCTCCAGGTATTGCTGACGGCTGTCCGCCAGCGCCTGTTTGTTGACATCACCGTAGTTAATGCCGCGTTTGCTGTCGAGCTGATGTACGTCGTAACGCAGGGCGTTGTTCCAGGAGAGACCTTCCTCACCGAGCGGCATGGCGTGCTCCAGACCCAGGAACTGGCTGTAACCGCCGGTGATACCGTCGCTGCCGGAAGAGACATTGCCTTTGCCGTCCAGACGGGCAATACCGTACTCCATGGTCAGCGACTGATTATCGCCAAAGCCCAGTTTCTGACGCAGAGCCATCATGTCGTACTGAGTGTCTTTACCCAGTTCGGCACGCTGGTCACCTTTCGCCACCAGGTTAAACGACAGACCATTACCCAGTTCCGGCGCGGCATCCGCCAGCATATCGAAGCGGTTGCTGAGTCTGCGGGCGTCGCGGGAGACGTTCACAGCCTTGTTGCCGCTGATTTGCTTCATCGCCTTCGTCACGTCGGCAGAGGTCTTCAGGTTCAGGCTGCTGAACAGCTCGTTGTTGGTGTAGGCGGCATCCAGCGCGCCGGCAACACCGCTGACGCTGCTGTCGGTCACCACGTCGGTGTAGGCGTTTTTGGTCATGGTGACGTCAACGTTGCCGTTCGTGTCTTTCTCACCTTCCGCCGTCCATACCACGCTGGCGGATTTGATGTTCTGCTCACCCTGGATATCTTCGCCGACAAACACGTCGTTGAAGGTCTGAGTCGTGGCAGCCGTACCTGCGGTGAAGCCGGTATCCACATCCACATCGCCCAGGTCAACATAATCGGCGGTCAACGTACCGGCGGTGCCGCTGGCGCTGGTGCCGATGGTGTACTGGCTGACGCTGGAGCGCAGGCCTTTACTCTGCACAGGGGCCACAGTCGGGTCGGTCGGCAGGGTATAGGAAGCCGCATGGGTTTCCGTGCCGTTACCACCGGTGCCGCTACCTTCCACCGTCACGCCAGACTCTTTCACCAGCCCGCTGCCGGTGCCTTCCAGCAGTACCGTGCCGTTGTTGATGATGCGACCGTTAGCTCCCAGACGGCTGAAAGCGTAAGAGTCTTTGGCGTAGATATTGATTGCGCCGTTGTTCTCAATCACCGCGTCCACCGTGGCGTTTGCATCCAGCTGCATGGCAATCATGCCGGTTTCATCCGTACCGGCTGTCCCCAGATTGATACTGCCGTTGTTGACCAGTTGGGCATTCTGGCTGCCTTTCATACCAATGGCGCCGCTGCCGCTGATATTCATGGTGCCGTCGTTAATACCCGCATAGTTGCTGTGGGTCAGGCTGACCGCGCTCTGACCGGATTTGGAAGCGGCAAAGTTCACTACCCCGTCATCCTGGTTCCAGAAGAAGGCCTTATCGGCGGCCGCGTTACCGGCAGACCCCACCACCGTCACGCCGGTGGCGTTTACCGTACCGTCGTTGATAAAGTCCGCCGTATTGTTCCAGATATTCACCGCCGTGGAATTATTGCTGGCGGCGGTAAAGTTCATGGTCGCGCCCTTGTCGTTCTTCAGGGTGCCGTTGTGGTTCAGGTGGATGGCGTTTTTCGTGTTATCGAGCGTCACGATGCCACCGGCAGCGTTTTCAAACACGCTGTTGTTTTTCAGCTCCAGGATGCTGGCGTTGTTGGCATCGCTGCTGCTACCCAGCGCGACGGTGCCGCTGTTGGTGACTTTAGCACTGGTGTTCAGCTTCACGCCTCTGGTCATGCTGCCGGTGTTGACGACTTTCCCGGAACCGTTGACGGTGGTGACACTGTTAACCGTACCGCTATTATTCACCAAGCCGCTGGCGTTGACGGTCAACGGCGCGCTGGTCACCGCACCGGTCTGGTTGTTATAGATGCCCTCGACTGTCAACGTTGAGGTGCCATCAACCGTGCCGGTATTGCTGACCGTACTGCCGGGTGCAATACCCGTATTTTTATCCAGAGTGGTGGTGTTCTCAAGAATGGTGCCATCAGCAAATTCAGGCATCACAAGGTCAGCGCTGTTATCCGCATCGGCTGACGCATTCGCCCCCAGAATAATCTGTCCGCGGTTGATAATACGGTTGTTGGCATTACCATCAGAATAAAACGCCTTACCATTCTCAGCATTGATGTTAATTATGCCGGTAGTGTCGTTAATGGCTGTACCACCGCTATACACCGCCATACCGACGAGCGGTTCATTGCCAGTGTAATTCTCATTTTTCTCAAGATTAATGGTGCCCTGGTTGATCGCCGTCGCACTCGCGGCAAACATCCCCACACCGGCATTATAAATGGTGATTGTTCCATTCTCGTGGTTGGTTAAGCTACCGCCAGAGCTGCCCATACCTGCGCCGAAGTACCTGACATCGGTCAAACCAGCGACATCAGCAGCATAGTCCGTCGTGTCTGCGGCATCTTTCCACATAGAATCCGAGGTAATTGAACCGTAGTTTTCAGCTTTCGCTCCCGACATAGCGGTCATGCCATATCCACGGCCATAGAGCTCAATTTCCCCCGTCTGGCTGTTGGTGACTGTTGATGAATTGCTTGTTGCACTCATAACTTCCACAGCAGACACAGAACCCCATACCGCACTGTAGTCATCACTCGTGCCTCCAAGTCTATTTACGCCATCTCGATTAAGCACTTTGCCCACGGCTTTACCGTTGTTTACCACCGAGCCACCACGGGCATCCATGCCACGTAAACCACCGCTACGGTCATTACCAAGAAGGGAAGTACGATCAAACTCGACCGTCCCGTTGTTAACCATTGCAGCGCCTGTCGCGGTACGGAAACCGGCAGCATCCTTAATCTGAACTGTCGCAGTAGGGGCTATCGTAATGGTTGCATCCGTCGTAGCATTCACTAACGGAGTCATATCCATGTTGTAGTTGAAATTATCTACATGACCGGCATTCATATTCAGTGATGCACCATCCTGCATCACCAGTGATGCACCATCAGACAACGTGAATACAGAGCCCAGTCCGGCGTAAAAATCACCTTCGATGGTTGATGCCCCTGACAGATTGACCGTTGATTTGCCGCTAATATCAACAACAGACTGATTTGCTGCCCCTCTATTTTCATCCCCGATGCTGTCTCCTGCCGCAATATCAGCCATTGCGTCCGTTTCCCCTTTCAGGGTAATCCCTCCGTTCAGATTTACGGTGTTGCCATCACCGGTAATCGTCAAACCTCTAATGCTTTCAGAGCTGCCCGGTTTGTACTCTGTTCCATAGGTAGCTTCAGTATCACTGATTACCGTCAGTTTTCCGTCCAGACTAACGGTATTGCTGCTTCCACTAACGTTAATCCCGGTGGACGCCTTATAGAAATTATCTGCCGCCAGCGGAGAGGTCTGGTCTTTATCCACCACCATATTGCCGGTCAGCGTCACCTTATTGGCTTCGCCGGAAACGTTGACTCCGGTCGCCTGCTGGCCGGTGATGCTCATCTCTTCAGACGCGAGATTAATGGTGTTCGATTTACCCGTCACGTTCAGACCGGTGGAGAAATCCCCCACTACCATTTTACCGTTCTGGTTAATGGTATTGTTATTACCGGCAACATCCACCCCGGTGCTCGGTTTGGTACTGTCGGTACTGCCTGCGGTCATTTCCCCTGCGTTGTTCAGGGTGTTGCCGTCACCGCTGACTTTTGCCCCCGTCGCACCGTCAATGACTTTGCTGGCGCCATCGTTATTAATGGTGTTGTTATTACCCGCGACATCAGTACCGGTCGAGCCTTCCCCTTCTGCGGTGGTGGTGCCTTTGTTGTCAATGGTGTTGCCGCCACCGTCCACGCTGGTGCCGGTGCCGCCAGCAGTTGCGCTGGTATCACCTTCGTTGTTGATTTTGTTGCCGTCGCCGGTTACGTCGGTACCCGTTGAGCCAGCGCCATCTGCAGTGGTTTTACCCTTGTTGTCGATGGTGTTGTTGTTGCCGTCAACGTCCGTGCCGGTACCACCATTGGTGGCGCCAGTATCACCTTCGTTATTGATGGTGTTGCCGTTACCGTCAGCTTTTGTACCGGTGGAGCCTTCGCCGTCTGCGGTATTTTTACCCTTATTGTCGATGGTGTTGTCGTCACCGGTTACGTCGGTGCCGGTGCCGCCGCCAGTAGCGCCGGTGTCACCATTCACATTAATATCGTTACCATCGCCGTTGATAATCGTCCCGGTATCGCCCGGGCCGCCTGCGGTGGAGCCACCATCAACTGTTTTCTGCTGCCCGTCGCCGTCAATAACCGTGGTGTCTGGCCCCGCAAGGGTAAGCTTTCCTGCGCGGTTGTACGACCAGAACAGGTTGTTACTGCCGTACGTTCCCTGCATCACCAGCGCATTGCCCATCACATTCAGGCTGGTCACGGTCAGGGTTTTGCCGTCCGGCGCGGTCAGCAGGTAGCCGTCGCCCTGCTTGGTAATGGCGAAGGTGGTATTGGTATAAGTGACGCCGTTCACCACCAGCGAGGCAAAGGTCAGGGTTTTCGCGCCCCGGTCAAGGGTAACGCCATTGTCATAAACAGAGGGGGGGGTATCAGGTGTAACGGGGTCCACCGGATCGACAGGTGTTACCGGGTCCACAGGCGTTACTGGATCAACAGGCAACCCGGAGGACGAATGGCTGCTGCCGCCGCCGCCGCTCGCCGCGATACCCACCGTGGCGGCCACAGCAGCGATACCGCCCACCGCCCATGCCCAGCCCTGCTCTAAAACGCTTTCCGTGGCTTTCTGGCACTCCGGCGACAGTTTGGCCAGCTCAGCCTGAGAAAGGCTGCTGATATTTTCGGGACACTGCTTTTTTTTGTCTTCGTTGTTGTTAAGATCGGCGGCAAATGTATTACCGCTTAATGCCAGGGCAATACAAAATGAAATAGCTTTCCTTTGCATAATGTGACTCTCTCTGATGTGAGCGAAATGATATAGATAAAACGACATAGCGACGAAACACGCCGCCACAGATTCTCCGAACCTGTGCAACAGCGGCACCATATAAATAAATTTATATAGAAGCGAGTATATCCAAAGACATATTTCATAACAACGAATCACCGCCATGAATATATATCTCAACGCATTGTTTTTATTGGGATTAACAAAAATAAGAATAAAGGAATCATTAAAAAAAACATAAAATACAGCATGTTGCAACCATAGATTTTTATGTAAATTTTTTAATTATCGATATTTTACGGAATGAATAGAGGGGGAGTGCTAAGGCATATCTTATAAATTATAATTTTTAATGCATGAATATTAAAAAACAATATTCTACGTGAATTTATTCACTTATCATTCACATTTATCGAATTAATTATCTTTTAACAGAAATAATAATGCGCATGAATTTTATGCGGCGCGAATCATCGGGCGATACCGATATTCTTCCTGCGCCAGGTTACAGCTGCGTTGGCTTTTTAAGGGACCAACGCAGCCGATATCTTGTGCTTATTGCCAGCCGTAGCGGCGGCTATAAAAACCTTTCACGAGCTGGGTTAATGTCATGTAGCCCGCCAGAATCGCAATCAGCCACGGGAAGTAGCTCAGCGGCAGCGCCTGCAATTGCAGATAGTTGGCCAGCGGCGAGAACGGTAATGCAATGCCTACCACCATGACCACCAGCGTCATCAGCATCAACGGCCATGCGGCGCGGCTTTGGATGAACGGCACGCGGCGGGTACGGATCATATGCACAATCAGCGTTTGCGACAGCAGGCCTACCACGAACCAGCCAGACTGGAACAACGTCTGATGTTCTGGCGTATTCGCATGGAAGACGAACCACATCAGGCAAAATGTCAGAATGTCGAAGATCGAGCTGATTGGTCCAAAGAAGATCATAAAGCGCCCCAACTCGCTGGGATTCCAGCGCTGCGGCTTTTTGATCTGCTCTTCGTCGACGTTATCAAACGGAATCGCCACCTGGGATACATCGTACAGCAGGTTCTGAATTAGTAAGTGCAGCGGCAACATCGGCAGGAACGGTAAGAAGGCGCTCGCCACCAGCACGCTAAACACGTTACCGAAGTTAGAACTGGCCGTCATTTTGATATACTTCAGCATGTTAGAAAAAGTACGGCGTCCTTCGATCACCCCTTCTTCCAGCACCATCAGGCTCTTTTCCAGCAGGATGATATCAGCCGCTTCACGCGCAATATCAACCGCGCCGTCAACGGAGATACCAATGTCCGCCGCACGCAGCGCCGGGGCATCGTTAATGCCATCCCCCATAAAGCCAACCACATGACCTTCGCGCTTGAGCAGCGTGACAATGCGCTCTTTGTGCATCGGTGTCAGACGAGCAAACAGCGTGGTGCGCTGGGCCAGCGTTGCCAGCTCATCGTCGCTTAACCCTTCAATGCTGCTGCCGATAACCACATCGCCCGCATCCAGCCCTACTTCATGACACACTTTCGCCGCCACCAGCTCGCTATCGCCAGTCAGGATTTTCACCGTAATACCGCTGGCTTTCAGCGCTTTGAGCGCTGGCGCGGTGGTCTCTTTCGGCGGATCGAGGAACGCAATATAGCCTTCGAGGATCAGATCTGATTCATCAATACGCTGGTAATCACCCTCACGCGCAGGCAGGTATTTCGTCGCCACCGCCACCACGCGCAGCCCCTGGCGGTTCAGCGTATCCGTGACGCGCTTCACCCGACGCAGCATGTTGTCATCTAACGGGACAACCTCACCGCTGTAGCGCACCTGGGTGCAGACGCTGAGGATCTCCTGCAGCGCGCCTTTGCACACCAGCTGATGCACATCGGTTTCTTCAGCGACCACCACCGACATGCGGCGGCGTTCGAAGTCAAACGGGATCTCATCAATTTTCTGCCAGCGGGTAGAGAGCTGGCGGGCTGATTCTTCGTCCACGCCTTCCAGCACTGCCGTATCCAGCAGATTCTTCAACCCGGTCTGGTAATGACTGTTCAACCACGCAGAATGCAGGACGTGCTCGCTGGGCTTACCAGATATATCTGTATGATTCTCAAGTACAATTTTGTCTTGTGTCAGGGTGCCCGTTTTATCGGTACACAGGATATCCATCGCGCCAAAGTTCTGAATGGCGTCGAGGTGTTTGACGATGACCTTTTGTTTTGACAGCTTCACCGCCCCGCGCGCCAGCGTCGAGGTGACGATCATCGGCAACATTTCCGGGGTCAGCCCCACCGCGACAGACAGGGCAAACAGCGCCGCTTCCCACCAGTCGCCTTTGGTATAGCCGTTGATGATGAGCACAATCGGCGCCATCACCAGCATAAAACGGATCAGCAGCATGCTGACGCGGCTGATCCCTTTCTGGAAAGCATTCTGCTCGCTTTCCTGCTCGCTGACACGGCCCGCCAGTTGCCCGAACCAGGTATTGGCTCCGGTCGCAATCACGATGGCCTGCGCCGTGCCGCTCACCACGTTGGTGCCCATAAAGCACAGGGTATCGCATTCGAGCGGGTTGCTTTGCTGCGGGTCGCGGCTGGTTGCGACTTTCTCCACCGGCAGCGATTCACCGGTCAGCGAAGCCTGGGCCACGAACAGGTCACGAGCCTGCACCACACGCAGATCGGCCGGGATCATATCCCCTGCCGCCAGCTTAATGATATCGCCGGGAACTAACTGGTCGATCGGCAGTTCAACCCAGCCGTTCTCTCCTTTCTCGTTGATAACGCGCAGCACCGTAGCGGTGTTACTGACCATCGCTTTCAGCGCATCTGCCGCTTTGGTGGAACGCGCCTCCTGCACAAAATTCAGCAGCGTAGAGATGACGACCATCAGAGCAATGACGCCAGCGGCAAACAGATCTTCGGTGGCATAGGAAATCGCACCGAGGATGGTCAACAAAATATTAAACGGGTTGCGGTAGCAGACCCACAGATGCACCCACCACGGCGACGGCTTCTGCGCCGGCAGTTGGTTCTCACCATGTAATTCGCGAGCGTTTTCCACTTCTGCGGCGTTTAATCCTTCCGGGTGCGCGCCAAACGTTTTCCACAGCGCGGCTTCGTCCATCAGCGCCATTTTCAGACAATGTTCGCTCAGCGATGGTGGGATCGGCGTGCTGGCAACGGTCTGGGCATTAGGCAACGGATCGCGATGCACCAGACGATGTGGTAAATGGCGGTTTAGCCGGGCAAATAGCTGGCGAGTAATATTTTTGAACATAGGCAGTCCCTCTGCGCCAGTCTCAACAGGCGCAGTAAATCCTTCAGGCGTGGCAAAGCCTTACCTGATGGCAATATTAAATTCACAACAGGGACGTCAGAACGTCACTGTCTTACTGCTCCGGTAAGACAGTGAAAGACAGGCTTACCGGAAAGGGGAGTTTCTCCATCTCGGGAGAGGGGTGGGATCGGGATCCATATAGCCTCCGGTAAGTGAATGATTTGCGCTGCGGATTATACGCAGAAAACCATAAGGTTTGTGGCAATTATGGCAGTATGATAAACCATGGAAACTAAACCAAACGTATACCAGACTTTGCCCATTGCGCTGCGCTTGAGTAAAGTTATTCTCTATTTGGCATAACTTCACACGCAACACGGGAAAACAGGATGCAAAACCGGCTGACAATTAAAGACATCGCCCGCTTAAGCGGTGTGGGAAAATCAACCGTTTCCCGTGTGCTTAACAATGAAAGCGGCGTGAGCGAACGCACCCGCGAACGCGTTGAAGCGGTGATGAATCAGCACGGTTTTTCCCCTTCCCGCTCCGCACGCGCCATGCGCGGACAAAGTGACAAGGTGGTGGCGATCATCGTCACGCGTCTGGACTCGCTTTCGGAAAATCTCGCCGTGCAAACCATGCTGCCCGCCTTTTATGAGCAGGGTTACGACCCGATCATGATGGAAAGCCAGTTCTCGCCCGAGCTGGTTGAAGAGCATCTCGGCATGCTCAGACGCCGCAATATTGACGGCGTGGTGCTGTTTGGTTTTACCGGCATAAGTGAATCCATGCTCGCCTCCTGGCAGGATTCGCTGGTGCTGCTGGCAAGAGATGCCAAAGGCTTTGCCTCCGTCTGCTATGACGATGAAGGCGCCATTCGCACCCTGATGCAGCGTTTATACGATCGCGAGCATCGCCATATCAGCTTTCTTGGCGTTCCCCATAGCGACGTGACCACCGGTAAGCGCCGCCATGAAGCCTACCTGGCGTTCTGTAAGAAACACAAACTGCATCCTGTAGCCGCGCTACCGGGTCTTGCCATGAAGCAGGGTTATGAGCAGGCCGCCAACGTCATCACCCCGGAAACCACTGCCTTAGTCTGCGCGACGGACACCCTCGCCCTTGGTGTCAGCAAATATCTGCAAGAGCAGCGAATTGAGAATCTACAGCTGGCGAGCGTGGGCAGTACGCCGCTGATGAAATTCCTCCATCCGGAAATTATCACCGTCGATCCAGGATATGCCGAAGCCGGACGACAAGCGGCCTCGCAGCTGATCGAGCAGATCAATGGCCGTAGCGAACTACGACAAATCGTTATTCCTTCCACCCTCTCCTGATCGCTTTCTGAGCGTTAATTTGTGATCTTCGCTGCGTTTCGGGAACGTTCCCATTTTTAAAAAATCATCGACGATATACTCTGGCCACAGCAACGAGAGAGTTGCCAGATGGCGATGCTAAAACGTCTTATCCGGCCTACGGGGAACACACATCATCATGAGCAAAATAAAACAAGCAGACATCGACCGGCTGATTGAGCTGGTAGGCGGGCGCGACAATATCGCCACGGTAAGTCACTGCATTACTCGCCTGCGTTTTGTGCTGAATCAGCCTGCGAATGCCAGGCCAAAAGAGATCGAACAGTTGCCTATGGTCAAAGGCTGCTTCACCAACGCCGGGCAGTTTCAGGTGGTGATTGGCACCGAAGTGGGCGATTACTACAAAGCGCTGCTGGCGACAACCGGTCAGGCCAGCGCCGACAAAGAGCAGGCGAAAAAAGCCGCGCGGCAGAATATGAAATGGCACGAACAGCTGATTTCTCATTTTGCGGAGATCTTCTTCCCGCTGCTGCCAGCGCTGATTAGCGGCGGCTTGATCTTGGGGTTCCGTAATGTGATTGGCGATCTGCCCATGAGCAACGGGCAGACGCTGGCGCAGATGCATCCTTCGCTGAAAACCCTTTACGACTTCCTGTGGCTAATTGGCGAAGCGATCTTCTTCTATCTGCCGGTCGGGATCTGCTGGTCAGCAGTGAAGAAAATGGGCGGTACGCCGATCCTCGGTATTGTGCTGGGTGTGACCCTGGTTTCACCGCAGCTAATGAACGCCTATCTACTCGGTCAACAGGTACCGGAAGTGTGGAACTTCGGCCTGTTCAGCATTGAGAAAGTGGGCTATCAGGCGCAGGTTATTCCGGCACTGCTGGCCGGTCTGGCGCTCGGGTTTATTGAAACACGCATGAAACGCATCGTCCCGGATTATCTGTATCTGGTGATCGTCCCGGTGTGCTCGTTGATCCTCGCGGTATTCCTCGCGCACGCCTTTATTGGTCCGTTTGGCCGCATGATCGGCGACGGTGTCGCGTTTGCGGTCCGTCACCTGCTGACCGGCAGCTTTGCCCCGATTGGCGCGGCGCTGTTCGGCTTCCTGTATGCCCCGCTGGTGATAACCGGCGTGCATCAGACCACGCTGGCTATCGACATGCAGATGATTCAGAGCATGGGCGGTACGCCGGTATGGCCGCTGATCGCACTGTCGAATATCGCTCAGGCCTCAGCGGTAGTCGGGATCATCATCTCCAGTCGCAAACACAATGAACGTGAAATCTCCGTTCCTGCCGCGATCTCCGCCTATCTCGGGGTCACTGAACCGGCCATGTACGGGATCAACCTGAAATACCGCTTCCCGATGCTGTGCGCGATGATCGGTTCCGGTCTCGCCGGACTGCTGTGCGGCCTGAACGGCGTGCTGGCGAACGGAATTGGCGTCGGCGGTTTGCCAGGCATCCTCTCCATCCAGCCGACTTACTGGCAGGTATTTGGCTTGGCAATGGTCATTGCGATTGTTATCCCCATGGTACTGACCTCATTCGTTTATCAGCGTAAACACCGTATGGGCACACTACAAATTGTCTAACTTTTCTTCGGGGCGCAGTTGCGCCCCATCGTATTTCCAGGAAACAACCATGAATATTCCCCACTGGTGGCAAAACGGCGTCATCTATCAGGTTTACCCCAAGAGTTTTCAGGACACCACCGGCAGCGGCACCGGCGATTTACGCGGCGTGACGCAGCGCCTCGGCTATCTGCAAACGCTGGGGGTTGATGCCATCTGGCTGACGCCGTTCTATATTTCGCCGCAGGTTGATAACGGCTACGACGTCGCGGATTACATGTCTGTCGATCCGGCCTACGGAACGCTTGCAGACTTTGACGAACTGGTGGCGCAGGCGAAAGCGCGCGGCATCCGTATTATTCTCGATATGGTGTTTAACCACACTTCAACCCAGCACCCCTGGTTTCGTGAGGCGCTGGATAAAGACAGCCCGTATCGTCAGTTTTACCTCTGGCGCGACGGTACGCCAGACAGTCTCCCGAATAACTGGCGCTCCAAATTTGGCGGCAGCGCCTGGGGCTGGCACGCCGAAAGCGAGCAGTACTATCTGCACCTCTTTGCTCCGGAGCAGGCAGACCTGAACTGGGAGAATCCGGCGGTCCGCGCCGAGCTAAAAAAAGTGTGCGAGTTCTGGGCCGATCGCGGCGTGGACGGGCTGCGTCTCGACGTGGTGAATCTTATCTCTAAAGATCAGGACTTCCCGAGCGATCCCGACGGCGATGGGCGGCGTTTTTATACCGACGGCCCGCGTGCGCATGCGTTTTTACGTGAAATGAATCGCGACGTCTTCACGCCCCGCGGCCTGATGACGGTCGGCGAAATGTCTTCCACCACGCTGGAAAACTGCCAGCAGTACGCCGCACTCGATGGCAGCGAACTGTCGATGACCTTCAACTTCCACCACCTGAAAGTGGATTACCCCAACGGTGAGAAGTGGACGTTAGCCAAACCCGACTATGTGGCGCTCAAAACCCTATTCCGCCACTGGCAGCAAGGCATGCACAATCAGGCCTGGAACGCGCTGTTCTGGTGTAACCACGACCAGCCACGCATCGTGTCGCGTTTTGGCGATGAAGGTAAATACCGCGTTCCGGCCGCAAAAATGCTGGCGATGGTGCTGCACGGTATGCAGGGCACGCCCTACATCTACCAGGGTGAAGAGATCGGCATGACCAATCCGCACTTCCGCCAGATTACCGATTACCGCGATGTGGAAAGCCATAACATGTTTGCCAACCTGAACGGCCAGGGGCGCGATGCGCAAGAGCTGCTGGCGATCCTCGCCAGTAAATCGCGCGATAACAGCCGCACGCCGATGCAGTGGGATGCCAGCAAACACGCGGGCTTCACCCAGGGTGAGCCGTGGATCAATCTGTGCGACAACGCAGCGGATATCAACGTGGCGGCAGCGCTGCGCGATACCGACTCGGTGTTCTATACCTATCAGAAGCTGATCGCATTGCGTAAAGCAGAGCCGGTTATCACCTGGGGCGACTATCAGGATCTGCTACCGGACAGCCCGCATCTGTGGTGCTATCAACGTGAATGGCAAGGACAGCGGCTGCTGGTCATTGCTAATCTGAGCGATACCTTCCAGAGCTGGCAGCCGACCCAGACCGACGGCAACTGGCAGGTGCTGATGCACAACTATGCCGAGGTCGCCAGCCAACCCGCAGACATGACGCTGCGTCCTTTTGAAGCCGTCTGGTGGTTGCAAAAATAGCTTGCAATTATGTTCAGGCCCGGTACGCATAACGCTGCCGGGCTTTGATGCCTACGCTCAGCTTACCTTTCTGTTTTTGTTGAATAATTAATCAGAATTTTCTGCCCACAATTTACAATCGGCTGTAGTGCCCGTCATCTGTACGCTCCGATTTTTACTTTGCGCTACATCAAATAAATCGTAAACATCCTTGATGCAAATCACTACATATAGAACTTAAAATGCACGCCGACCCAATATGTTGTATTAATCGACTACAATTGCTACAACTACAGTGCACCGCTTCACGGTGGAATTGTGGATAAAGTGGGTCAGGATTGCGGGAAGTCATTGGCAATAGAGATGAATAAAGCCCTGATGGCCTCCCCAACCTCTGTGGATAACCTGTTCTTATAAATATGGAGTGATCATGACACCGCATGTGATGAAACGAGATGGCTGTAAAGTGCCGTTTAAATCAGAGCGCATCAAAGAAGCCATTCTGCGTGCAGCTAAAGCAGCGGGAGTCGATGACGCAGATTACTGTGCCACCGTCGCAGAAGTCGTTAGTAGCCAGATGAATGAGCGCAGCAAGGTCGATATCAACGAGATCCAGACAGCGGTAGAAAACCAGCTAATGTCTGGCCCGTACAAACAACTCGCCCGTGCGTACATCGAATATCGCCACGACCGTGATATCCAGCGTGAAAAACGTGGCCGTCTGAACCAGGAAATTCGTGGTCTGGTTGAGCAAACCAACTCTGCTCTGCTGAATGAAAATGCCAACAAAGACAGCAAAGTGATCCCGACCCAGCGCGACCTGCTGGCCGGTATCGTTGCCAAACACTATGCGCGTCAGCACCTGCTGCCGCGTGATGTCGTCCAGGCGCACGAGCGTGGTGATATTCACTATCACGATCTCGACTACTCTCCGTTCTTCCCAATGTTTAACTGCATGCTGATCGACCTGAAAGGCATGCTGACGCAGGGCTTTAAGATGGGTAACGCGGAGATTGAACCGCCAAAATCCATCTCTACCGCGACCGCCGTCACCGCGCAAATTATCGCGCAGGTCGCCAGCCATATTTATGGCGGCACCACCATTAACCGTATTGATGAAGTTCTCGCGCCGTTCGTTACCGAGAGCTTTAATAAACATCGTAAAACCGCTGAAGAGTGGCAGATCCCGGACGCCGACGGTTATGCCCATTCCCGTACCGAGAAAGAGTGCTACGACGCATTCCAGTCTCTCGAGTATGAAGTGAACACCCTGCATACCGCCAACGGTCAGACGCCGTTCGTGACCTTTGGTTTTGGCCTGGGAACCAGCTGGGAATCGCGTTTGATCCAGCAGTCCATTCTGCGTAACCGTATTGCCGGCTTGGGTAAAAATCGTAAAACCGCAGTGTTCCCGAAACTGGTGTTCGCGATTCGTGACGGTCTGAACCACAAGTTTGGCGATCCGAACTACGACATCAAGCAGCTGGCACTGGAGTGCGCGAGCAAGCGTATGTATCCGGACATCCTGAACTACGATCAGGTGGTCAAAGTGACCGGCTCGTTCAAAACGCCAATGGGCTGTCGCAGCTTCCTCGGCGTGTGGGAAAACGAGAACGGCGAGCAGATTCACGACGGACGTAACAACCTCGGCGTTATCAGCCTCAACCTGCCGCGTATCGCGCTGGAAGCGCATGGCGATGAAGCCACCTTCTGGAAACTGCTTGACGATCGTCTGGTGCTGGCGCGTAAAGCGCTGATGACCCGCATTGCGCGCCTGGAAGGCGTGAAGGCCCGCGTGGCGCCAATTCTGTATATGGAAGGGGCCTGCGGCGTGCGTCTGAAAGCGGACGATGACGTGTCAGAAATCTTTAAAAATGGTCGCGCATCCATCTCTCTGGGCTACATCGGTATTCACGAAACCATCAATGCGCTGTTTGGCGACAAGCATGTGTATGACAGCGAGCAGCTGCGCGCCAAAGGTATCGCCATTGTGGAACGCCTGCGCCAAGCGGTCGATCAGTGGAAAGACGAAACTGGCTACGGCTTTAGCCTGTACAGCACGCCAAGTGAAAACCTGTGCGACCGTTTCTGCCGTCTGGATACCGCCGAATTTGGCGTGGTCCCGGGCGTGACCGACAAAGGCTACTACACCAACAGCTTCCACCTCGACGTGGAGAAGAAGGTTAACCCGTACGACAAGATCGATTTCGAAGCGCCGTACCCGCCGCTGGCAAGCGGGGGCTTCATTTGCTACGGCGAATACCCGAATATTCAGCACAACCTGAAAGCGCTGGAAGACGTCTGGGATTACAGCTATCAGCACGTGCCCTATTACGGGACCAACACGCCAATCGATGAATGCTACGAGTGCGGCTTTACCGGTGAATTTGAGTGCACCAGCAAAGGTTTTACCTGCCCGAAATGTGGTAACCACGACGCCGCCCGCGTATCGGTCACCCGCCGCGTCTGCGGTTATTTAGGCAGCCCGGACGCACGTCCGTTTAACGCCGGTAAGCAGGAAGAAGTGAAGCGCCGCGTTAAGCATTTAGGGAACGGGCAGATCGGTTAATTTAGACGATTTTATTGCCCGGCGATGCGACGCTTTTCGGGCCATTATTTCCGCAACGCAATTCACGTCATAGCAAGGCAGCAAATGAGTAAGTCCCGGGGAGCTTACATAAGTAAGTGACTCGGGCGCACGAACGCAGCTATGGCGCGAATTGATAAACGGATGAGAAGCGAAAATGAATTACCATCAGTATTACCCTGTCGACATCGTTAACGGTCCCGGCACTCGCTGTACCCTGTTTGTTTCAGGATGCGTGCATGAATGCCCCGGTTGCTATAACAAAAGCACCTGGCGGCTCAATTCCGGCCAGCCGTTTAGCAAAGAGATGGAAGACAAGATCATTGCCGATCTGAACGACTCGCGTATTCACCGTCAGGGGATCTCGCTCTCCGGCGGCGATCCGCTGCATCCACAAAACGTGCCGGATATTCTGCAACTGGTGCAGCGCATTCGCGCTGAGTGTCCGGGAAAAGACATCTGGGTGTGGACCGGCTACAAGCTCGATGAACTCGATGCCGCGCAAATGCAGGTTGTCGATCTCATCAACGTGCTGGTCGATGGCAAATACGTGCAGGATCTCAAAGACCCGGCGCTAATCTGGCGCGGCAGCAGTAATCAGGTTGTGCATCACTTGCGTTAATTTCCAGCAGTAGAGGTTCTGTTTTCCGCCCCTCAAAAACGGCTCACACACTCCATTGCAACCGTTTTGAACTCGCTGAAATTCCGGCATGCGCAGAGTCGCGTCATCGCGCGCTCGCGCAGGAAGGTGACGAAAATATCGTAGATCGCCATCGCTTCTTCGTATTCGCTTTTGCTGATGGCGAGCAGGAAGATCACATGCGCCGTTTCATCCCCCCAGGCGATACCCTGCGGGGCGAGGATGGTGTAGACCACCGTTTTCTTTGCCAGCAGACCGAGGGCGTGCGGCAAGGCAATGCTGTCACCCAGCATGGTGCTGACGATGGCCTCACGTTCAACCACCGAATCAAGAAACTCCGCATCGACAAAGCCTTCATCCTGCAACTGGCGACATAAAACGTTGAACAACGTTTGTTGATCCATTGGCTCGTCGATCACACGAAAATGGGCGGCATCGAAGAATTTGTTCAACATCCACGGACGGGTTCTGTCGACCAGCACCAGTTTGCCAATTTGCTCCAGTTGATAATCGGTAGGGAACGGTGCAATCATCACCACAGGCTTATCTTTTTCACCAACCCGCGCGGTAGAGATGACGAAATCTTCGCTGATACTTTCCCGCTGTTCGTAGTCGCGTAGCGTCACAGTATCGACGATTTCTATCTGCGGATACTTACGCGCCAGCACCGCCTCAATCATCCGCACCATCGCATTTCCAGCATCGCATACCAGCAGAACTTTCGGCTGCCTCTGATAACCGATGTTGTAACTACGCTCCAGCCCGACGCCAATATGCAGCACAAGGAAGCCAATCTCATTTTCACTGATGGTGTACGGCGTATATTTTCCCCATCCCGAGACGGCGGCCAGCGTCATGTCCCAGGCCATCGGGTAGTGCTGTTTAATATTTTCCAGTAGCGGATTGGGGATCATTATCTGGTAACGCACCCGGGTGATCATCGTCTTAATATGCGTCAGCAGATCAGCATGTAACTGTTTGTCATTCAACAGGTTGTAGTTGTACTGGCTGTTGATAAAACGCAGGATGTAATTGACCAGCGCTTCGTCATCATCCGCATTGATGGCGCTGGGGGCGATCTCTTGTACCTGGCGGGCGGCGATATGCACCTGCAGCCAGTTCTCTTCGGAAACGGTAAGCGGTTTATCCGCCAGTCGGTGCAATACCGCTGCGATTTCCCGCGTGGCCAGGCACACTGATTGCTCGGCTTCTTCTGCGGCAAATTCCGGGAGGGGATACCCTTCGCTAATCCGCCGTACCGCCACCGCGCAGTACAACCGCAAAAACAGCTCACCCTCATCGGTCAGGCGAATGTGAAAACGGGCAAAAATATCCTGCAAAACAGGTTGTAGCTGTTCAGGGATCCCGGCATTTAGTGCCTCTTGCGTCACTAGCGGGTGCTGTGGATCCTGCTGCGCCAGCGTCCATAGCAGATCGGTCAAACAGGCGCGGATCGCCATCTCGCTGCCAAACAGCTTCATACCGTGACGGGGGCGCGTTTCCAGCGTCAGATGATAACGTTGCAGATGCTCGCGCACCTCAGCCATATCGTTTTGCAGCGTCGCGCGGCTGATAAACCATTCATCAGCCAAATCCTCCAGCTTCAGCGAAAAGGCCGACGTCAGAAAACGAACCACCAGCCAGTGCACCCGCTCCTGGCTGGTGCGAGGGATGCGCAGCAACGCGTCTGGTCGCTGCGTTTGCAGGGCATGATAACGTGCCGGGTCGTCAATTTTGAGTTGATAACCGTTACCCCGGCTGAGGACAAACTGCGCGCCGTACTGGGTGAGCAGCGCGTTTAGCGCAGTGATATCCGCCCGTACGGTGCGTGTGGAAACCGACAACCGCTGCGCCAGCTCGTCCTGTGGAAGCGCTTCGTTTTGCAGCATGCCAAACAGCTGCGCTAAACGTTGGTTGGGGAATCGCACGTCAGTTTCCTCATCAGTCAGTTAGCCTACGCAGGCCCGGGTCATCGCCATCAGTTGGCGCACGTCGTCCGGTCGGGTGTTACCACTCACCTTATCAATAATCGAACTATAGATGTGAGGAATGATTTTGCTCACTCCGGCATCCAGGGCGATCTGCAAAATTTCAGTGAAATTATCCAGATCGATACCGCCAGTTGGCTCCAGCCAGAAGTCATGGCGGGCGCAGGCCTGGGCAACTGCAATGTATTCCTCACGGCACTTCAGGCCACCCATTGGGAAGTATTTAATCGAGCTCCCCCCCATGTCTTTGAGCAACGCAATCGCGGTTTCTACCGGCACAATGCCGTCCGGCGTCTGGCTGCTCAGCGGACCGGTGGAGATTTTCACCCTGCCCGGTGTGCCAGTTGGCGAGACCAGACCGTTGACCACCGTCTCCTGCTGACCCAGCAGCGCGCGGCTGGTCGCCACGCCGGTAAAGACCTGATTAACATGCTGTGGCTGCACCTGACGGGAAATTTCACTGACCATCGCCGACTGGTTTGGATCGCCCGCCCCCAGCCCCACGGAGAGGGCATTGTCGATAAGCGCTGCGTATTCACGCATATCCGCAACCGCGCTTGCGACATCCGGGTAATTTTTTGACAACACACCGACCAGCACGTGTCCTTCCGCCGCCGCGTAAATATCCCGGGCATTTTCTTTGGAGCCCGCCAGCACGTTCAGGCAGACGCGGTCGCGATAAAAGTTAGGGGTCAGTTTCATGCTTTTTTCTCCTGCGAAATCACTTCACCAATTCGACGGGCCACAATCTCCAGTTGCGCGCGATCCACGCTGCGCACATCGGCTTCGATAATGCCTTCGTTAGCTTTGTAACCACGGAAGTAAATCGCGTACTCTCCCTGCTTGAGCGCGTCGACCAGTTCACCTGTGGCGATGCCGGTTACCGCTTCGTCAAACTTAATTTCGGTGCGCGCGATGTCGCGCCCTGCGCTGTCCCACACCACGCGGGCACTTACGCCGTGAAGCTGGTTTAACGCATTAATGAACGGCGTCATTTTCTCGACCATCTCCGCGCCGCTCTCTTTCTGCGCGTTCAGATACAGTTCGATGGCGCAGGTCAGGCCAAGAATCCCCTCTTTGCCCACCTTCATCGCCCGACCAATCCCCGCGGTCTGGCGCTTCACCCACTCAACGTATTGGGTTTTGCCAATCACCAGGCCGCTGGTTGGCCCTTCAATCGCCTTCGCACCGCTATAAATCACCAGATCCGCACCAACCCGGTAGTAGCACTGCAAATCCTCTTCCGCCGCCGCATCCACGATTAGCGGCAGATTATGCGTACGCGCCACCACCGCAGCCTGTTCCACGCTGAGCATACTTTTCTGGACGCAGTGGTGGGATTTGATATACAGAATGGCCGCCGTGCGTGGCGTAATGGCCGCCGCCAGCTGAGTGGCGGAACATTCGTTGGCATAACCCGCTTCCACGAGCTTGCCGCCGCCGAGCGCCACCATGGTGCCAACCGGAGCGCCAAAGTTGACGTTGTGGCCTCTGGGCAGCACGATTTCGTTGTTCTCGATCGGCGCGACGTGCAGGTTCTCCAGCAGCCAGTCGCTGTCCTTAACCAACACTCCAGCCACTGACAGGGCGATTCCGGCCGAAGCGCAGGAGACGACGGTTGCCCCTTCCACCTCCAGCAATTTCGCAATGTAGTCACCGGTCTTATTGACCAGGTCTTTCATCTCAAAATATTGATTCATCCCCGCCATTGCGGCCTCAACCACTTCTGGTCGTGGCGTAGAAACGCCGAGCGCCGTCATGCGGCCTGAGGTGTTAATCACCTGTTTTAAATTGTATTTCTCAAAAATCGAAGGCATGTTCCGCGCTCCCTTGTTCGGTCATATAGCCCTTGCCCGCACGTATTGCGGCAAGCGGCACCAGCAGTTGTTCAGCCTGCAGGCTGTCGTTTTCTGCATCTACCAGCACGGTTGGCTGGCGCTTAAGCGTAAAGAGGGTTAAATCGGCATCCAGACCAACCTGCAGTCGCCCTTTCTGTTTCAGGCGCAGACCATCGGCGGCATTGGCAGTAACGCACTCAATGACCTGCGGTAGCGACATCCCAATGGCGAGAAATTTCGACATCACATTCGCCAGGGAATACACCGGGCCGCTGATACGGTTGCGACAATAAATATCGGAGCTGATGGTGTGCGGCAAAATGCCCAGACCGATAGCGCGTTTTGCCACCGCAAAGCTCAGGCTGGCGGTGCCATGCCCAACGTCCAGACGCACACCGCGTGAAATCGCCCGCGTCACTGACGCTCGCAGCTCGCCTTGCGGCGTCAGAATACGATTCGGCTTACCGTTGTAGCAGTGGGTAATGATGTCGCCCGCGGTCAGGCGTTCGGCGATCTCATCCAGATCCGGCGGATTGTTGCCGATGTGCACCATCAGCGGCAGGTCACCGTTCTGCGCTTGCATCGCTTTGGCGCGCTCCAGCGGCGTAATGCCGTTTTCACCGACCACGCTGCTGCTCATGCGCGCCTTCAGGCCGACGATAAAATCAGGATGGCGCTTCACCGCCTGTCGCACCGCATCGGCGTCAATGTTGGCCATATTAGCCAGCTCGTTCTGGGCGATAAGCCCAACGCGGGAAATATTCAGCAGCGCATACACTTCGGTGGTCGCTTCCCGGGTCAGGGTATAAAAATCATCGATATCATCCGCCCCGGTACTACCCGCATCCACCACCGTGGTAACGCCGGTAGCTATACCGACGCTGTCCGGCTGGTCGTGATAAATCGGGGATTTCGGGTAGCAGTGAACATGGGAATCAATCCAACCTGCGCTGACGTAGTACTCGCCGCCAAGTTCGATGGTTTTCAGCGCCGGGCCATCTACGTCGCCCAACGCCGCAATTTTGCCGTCTTTGAGCGCAATATCGCTCACCGTATCGTCAACGAGGCGCGCACGGCGCAGGAGTAAATCAAACATCGCTCTCTCCTTTGCCGGATGGCGGCGCAACCGCCTCATCCGGCCTACAAATCAACAGTTAGCTAATGGCAATCGGGAAGATGGACCCGAGGATCATCGCCCCAAGGATCGCCCCGCCGGTGATCGGTTTCTGCCACAGGTAAAACAGCAGCGCGCCCGCCAGTGAACCGATGCCGATAGGGATAGACGCCGTCATCGCGCTGAGGATAATCAATGGCCCGAGGAAGCGGCCGGAGGCGTTACCGGCCCCCATCATGACATCCGCACCGTAGGTCGAGTCGCTCTGATTGATGGTGAACTTACGCGCCAGAATAATGATGTAGCCAATCGCCAGACCAATCACCAGACCGGTGACCAGCGACGCTGCGAAGTTGGCAACCGGGAAGATAATACCTGCGCCCAACAGCAGCGCCGGAACACCTAACCCGACCCCGGTCTGAATCGCCCCGCCAATATCCAGAATCCCCACCAGCGAACCTTCAATGATGCGGGCAAACAGGAAGCTTGCACCAAACGCCGCCACCGCCCCGTAGGAGCCGGTGTCCATTCCCGCCTTCAGCATCGCCACAAAAGCGACTTCGTTAAATGCGCCAATACCGTACAGGTAGTACATGTGCGTTCCGGCAAATACGCCAGAGGAGAGCAGGCCAACGAAGATCGGGAACGACCAGTCAGCGAACCAAAAACCTTTATTCTGTTCCATGATGGCCTCCGTTATTTGCCGCTGAGCGAGTTGTGGATCAGTTCGAGCCAGTTAGGCACGGTCAGATGGAAGGATTCGATCATCTTCATGTCGAAGCCGCGGAAGAAGCCGCTCAGGACAAACAGCGCGACGATAGCCACCATCATCACTTTAGTGACGTGGTTCCAGCCGCTCTCTTCCACGCCTTTACCGATCAGAATGCCAAGGACCAGACCCGGAACGGCGTTGCCCATAATCAGCTGCGCCGCGCCGCCAAAGACGGTGGCCCAGAAGCCTGATTTTTTACCGGCATCGATCGCCGCCAGCCAGAAGATCACCGGCATCACGGTGTTGACCAGCAGGTTAGCCGCAGGCACCAGCACCTTGACGGCAGTCACCTGCAACGCTTCCGGTACGGATGACGCCGTAAGGTTCAGGAAGGTCACGACGATCATCCCGATAACGCCGCAGGCAATCGCCATGCGCTTGGGATCGTGCAGCGTTTCACCGACGTTGCGGTTTTTAACCATCAGCGCAGCAGCGCCCCAGTTGGGGATGATGCGATGGTCGACGTCCTGAGTGAACGCCCCCGCCGCAACGGAGGAAGCCCAGGCGTTAAAGAAGAAGCCCAGGCCGAACGAGAAGTGAGAAGCCGGATCCCCTTCGCAGGAATTCAGTTCTCCCAGAGTACGAAACGCGCCCATCCCTTGAGTGGTAGGCGCATGAAACATGCGTGCAGCCCCAGCGCCGACACCGACGCCAACCAGGCCGCCGATGATGAGCGATTTTATTAATATTATCAGGAACATAATTATGCCTTTTAATAAAGAATCAGCGTTGCGTAACGAAATCCACCTTGTCGAGATTGATGGCAGTTACGTTGACGGTCACGTCCAGCTCCACGCTGAAGGTGCGTCTTTCCCGGCGCAAAAAGAGGAATAAAAATGCCTCTTTGCGCACCGATTCACGCGCTTGAACAACCTGCACATCCTGTGGCTCAATACGCAGTAAGATATGCGGCGACGCTTTCATCACCGCAGCCTGAACGTGGTTCAGGGCATCGGCAAAGGCGCGCGCTTTGGCCTCGCCCTTGCCAGTGACTCTCACCGTGGTGGTGAATTGTTCTTTCATGCTTAAGCGCCGTGTTTCTTTTGCCACGCCTGTACCAGGCGCTCACCGAGTTCTTCTTTGTCCATAAAACCGAACCCCAGCACGTTGCAACCTTCGTTGATGGCAGTGACCCCTTCATCAACCGAGCGCATGCCGTATTTCGCCTTGTAGCCGTATTTGGTCTGCGCGGTAATCGCACCCGCGCCGCCACTGCCGCAAAACGAGATGCCAAAGGTGGCGTTTTCCGCTTTCATCACGTCACCCAGCTTCATATCAGCCGCAACGCCCGGCACCACAACCGCACGGCCGCCCGCTTTCTCAACGCCTGCCGCCACTTTCTGGCCTTTACCCAGACGATCGCCAATCACTACGGTAATCTGTTCCATCTTTTGCTCCTTAAAGGTTGTCTTTCGCGACTTCGAAGTGCACCGACAGCAGCCAGGCCTCTTCCTCAGGAAGATTGCCAAACTCAGCGACCACGTCACGGGCAAGCGCCATTGATTCGGCAGAAATTTCATCAAACAAGCTGGCATCGACTTCTGGTAAGGGTTCACCCGTTACCGAGCGGTGCGCCATGGCGCGAACATGCGACGTCAGCATCTGTTCCTGTACAGCGTTGGGAATAATGTGGCGTTCACGCAGCAAGGCATACACCTGCGCCAGCATGCGGTCGGCCAGTTCCACCGATTCCCCCATGTCATTCATTACAGCTCCGTTATTCACTCGTCTTACCCCACTAGTGGCTCTGAGGGTAACTTAGCGGTGGGGGTTAAAAGTTTGTAGCGAGTTGTTTTCCACTTCGAAGTGGAAAGGGGCGCAGCGATAGTGATCTGTGCCGCAAAAAGGGCCGGGACCACGATTAATCACTGGAAGAATGTGATTGAGATCGCAAGAGTGAGCAGCAAAATGGAAGGAAATGCGAACAATGAATGGACGATAAAAATGAAAAAATGTGATGGGGATAGCGTTTACTTATGGGATGCAGGGGCGCAGCGTCTTATCCGGCCTACGGTTATGCAGGCCGGAAAGAGTAGATTAGCGGAACTTCTTGTGGTTTTCGTTGCGCGTTTTTTTCAGGTCTTCCGCAACGGCTTTCGCCTCTTTGACTTTACCTTCGTTCGCCAGTTTAAGCGCGCCGTCAATCTGACCGATCAGCGTGTCAAAGCCGTGGCGGAAATCTTTCATCTCCGCACTGTCCGGGGATTTGCTCTCCAGCTTCGGTGGCGTTCCCTTTTGAGCATCCAGCGCGGCTGCACGCATTTTGGTCAACGCGTCTTTCAGTTCAGTCGCATTGTCCGTTTTTTCGACGATCTTCAGGTTGTCGTTGAGGATCCCCATGTCATCTTCGAGATCGGCTGCAAACGCAGAAGAACCAAGAACCAGCGTTGAAGCCGCGACGATCGCTAACAGGTGTTTACGCATTGCTCACTTCCTTTTTTATTATTAAAAAATTAACGCCTTAACGAGTATCATTGCCCGGCGATTTTCATCTCCGGTAACAATACCGAACCACACTGTATATTACTGCGTGTTTCAATATCGTTGCCTACGGTCACAATATTGCGCCACATCTCTTTTAAGTTACCGGCGAGGTAATTTCACTCACCGGATACTGAATTTCGCCGTTTTCGACCCAAAAACCCGCCGCGCCGCGAGAGTAATCGCCGGTAATGCCGCTAACGCCCTGCCCCATCAGCTCGGTAACCACAAGACCTGTGCCCATCTCTTTGAGCAACTGCTCGAAGCTTAGACCCTGTCCTGGAATTCGCCAGTTGTGGATCCCGCCCGCATGACCGGTGCTCTTCAGTCCCAGCTTACGTGCGGAATAGTTGGTAAGCAGCCATTGGGTCAGCACACCGTCTTTAATAATGTCACGGCGTTCGGTCCGTACGCCTTCGCTGTCGAACGGCGACGACGCCAGCCCTTTCAGCAGGTGCGGATGTTCTTCAATAGTCAGCCATTCCGGCAGAATTTGTTTGCCCAGCGAGTCGAGCAGGAAGGTGGATTTACGGTACACCGAACCACCGGCAATCGCGCCGACCAGATGTCCGAACAGCCCAGTCGCCACTTCGTTGGCAAAAATCACCGGCGCTTTCATGGTGGAAAGTTTACGCGGAGAGAGGCGAGATAAGGTGCGGCGAGCACAGTCTGCCCCCACCCATTCCGGCGTTTGCAGATCGCCCATCGCCCGGCCAATGGTGTAGGCGTAATCACGCTCCATATCGCCATTTTCTTCCGCGATGACGCAGCTGGAAAGAGAATGACGCGTGGAGCAGTAGCCCTGCAGCATCCCGTGACTGTTACCAAACACTTTGATGCCGTAGTGGCTGTTAAAACTGCCGCCTTCGGTATTGGTGATACGCTTATCGGCCTGCAGCGCCGCCTGTTCAGCGCGGGCTGCCAGTTCGATAGCTTCGTCAGGGGACACTTCCGCCGGGTGGAACAGATCCAAATCGGGCGCATCAAAGGCCAGCAGTTCTTTATCTGCCACGCCGGCGCACGGGTCCGGTGAGGTGTAACGTGCAATATCCAGCGCGGCCTGCACGGTACGTGCAATCGCCTGCGGGCTTAAATCGGTGGACGATGCGCTGCCCTTACGGTTTTGGTGATAAACCGTAATCCCCAGCGCGCCATCGCTATTGAATTCTACGTTCTCCACTTCACCATAACGGGTGCTGACGCTAATACCCGTGGTCTTGCTCACAGCGACTTCCGCGCCATCCGACTTACCTGACGCTAATTCCAGTGCCGTCGAGACCGCTTCTTCCAGAATCTTACGCTGCGCTTCAACTTGTGAGATTACTTTCATCGCAAATGCCATAATGTAGAGAGAGTTTCTCTGAAGTCTAACAGAGAACCGTTTTTCAGTGCGCATCTTAACTGGTAACATTAGCCTCTTTTTTTAAGGAGCCTGACATGACTAAGCAGCCCGAAGACTGGCTCGACGACGTTCCCGGTGATGACATCGAAGACGAAGACGATGAAATTATCTGGGTCAGTAAAAGTGAAATAAAACGTGACGCCGAGGAGTTAAAACACCTGGGTGTGGAACTGGTAAAACTGGGGAAAAACGCGCTGGATAAAATCCCGCTCGACGCGGATTTACGTGCCGCGATTGAGTTGGCCCAGCGTATTAAGATGGAAGGTCGCCGCCGCCAGCTGCAGCTGATTGGCAAAATGTTGCGCCAGCGCGATGTTGATCCTATCCGTCAGGCACTGGACAAGCTGAAAAACCGTCACAACCAACAGGTTGTACTGTTTCACAAGCTTGAGCAACTGCGCGATCGCCTGATCGCCGAAGGTGATGATGCGGTAGCGGAAGTGCTGAACCTGTGGCCAAACGCCGATCGCCAGCAGCTTCGTTCTCTGGTTCGCAATGCGAAGAAAGAGCAAGAAGGCAACAAGCCGCCGAAATCAGCACGTCAGATTTTCCAGTATCTGCGTGAACTGGCGGAAAACGAAATCTAATCTCTTCGTCTGCAGAAAGTGCCGGATGATGTAAATACTTCATCCGGCCTGGATTCTGTGCCCTTACTGCTGGGGCTGCATTTCGCCCATAGCGTTCTCTGACTGGCTCTCTTCATGCAGATACTGCTTATCTAAAATCTTCACGAACGGTGTATAAATCGCGGTGGCGATAACCAGATTCACGGCCTGTAAAACAATGCCTGAAATCCCGGTGGTGAGGAAACCAGAAATAAAGATCGGCGTTGTCCAGGGAATGGAGATACCAGAGGTGGGGGGGACCCAGCCGAATGCGATAACCACATAAGTAACCGTACACAGCACCATTGGGGTAATGATAAACGGGATAAGCATCAGCGGATTAAGCACGATTGGCAAACCAAAAATAACCGGCTCATTAATGTTAAAAATTGCCGCCGGTGCCGCCAGCCGTGAGAGCTGCTTTAATCGCGTACTTTTGGCAACCATAAAGATGCTAATCAACAGCGCTCCGGTAAAGCCCGTACCGCCGGCAATCAAATAGACATCCCTGAACTGCTGAGTAATGATGTTGGTCGCTACCAGCCCGGCCTGAGTTTGCGCCAGGTTCTGCGCACTGAGCGTTTGCCAGATAGGCCCCATTACGGATGTCATGATAGAGTCGCCATGGATCCCAAAGAACCAGAAGAAACTGATCATCATCTCAGCAATCAGTTGCGATAAGAGGGAATTCCCCAGATACAGCAACGGCTGTTGCAACATGACGCTGATAAATTTCCCCGGCGTACCAAAAGGCGTGTTCTCAAACAGCACCTTGACGATAATCCAGAACAGTAGCACTAAGAAGATAGGTACCAGCGATTTAAACGACCTGGCAATCTCTGGCGGGACACTCGCAGGCATCTTGATGGTGAAAGCCCTGTTTTCCAGAAACTGAACCACCTTGATGGTGACCACAGTGACGATAATCCCTAAGAACATCGATTCAGAGCTAAAGTCGATCAGCGCGTAAGCATCGGCGACGATTTCTCCCGATCCTGTCGTAATATGACCAGGCGACATTAAGAAGAAGATCGCCACCGGTAAAATAGCGGAACTTTGGCTGAGATTAAGCTTTTCAACTAACTCCTTTGAGAAGGTGATAATCACCAGCAGCGTCATTAATCCGTAGCTGGCGTTAATCCCGTAATTGAGCTTATCCAGCACGCCTTCCCCTAACAGCGAACTCATAAACTCGTGATAGCCGTTAACAGGAAAGTTGGTTAACAATACGAAAAATGAACCGACAATCAAAAAGGGAATCAGGGCAATAAACGCATTTTTTAGTGCGGTCAGGTAGATGTTTGACGAGATTTTCTCGGCCAGTGGCAACATCTTTTGTTCGAGTAGAGAGGTTATGCTCATGCCCGCTTACCCTATAAGGTTTTTTGTCACGTAATAATTAACCTGCGGGAACTGCTTGATATAGATGGCAGGAACCTGAGTGTGGTGCGCATCGCCGTTAACAATCTCCTGATAAATATCTTTTTTCGTATCGTGGTTGATGATGACAATCACTTTTCCAGCCTTGATGATTTTATTCAGCCCAACGGTAATACCCTCGGTGAGGGTGACATCTCCGGAGAAGTATTTATGGCTGGCGACGTTAATTGTTACGTCATCTAGTTCAGTTTGTAGATAATCCTCATCAAACGGCACGCCCGGCTCGTTTAAGCCGATATGCCCGTTCATTCCCACGCCCAGAATTACATAGTCAAACTCTTCACCGTTGAGCGCGGTTTGGTAATGGGCAATATTTTGTGCCGTAGAGGCAAACGGATTGAAATGGACTAACCGCACCGGATAGGCACATTTGTGCACAAAGTCCTGATTAATCATGTTCAGGCAGCTGCCATCTGATTCGCTGGGCACGTTGACCCACTCATCCAGCGCAAAGAAGGTAAGGCGTTCGGCAAACGGTGTCGCTGCCAGTGCTTCGTAAATCCAGTGAGGCGTGCTACCGGAGGGGATCAGCACGCGAGAATGTGGTTTGAGCGCGGATAGCTCACTAACGACCTGTTCAGCCAGCGCGGCATTGGTATCAAACGTTGTACATTTCATCCGTTTCTTCTCGCTATTAAAGTGATTCAATCTTTTTGGCGAATAAAGGAAGATACTTTTTATTGGCCAGCAGCATCTCTTTGACTAACGCCACACCCGAAGTATCGCTTGAGCATAATGGGTTGAAAATAAAGCCTGAAATAAGCGCTTGATAATCGCCGGTGGCGGCGGCTTTGACGATCTGCGCTTCATAGTCTTTCATCATGGAAACAATCCCTTTCGCAGGAGATGGGATCTCGCCAGTACAAATTGGAATCGGACCATTACGGGTAAGCACACAGTTCACTTCAACTACCGCCTCTTCCGGTAAATTAGTGATAGCACCGCCGTTACGAACGTTGACGGTTTGAATGCTCTTATCGTCGAGGTAAATAGCGCGAATAACGTTCAGCGCGGCGGTGGAATAAAGCGCACCGCCGCGGGCTTCCAGCTCTTTAGGCTTATCCTGAAGCGTAACGTCGCTGTATTTTTTAAACAGTTCGGCTTCGATATTTTTGACGATCTCACCCCGTGATTGCTCGGCTGCTTCCTGCTCGGCCAGCATTTCAGTCGTCTTGAGGTAGTATTTTAAATAGGAAGAGGGGATCAGATTGGTGGCGGCCAGCAGCTCTTTATTAAACTGCTCATTGCTGATGTTTTTAAAGCTCAGTGCATCGACGTCAGCGGCGTTGATTATCTCGATGGTTTCGCGGGTACGGTCGACGCCGTTATGCAAAATTTTGGTAATAAAGTTCATATGGTTGGAGCCTTTGAACTCGACGTATAAATCCTCTACGTTGGCATTCAGCAGCCCGGCCACCTGATGGGTCATATTGACAGGACCATTGCACAGGCCGATGACCCGATTGTTGTGGCTGTATTTGAGTACCGCTTCTGTCACCATGGAAGCTGGATTGGTGAAGTTAATCAGCCAGGCGTTTGGACAAATCGCCTTCATTTCATTCGCTATTTCAATGATGACCGGAATGGTGCGCAGAGCTTTGAACATCCCGCCCGCGCCATTGGTTTCCTGGCCAATAAAACCGTATGACTTCGGCAGTTTTTCATCAACGATTCGGGCATCGATACCACCGACGCGCAGTTGAGTCACCACGAAGTCGGCACCCAGCAGCGCTGTTTTGCGGTCAAAAGTTTGGATGACATCAATTGGTAAATTTGCTTTGGCAAGCATTCTTTTGGTGAGATCGAAAATGATGTTCATTTTCTCTTTACCCATTTCAACGTCGACAAAAGCGATGTGAGAGATGGGAAGTTGATGGTAGTTTTTAATTACCCCTTCAATCAGTTCTGGCGTATAGCTACTACCCGCGCCAATCACCACGAGTTTTAGTTTTTTCATTAGTCTTCTACTTTTGAATTAAATTTCAACGACACTTTTCTGACATTGGATAAATGGAAAAGCATAATATCTACGATGGCTATCTGGATCGGATAGCTTATATTTTCGAAAGCAGTATCTTTAATAATGGCATTTTTGTAGATCAAGACCGCATCGGCCTTAAGCGCCAGCGTAGAGTTTTCCCGGCTGGTAATCGCGGCCACCTTGATGCCGTTTTTTCTGGCATTAAAAATTATCTCTTCCAGCATTTCTGACTCACCGCAGTTGGAAACAATCAGCATACAATCGTTAGCGGTCAGAAAGCGGCTGCGGACATTACAGTTGGTGTAGTCTGTTTCATTGAGGATATTAAAGCCCAGCACCATCAGATTATAGCTAACATAGTTCGCCACGCTATCTGATGTACCGTATCCCCAGGTGATAATCGTATTGCAGTCGGACAAAAAATCACAAAAGACTTTGACTTTATTCTCAGACACTCTGGTTAAAGCATCCTGCATTTCTTGTATATATTCGCTAACAAACGCGTTATGGTGCTGCGAGTTTTGCGATCTGGAGAATACGTCCCGAATGTTGACCTTAAACTCCTGGAAATTATTAAAGCCTAATTTCTTTACCAACTTAGAAATAGATGGCGCGGTAGTATAAACGCGATCTGCCAGTTCATGAATTTTCATTTTATAAACATCAGCAGGGTTCTCCTGACAGAATTTATAAACTCGCAGTTCATTATTGGTTAAATTTTTTCGCATGGAGCGCACCTTTTATTATGTGGCACTTACGCCACATTGGCTCTCGAGGGGATATTAGCAAGGGAAAAGCGGAAATAGATTTTATGATTTAGAAATTAATTTCTGCGATCTGAGTTATAAATTTCCATATAGAGGCTTCCCATTCCGTTGAGAAGTATGGCGTAACCAGAAGGCCGGATGGCAACGGAGATCGTGCTCCTGAGAAAGTGCCGGATAACGGTGTAAACACCTTATCCGGCCCACAACGGATCGTAAGCCCGGTAAGCGTAGCGCCACCGGGCATTTTTTTACTCTTCTTCTGCCTGGGCTTTCTTCGCCAGGCCATCCAGCAGTTTTTGATGGATGCCACCAAACCCGCCGTTACTCATCACCAGGATGTGATCGCCAGGCTGTGCAGTTTTCACCACCATATCTGCCAGCGCATCCACATCGCCGCTCCAGTGCGCAGGCTGAACGCAGGCTTCAGCGACTTCTGCTACCTGCCACGGAATATGCGGGGGTTGCAGCAGGAACACTTCGTCCGCACGCCCTAACGACGGCGCCAGGTCATCTTTGCACAGGCCCATTTTCATGGTGTTCGAGCGTGGTTCCAGCACCGCGATGATGCGCGCCGTGCCACCTACTTTACCACGCAGCGCCGCAAGCGTTGCCAGAATGGCCGTTGGGTGATGGGCGAAATCGTCATACACCGTCACGCCATTGGCTTCGCCGCGCAGCTCAAGACGACGACGGGCATTGATGAACGAGCCCAGCGCATTAGCTGCATCTGCAGGCACGACGCCAACATGGCGCGCGGCAGCAATCGCCATCAGACCGTTGTGCATGTTGTGCTCACCTACCAGGCCCCACTTCACCACGCCAACATTTTCACCGTCCAGCCACACTTCCCATTCGGATGCATCAGTGGTCAGCTTTTTCGCCTGCCAGTGACCTTGTTCACCAACCAGCTCTTGTTCGCTCCAGCAGCCCATCGCCATCGTCTGTTTCAGATTGATGTCGTTTTCCGGGTAGATAATGCGTCCCTGGCCCGGCACGATACGCACCAGGTGGTGGAACTGTTTCTGGATCGCTTTCAGATCGTCAAAGATATCCGCGTGATCGAACTCAAGGTTGTTGAGGATCAGCGTACGCGGGCAGTAATGTACGAATTTAGAACGCTTATCGAAGAAGGCGCAATCGTACTCATCCGCTTCAATCACGAAGAAGTCGCTCTCACCCAGACGCGCGGAAACCTCAAAGTTACCCGGTACGCCGCCGATCACAAAGCCAGGCTTATAGCCGCAGGCTTCGAGGATCCAGGTCGCCATTCCGGCGGTGGTGGTTTTGCCGTGCGTCCCCGCAACCGCCAGTACCCAACGATCGCGCAGTACAAAGTCATGCAGCCACTGCGGGCCGGACATGTACGGAATGTTCTTTTCCAGCACCGCTTCCACACATGGATTACCCCGGGTCATGGCATTGCCGATGATCACCAGGTCCGGCTGCGGATCGAGCTGGCTGGCATCGTAACCCTGAATCAGATCAATGCCTTGCTTCTCAAGTAAGGTACTCATCGGCGGATACACATTGGCGTCCGAACCGGTTACTTCATGACCGAGTGAGCGCGCCAGCATCGCCAGACCGCCCATGAAAGTGCCACAAATTCCCAAAATATGAATGCGCATACGTCACTATCCTTTTTTAATCTGGGGGCCATTTTACGCACATGTCCGGCAAGTGAGAAACGCATTTCAGGATATTCCGTAGTTTGCTGGCGCGATTCACCTAAGCGCGACAATGGAAATATTTGTTAATATTGTTGCGGTCGCTTTACTCCACATAAATTGCAGGGAAAGTGTTATGAAAACGTTAGGTGAATTTATTGTCGAAAAGCAGCACGAGTTTTCTCATGCTACCGGTGAACTCACTGCTTTGTTGTCGGCAATAAAGCTGGGCGCCAAGATCATCCACCGCGATATCAACAAGGCCGGTCTGGTCGATATCCTGGGTGCCAGCGGTGCTGAGAACGTGCAGGGAGAGGTTCAGCAAAAACTCGATCTGTTCGCGAACGAAAAACTGAAAGCTGCACTGAAGGCGCGCGACATTGTGGCGGGCATTGCCTCGGAAGAAGAAGATGAAATCGTCGTCTTTGAAGGCTGTGAACACGCAAAATATGTTGTGCTGATGGATCCTCTGGATGGCTCATCCAACATCGATGTTAACGTCTCTGTCGGTACGATTTTCTCTATTTATCGCCGCGTAACCCCAGTCGGCACGCCGGTCACGGAAGAGGATTTCCTGCAACCAGGCAACAAGCAGGTTGCTGCGGGCTACGTTGTTTATGGTTCTTCCACCATGCTGGTGTATACCACCGGCTGTGGCGTACACGCCTTCACCTACGATCCTTCTCTGGGCGTATTCTGCCTCAGCCAGGAACGTATGCGCTTCCCAGCGAAAGGCAGCACGTACTCCATTAACGAAGGCAACTACATTAAATTCCCGAACGGCGTGAAGAAGTACATTAAATTCTGCCAGGAAGAAGATAAGTCAACTCAGCGCCCGTACACCTCGCGCTACATTGGCTCTCTGGTTGCGGATTTCCATCGTAATCTGCTCAAAGGCGGGATCTACCTGTACCCAAGCACAGCCAGCCACCCGCAAGGGAAGCTGCGTCTGCTGTACGAATGCAATCCGATGGCCTTCCTGGCCGAGCAGGCGGGCGGCAAAGCGAGCGATGGTAAGGATCGCATTCTGGATATCACCCCGGAAAGCCTGCACCAGCGTCGCTCCTTCTTCGTAGGTAACGACCATATGGTTGAAGATGTAGAACGCTTTATCCGCGAATTCCCGGACGCGTAATACGCTTTGCCGGATGAGACGTGTTAACGCCATCATCCGGCAAATTTATCCCTTACGCCGTTTGTACTTTAAACGCCGCCATTGCTTCGAGCAGCGCATGTGACTGCTCTTCCAGCGAGCGGGTAGCCGCTGAAGATTGCTGTACCAGCGCCGCATTTTGCTGCGCCGTTTCATCCATCTGAATCACCGCGATATTCACCTGCTCAATGCCGCGACTCTGTTCCTGCGACGCGCTGGCAATTTCACGCATCAGTTTGGTCATGCGCATCACTTCATTGGCAATCTCATCCATGGTTTCGCCCGCCTGCTGCGCCAGCTCGCTGCCTTCTCCCACGTGGGTGTGTGAATCGCTGATTAACGTGCGGATCTCTTTTGCCGCCTCGGCGCTGCGGCTGGCCAGATTACGCACTTCACCCGCAACGACCGCAAAGCCCCGCCCTTGCTCACCGGCACGCGCCGCTTCAACAGAAGCATTGAGCGCCAGGATATTGGTCTGGAAAGCAATACCGTCGATTACGCTGAGGATGTCGGCGATTCGGCTGGAACTGCCGGAAATATCGCGCATTTTCTCAATCACATAGCACACCATCTCACTGCCGCGATCGGCGGTATCCGACACCGATTTTGCCAACTGGTGTGCCTGTTCCGCGTTCTGCGCATTCTGTTTCACGGTCGCCGTGAGTTCTTCCATACTGGCGGCGGTCTGCTCCAGCGAAGTGGCTGTCGATTCAGTACGTTGTGCCAGATGCTGGTTCCCGGCCGTCAGCTCACGGCTACCAATATCAATTTGTAAACTGGCATCGCGGACACGCTGTACCGAGTCGCCCAGCGCATGGCGCATTTCATCCATTGCCGCGTTCAGACGGTTGAATTCGGCGCTGGCCGACAGCGCGGTAACCGGCGACAAATCCCCCGTCGCCAGGCGTTCCAGTTGCTCAACCATATTATCCAGCGGCTTGAGAAACTTATTTCGCAGCATGAACCAAATCACCGCCAGCAATGCGAGGGCAGCCAACATCGAGGCACTCATAATACCGTGGTAAATCAACGAAGTAATGATACGGGTAGAGGCATACAGCCCCATACCGCCGGTCAGCAACAGAAGGAACGTCAGCAGAGACAATAACACCAACAAACTTGATCGAATTGAAAGGGATTTTGGCATCGTTATATTTCCGGTTGTAGGGTTAAAACAGACCTGTACAGAACCTATCGACTACAACCGGAAAAAGTTTAGGTATTTAAATGTTTATTGAAAAATCAGGATGTTACTTTGGTGTTGCCGCCGTCCCCACTCTAGTTACTGGCGAGCTTTGACGATTTTCCCAAAGTACCGTCAGGCCGCGCTGTAAGGCAATAAAAATAAACAATAAAATGCCAATCGCGATCTTCGTCCACCAGGAACTTAATGTGCCATCAAAATTAATGTAGGTCTGGATCAACCCCTGAATGGCGACACCAAACAACGTTCCTAACACCGTACCGACCCCGCCGCTCAACAGCGTTCCGCCAATCACGACTGAGGCAATCGCATCCAGCTCAACGCCGACGCCCGCCAGCGCATAACCTGCCTGGGTGTAAATTGAAAAGACAATGCCGGCAAGCGTCGCAAGCCCGGTCGACAGCATATAGATACGGATCGTCGTGCTGCGGGTTGAGATCCCCATCAGGTTGGCAGAGGTGGCGTTGCCGCCAATCGCGTAAACCTGATTACCAAAGCGCGTACGGTGCGCCAGGAATATGCCAATGACGACTACCGCCAGCATCAGCAATCCCATTGCACTCAGGCGACCGCCGCCGGGAATTTTCCATGCCAGGCTTGAGAGCATGTCATAAACCGGATGGTTAATTGGGATCGACTCTTCAGACACCAGATAGCTGACGCCGCGCAGGAAGAACATTCCCGCCAGGGTAATAATGAATGCCGGGATCTTCAGTGCATCAATCAGTAACCCCATAAACGCGCCAAACGCGCAGCCCATCAGCAGAATCAGGGGAAACGCCAACAGCGGAGATATACCCCAGTAGCCAATGGCCTTCGCCAGAAATACGCCGGTAAACGCGATCACCGAGCCAACGGACAGGTCGATCCCGCCAGAGAGAATCACGAAGGTCATGCCCACGGCGATGATGCCCAGAAAAGCGTTATCGGTCAGGATATTGCAGATAACTCTGGTTGAAGCAAAAGCCGGAAACTGTGTCAGGCAGTAAAGGTAACCCAGTACAAATACGCCGAGGGTGATCATCAGCGGTAAATTACGTTTTATCATGACCACGCACTCCTTTTATCAGGCTGATAAAGCGTTGTGATTGCACGACCAGCACACACAACACCACCACGGCTTTGACCACCTGATTTAATTCTGGCTGGAAGCCCGACAGTAAAATCCCGGTGTTCATGCCCTGAATAATCAATGCCCCGATCACCGACAGCAGCAGATTAAAGCGCCCGCCCATCAGCGAGCCGCCGCCGATGACTACCGCCAGGATGGCATCCAGTTCCAGCCACAATCCGGCGTTATTGGCATCTGCCCCGCGGATATCCGCCGTGACGATAATGCCGGCGATAGCCGCACACAGACCGCTCAGCACATAGGTGAGCATCACGATAATGCGCGTGTTCACCCCGGCGTTTTTTGCCGCACGAATGTTGATGCCTACCGCTTCAATAAACATCCCCAGCGCCGTTTTACGCGTCAGTAACCAGAACACCACCAGCGTTAGCAGGGCAATGATCACTGGCGTGGGGAACAGTAAGAGCGAGCCGCTGCCAAACCACGACAGTTCGGGCGAATTGAAGGTGACGATCTGCCCGGAGGTGATAAGCTGCGCCACTCCGCGCCCGGCCACCATCAGGATTAGCGTGGCAACGAACGGTTGGATCTTGAGGATTGCCACCAGAATCCCGTTCCATAACCCTGCCAGAATGCCGGAGCCTAAGGCGGCAAGCAGCACCACCGGCAAACTGTGCCCGGCCACCGTCATCGCCGCGGTGGTGGCACCGGCAATGGCCATGACGGCGCCCACGGAAAGGTCGATGCCGCCGGTGGCAATCACCAGCGTCATGCCAATCGCTAACAGCGCCACGGGGGCGGCACGGTTGAGAATATCAATCGGGCTACCGAACAGCCGACCATCTTGCAAAATCACCTGATAAAAGTGCGGCGCGACCAGGCTATCCACCAGCAGCACCAGCAGTAGCGCCACCAGTTGTGGCATGCCCTTTGGCCAGCGGAATCGCCGTTGCGGCGGAGTGGATTGAGGGAGAGATTGAGGCATCACCATAGTCTCCTTAGGCCGCAATGGCGTTCATGATCGCCGGTACGGACAATTCAGCCAGCGGGATCTCGGCCACCTGTTTGCGATCGCGCATAATAATGACCCGATCGGCATAGCCCACTAACTCTTCCAGTTCGGATGAAATCACCAGCAGCGCCAGACCATCCGCGCACAGCGTTTCGATCAGGCGGATGATCTCGGCATGCGCGCCGACGTCGATCCCACGCGTAGGTTCATCGAGGATCAGGAACTGCGGTTTGGTCAGTAACCAGCGCGAGAGCAATACTTTTTGCTGATTGCCGCCGGAGAGGAATTCGATCGGCTGTTCAGCGTTGGGGGTGCGAATTCCGAGCTGGCGGATAAAACGCTCGGCAATCTCATTTTGTTCTTTCCGCGGAATAGGCCGCAGCCAGCCACGCTGCGCCTGTAATGCCAGAATGATGTTTTCCCGCACCGAAGCGGCGGCGATAATACCATCCGTTTTGCGATCCTCCGGACAGAAGCCGATCCCCAGACACGAAGCCTGATGCGGCGATCGCAAGGTCTGCGCTTTGCCTTTGATCAGCGCACTGCCGCTGTCGGCGGGTTTAATACCGAAGATCACCTCCGCCGTTTCCGTTCGCCCGGATCCCAGCAGTCCAGCGAGACCGACGATCTCACCAGGACGCACCTGTAGATCAAACGGCGCGATGGTGCCTTTCTTGCCAAAGTCGCTAAAGGCCGCCACTGGTTTATCACTCAGCAACGTACGGCCCGCACGCTGTAGCGCATGGGTATCCAGTTCGCGACCCAGCATCATTTTGACCAGTTCGATCTGTGGCAGTTCGCGGGTTTCACGGCAGCCAACGAAGCCGCCGTTACGCAGAACGGTAATGCGATCGCTGACCTGATAGACCTGATCGAGGAAATGGGTAACGAAGATCAGACTGACGCCCCGATCGCGCAGATGCCGCATCAGGCCGAACAGCATTTCTACCTCCTGGGTATCAAGACTGGCGGTGGGCTCATCGAGGATCAGCACTTTCGCGGAGAGATCGATCGCCCGACAGATGGCGACGATCTGCTGCATCGCCACGGAAAAGCGGTTCAGCGGCTCGCGCACGTCGAGTGAAAAACCGTATGACGCCATTAACTCCGTCGCGCGTTTTTCCATCTGCTTGCGCAGCAGCAGGCCAAAACGCCGCGGTTCACGGCCAATAAACAAGTTATCCGCTACCGACATATTGGGCAGCAGATTCACTTCCTGATACACGGTACCGATCCCCAACTGCTGGGCATGGGCGGTATTTTTGGGGGAGATAGGCTGGCCTTCGAGCCAGATCGTGCCGCGATCGGCATGGTAAACGCCGGTCAGGGCTTTGATTAGCGTCGATTTACCGGCTCCGTTTTCTCCCAGCAGCGCCATAATCTCACCGCGACGCAAGCTGAAATCCACGTTATCCAGCGCTTTGACGCCGGGAAAGAATTTGCTTAATCCTTCGGTGCGGAGGATTTCCTGATGGGGGTCGGTGGTCATGGCATTCCTCCGGTACGAAATCACGGCCTTTTCGTAGGCCTGATAAGCGCAACGCCATCAGGCCTACGGAAGACCGGCAGCAAAACTAGTAGCCCATGTTTTTCTTCTTCTCTAACTCTTCTTTCGCCGTATCCGGCAGATAGAGGATCGACTTGGTAATGGTCAGCTTCTCAGGCATCGTGCCGTCTTTTTTGAATTTCTCTAGCGCGTCGAATGCCGGGCCTGCCATATTCGGCGTCAGCTCGACGCTGGCGTTGGCTTCACCGTCAATCATTGCTTTGTAGATATCCGGTACGCCGTCGATGGAACCGGTCAGAATATCTTTGCCGGGTTTCAGGCCTGCTTCTTTAATCGCCTGGATTGCCCCGATCACCATGTCATCGTTGTGGGCGTAAACCATGCAGATGTTCTTGCCATTGTTTTCCGCTTTGATAAAGCTCTCCATCACTTCTTTCCCTTTACTGCGGGTGAAGTCGCCGGACTGTGAGCGGATAATCTTAATGTTTGGCGCGTTGGCGATGGCTTCAGCAAACCCTTTTTTACGATCGATGGCCACGCTGGCCCCGACGGTCCCTTGCAGCTCAACGACGTTACACGGCTTGCCGTTCACCTGTTTAATCAACCAGTCGCCGATCAATTTACCTTCCAGCACGTTGTCGGCGGTGACTGTGGTCATATAGAGAGATTTGTCTTTTACATCGATGGAACGATCGAGCAAAAAGACCGGAATGTCGGCATCTTTAGCTTCTTTTAAAACCGGTTCCCAACCCGTTGCCACGACCGGCGCAATAAAGATGGCGTCAACGCCCTGCGCAACAAATGAGCGAACTGCTTTAATCTGGTTTTCCTGCTTTTGCTGGCCGTCAGCGATTTTCAGCGTAATACCACGCTTTTCAGCCTCGCTTTTCGCAACGTTGGTTTCTGCGGCGCGCCAGCCGGATTCAGAGCCAACTTGCGAAAATCCTACGGTTAAAGGGGCTGCCATTGCCATAGACGACATGGCTGCCGAAACTGCTGTGACTAAAAGTAAGCGCTTCCACATAAGTGCGTCCTCGTAGGGTGATTATTGTTGGTTAATAAACCGTCGCGAAAAAACTATAGACAATTGAGCATGTAACGAATTGCGTTACATCACACTTCAAAAAAGTAAATAAAACGTTAATCACAACTTTGTAATCGCTTTCATCCCGCTATGAAAAATGCGGCTGAAGATATGGATTTTTCTGTCACGAGAGAGGGGTAAAAAGAAGAAAATGAGCGCAGAGAAAGCGAAAACAAGCGGAGACATTCAGCGCGAGTTGGCTATAATACCCGCCACTTGTTTGCCATAGCTTATTTAAAGGAAACAGACATGAGCTTACTCAACGTCCCTGCCGGTAAAGATCTGCCGGAAGATATCTACGTTGTTATCGAGATCCCTGCCAACGCAGATCCGATCAAATACGAAGTTGACAAAGAGAGCGGCGCCCTGTTCGTTGACCGCTTCATGTCCACCGCGATGTTCTATCCGTGCAACTACGGTTACATCAACCACACCCTGTCTCTGGACGGTGACCCGGTAGACGTTCTTGTCCCGACTCCGTACCCGCTGGAGCCAGGTTCAGTGATCCGCTGCCGTCCGGTTGGCGTACTGAAAATGACTGACGAATCCGGTGAAGATGCGAAACTGGTTGCGGTTCCGCACACTAAGCTGAGCAAAGAATACGATCACATCAAAGATGTGACCGACCTGCCGGAACTGCTGAAAGCGCAGATCACCCACTTCTTCGAACACTACAAAGATCTCGAAGCGGGCAAATGGGTGAAAGTTGACGGTTGGGACAACGCTGAAGCCGCTAAAGCTGAAATCGTTGCTTCTTTCGAGCGCGCGAAGAAGTAAGTTCGCGTTAGCTTAAAACCCTGAACGCCAGTCTCTGGTTAGTAAGGGTTTTTAAATTTCTACTTCTACCACCTCTCCCCTTCGCTGTTTTCTTTTTGACCTACCAGAATGGGTAGTCACATTTCATTTATCTTAATTGCGAATGATATTAGATCTCATTATCATTCTCAGCATGTAAATAAATGTGAATAAAAGTCAATGAACCTCCACAATGTGAAGTCCCTGAAACGCTATTCCTGCGTGGCACTCGCCACAGCGCTGTTATTTACCAGCCTGTCCAGCGTGGCGCAGACGCTACCTGAGAAAGATTTTCTGACTCGCGATGTCGGTAACGGCGTGTATGAGCTGGCGGTTGATAGCCAGCAGAATGCGCTTTTTGTCGCCTCGTCGCCGTCGTTTGATAAAGATAAAACCAGCGGGCTTATCTACAAACTCGATCTGGAGAAACTCACGACGACTGAAGTCATCGACACCAGTCGTCGTGCCTTTGCCACCGCGCTGGATGAAGAAAACCAGGTGCTGTATGTCGGCAACACGCTGGAAGGTTCAGTAACGCTAGTCGATACCCGCAGCGGTAAAGAGCTGGCGATACTGCAACTGAGCGAAGCCAAAAACCCGAAAGATATTGTTCATACGCGTGAAATGGTGCTCGATAAACAGCACCACCGTCTGTACGTTTCCGGCGTGGCTGAAAAGGGCATAGTCTGGGTGGTGGACACACAAAAGCGCGAGAAAATCGCCACCCTCGAGAACATGGGCCAGTACCCGACCGGCATGGCCGTGGATGCAAATAAGAACCGCCTGTATGTTGTGAATGGCCGAAACGAACTTATTACGCTGGATACCACCAACCATCAAATTATTAATCGCTTTACCATTGAGCCAGATAAAAAACATTTTTTCCTGAATATTGCCCTGGATGCAAAAAATAACCGCGCATTCCTGACCGATCCGGATTTAGCGGACGTACTGGTTGTTGATCTTAATACCGGTAAGGTTATTGCACCAATTAAGGTTATTAACTCGCTGGCAGTGATATATAACGAAAAACGCCAGGAAGTTTATATCACCCACCGTAATGCTAAACGCATCAGCATTGTGAACAGCAAGACCTATCAGGTAAAACAAAGCATTGAAACCAATGCCTTACCTAACAGTCTGGCGCTCTCGGCAGATGCTAACACCCTGTACGTCAGCGTCAAACAGTCGGAAAAAATGACAGGTGTGAAGCCCGACTACGTGCTGAAAATCGATCTCTCTAAATATTAATAATTAAAAAACTATCTGCACCTTGCAGCTTTTTTGAGCTGCAAGGTGATGTTTTTATTTTTTACTTTTCAGGTGTCTATATTATGAAAACGCGTCAACTTATTACGCTGACAGGGATCGTTGCATTCTCAGGCGGTGTTATTTTCCCCACCCAGGCAGAAGAACTCACCGAGACCTCACGCACTAGCGAAGATGAAATGGTGATCACCGCATCCGGATTCTCGCAGCAAAAACGCGAAGCGCCGGCCACTATTTCAGTTATCGATCGTAACACGCTGGATATTCAGCCGGACCGTAGCATCGGTGAAGCCATTAAAAACCTTCCCGGCGTCTCGGTCACCAACAGCAGTGGCATGAACGCCGGTAGCATTATGATCCGCGGCATGGACCCGTCCTATACCGCTTTTATGGTCAACAGCGTCAAACAAAATACCGGTGAATCTCGCCCTTACGGACATGATATTGGTACTGAAGCCAACTTCTTACCGCCAATGGAGGCCATTGAGCGTATTGAAGTTATCCGTGGGCCGATGTCCTCGCTGTACGGTTCAGACGCCATCGGCGGTGTGGTTAACGTCATTACCAAAAAACCGTACGGCGCAAAAGAGTGGACCACGGCAATTGCTGCCAATACCTGGCTGCAGGAACACCAGTATTTAGGTAATACCAGCCAGATGAATTTGTTTACCATGGGGCCGATTGTGCCCGATGTTCTCGGCCTTAGCGTGGCGGCCGACTGGCTTGACCGTCGCGATGACGATCGCAATAACTATTTTGGCAAACACAATCGTAAATCCGTTGATATGACATTGGGCCTGGCCGCCAGCGAGAATAACCTGTTCGATCTCAACGTGGTCACCGGTGAGCAGGAAAAAAACCGTACCCAGAAACGCGGTGCGCCGTGGTCATGGCTGTTCGATCGTAACGCCGCCACCCTGACGCATACCGGCTGGTATGCAGACGACACCATCGCGACGACCAACTACATAAACTATGAAAAAGGCCGTTCGAAGTACGTTTATGACGGACAATCCCCGCAGTATGTGCAGATGGAGAACTACGTCGCCAATTCGCAAACCACTTTCACGCTCGACACCCATAAACTGACCGTTGGGGCGAATTTCACGCGCGAAGAGCTGAATGACCGCTTTGATGTGGCCAACAAAACGCTGCCCGGATCTGACCCGGTGACCAAAATCAGCCGTAACGGTTGGGCATTGTTTGCTGAAGACGGCTGGAGCATTGGCGATTTCATCCTGACCACGTCAGCGAGGATGGACCAGGATGACAATTTTGGCACACATATTACGCCGAAAATGTACGGTAACTGGGCCTTTAGCAATGACTGGGCGCTGAAAGGCGGCGTTTCCGCAGGCTATAAAAAACCGGAGCTGCGTGCGACGTCCAGCAACTTCGTAACCCCTTACGGCTCAACCGTACCTTATCCCTTCCTCACCGTTGGTAACGACGACCTGAAACCTGAACAAAGCGTTAACTCTGAACTTGGCCTCTACTGGACGGGAGATGCGCTATCGGTCGACAGCACCGTCTTCTATACGCAGTTCAAAGACAAAATTGCTGAACAAACTATTTGTGAAACCACGTCGACGAACCAGTGCTCCGTCAACGGCTACAACGCGGATTCCGTCAGTAAATACTTCAACGTCAGCGAGGCGGATGTATACGGTATAGAACTGAATGCCGACTGGCAGATTACCGCCGATGTAAAAGCCAACGCTAACTACACCTGGAACCACAGCGAACAAAAAAGCGGCGTTAACAAAGGCTACGCGCTAAACGATTATCCGCGCCATATGGCGAATCTGTCGCTGAACTGGGCGGCAACGCAAAGCCTGGACGTATGGAGTACGGTGAATTATCGCAGCAGTAACCGCAACAGCGGCAATAACTATAAATACGATGACTACACGATGGTGGACGTAGGCGTACGTTATCAGCTCAATAAGCACACGCAACTGATGGCTGGGGTCTACAACGTGCTGGATGAGGATCCGAAACTGACAACCGCGTGGAACGAATCCGCACAGGTGGAAGGACGCCGCTATAACCTCGGCGCGCGCGTGGAGTTTTGAATCCAGAATAAAACAACGCCACCCGAGGGTGGCGTGTTCATATCAGTACTGGTCTCGGTCTAACCAGTTACCGCTTTCAATCAGCGTTAAGCCATCAACCGGACGTTGGTACACGTACATCCATGCACTTCCGTACGGCGTTTGAATTAACTGGCGTGCGTATTCACCGCCACGGGTACGCAGAGCGTCAAGCTCTGCCAGCGTGGCGTTATCAATACGATAAACTTCCCCGTGTACTGTTCCCTCTCCTGGAACGGCGCCTGGATAGTGGCCCAGGCTATACAACTGGTAGTTGTCGATACTGAAATTTCCCAGCAACAGGGCATTGGTCATCCAGTGGCTGTTGCCTTGTTTGGTTCGTAAACTGCCGTAGACAAATATTCGCATTGCTAAAACTCGAACTGATAGAGCAAATCAAGTGCCTGATCTACGCCAGACACTGCTTCCAGATATAGCTTAGGCATCAGACGATAACGTAGCGTGAGTGTCGCTAAGGAGTCAAATATACCCACACCATATTTCACCTGCAGACCTGGCAGTACGTATCCGCTGACAACCACCTGAGATGAATCACCCACCCCTTGTGTGTCCAGTGCCAGATTGCTTACGCCAAATGTCTCCCCGATTTTACCCACAACCTGACCACTTTGTGCAACCCCCAGACCAATAAGCATTGAAGTCATTGCCGCGCTGTCGCTCTGTTCGCTATCCAGTCCTTGTCCGCGTAGCAGGTAGGAAAGTGCCATTTGCTGCGACATCGCCGGGTCGGAGAAGATTTCTGCCTTCGGTTCATCAGCGGTTCCCGTGACGCGAACCCCGGCGATCACGTCGTCTTCGGTGGCTTCCGGGTTACGAATTGCTTCGATGTTGAGTAACGGCTGATCCGGCGGACCGGAGAACAACAGCTCGCCCTTACGCACAATCAGATCCTGACCATAGGCATGGAAACGTCCGCTCGGAATATTAATTTGTCCGTTCAGCCCCAGTCCCTGCTTATCCTGCACCACTTTCAGATCGCCCGTCAGACGCGCTTTCAGACCAAAGGCGTCAATACGCACGTTGTTACCGACGTGGATGTTCAGGTTGCTGTTGATCGGAATACCTGCTGTCTGCGGTTTCTCCGGTTGCAGATTGTTGTTAAGCATGACCATATCGCTGGAAACCCCTACCGCGCTCTCCGGCAGGTCGTGTACCACGATACGCGCCCACGGCACATCCACGTTGCCATCGAGGGTAAACAGGCTCGGTGTGGCTTCAAAGACCACGTCCGGCGATACGTCCAGGCGGACCATCGGCGGCACGGTAATACGAACCCTGCTGCCTTTAGCCGCAACGCGCGCCCGCCAGTTGTCTATCTGACTCCAGTCGGCATCGCCGCTCAGGTTAATTTCGCCCTGCTGCGTACGCACCACGCCCGCCAGCGTTGAGCGTGTTCCGGTGAAGTTAACGGCTAACTGGCTTGGCTGCATGTCAAACGGCATAAAGTTGCCGTCGATATCCAGACCGCTCAGTTGCAGTTGTCCGAGCAGTTGCGGGCTTTGCACATCACCGCCCAGACGTAGGTTGGCGTTGATCACCCCAGCCGCTTTTTCACCGCGCGAGAAAATGGGGTTCACCATCGCCAGATTGAAGTTGCGGATGTTGACGTTGCCGCCGAGACTGCGGCGTCCTTGCGGATCAGTCACCTGCACCTGGCCGTCAAACTGCCCGTTGTTGGTCAGGCGAATCAGCCAGCCCAGCTCGGCACGGTTATTGTGCAGGTCGGCGGTCAGATTCAGCGTTTCAAACGCCACAGGGAGCGGCGCATCGTTCACGCTTTGCGTGACCTTCACATTACGTCCGCTCAGTGTAACCTGCCCCTGCGGCAGCCCCTCTTTGGTGGTGTCCCAGCTCACATCTGCTTTGCCAGTGAAAACTCCGCTGGCCTGGGTTGTATCCGGCATAAACGGTTTTAGCATCGCCAGGTCAAAGCGGTTAAGGTTCACCACCGCGCGTCCTTGTGCACCGGCATCAATGGTTTGCGGTACGCACAGTTCCGCATTCGGGTTGTTCCAGCAGTGCGGCCCAATGCTGATTTTCTGTTCCTGATTGCGATAATCCAGCGCGACAGGGCGGTTAAGGGACCACGGTCCGACCGGCGTCTGGAAGCGGGTATCGCTTAACGCACCTTTCCAGCGCTGCTCTTGGCGATCAAAGCTACCTGCCAGGGAGAGCTGCCCGGAGACCGGTTCCCCCTGAATGCGCAGCTGCAGCTCATGCTGCTTTTCGCTACCTTTGGCATTGAGCGTCACCAGGCCAATATTCACGTCAGGCTGTACAATCCGCTCTACGCGAACGTTGAGATTACCAGCGATTTGCTCTGCCGATTTCACGTCGCCTTCGACGCGCACCTGAGCGACGGACAGCTCCTGCCAGCGCAGACCCCGGGCGGTGATATCCGCCAGCAGCTGTGGCGCTTCAACCGTACCGCGAACTTTTACCAGCCCTTTCGCCGTACCGCCCAGTCCAGGCAGCGCGTTATCCAGGCTCGGGGCATCAATCGTCGCGTCGAGATTGAGGTCTTTGACCCCCAGTTCCCCTTTCACATCGGCGCTGTTGCGTCCCAGTTCCAGATGCAGGCCCGGGATCGTCCACTGCAGGTAGCTGTTACCCTTCAGCGAACCGTGCACATTAACCTTGTTCTGCTTCACGTTGCCGGTCAGCTTCAGCTCGGGCACCTCCATCTGCCAGCTTCCGCCGTACAGACTGCCGCGAGTTTTCACAAGGCCATTCAGTTTTGATGGCCACTCCGGGATCGCTTTCGCCGTGTTGATGCCATCCAGCGTTAGCTCCCCGCGCCAGCTGATCGCCTGCTGCCAGTCCACCAGCGCTTTCAGCTCAGCTTTCCCTTCCAGCGCCGCAACGCTGAGTTTGTCGAGATTGATCTGCTGTTCGTTGCCTTTGGCGTCCAGCGTGATGGTAGCCGGAGGAATATCCTGACCTTTCACAGCGGTACGCATCGACAGCGTATAGTCGGTCATCTTACCGGTCAGTTTGAGCTTGATGTCATCAGCCTGGAACTGCTTGTCGCCGGTAAACGGCCAGTAAACCTGCTTACTCACCACCTCAAGGTTGAGCGGCAATCCGGCTTCCGCCAGACGCGCCTGCGCCCGCAGATCCATATCCACCGGACCAGACAGATTTACGCCGACTTCCAGCTGTTCACGCAGCGCGCCGCCGACCTTCAGCTTCACCTTTTCGCCTTTTAACGGGTCCACGTTGAGCGTGCTGTTTAACGTAATATCGACCGGCCACGTGTCGGTCAGTTGCGCCGTGCCGCTGGCTTTTACCGTCCCCTGATTCGAGTCGATATCCAGTGCATCGAGTTTCATGTTGCCGTCAATGCTGCTCACTTTCAGCAGCATGTTATGTACCGTTAAATCCGTATCCCCGGTCACGCGCAGCTGCTCGCCGCGAAACGCTTCAATGTTGAGATTGAGCGGCAGATGGACATCGGTCATTTCCGGCAGCACCGGCTTTGAGAACAGATCTTTTAGCGTTTCGCCGAGCGGTTTTTCATCCGGTTGCGGATTTTGAATCTTTGGTTCGACAACCTCTTCCTGCGCCACTTCCGCCACTTTAGGCAGGGCAATCAGCAGCCCCTGTAATGACGTTGGCTTCAGGGTCAGCGTTTTTTCCTGCCAGTTCAGGCCGGAGGTAAATTCCAGCACCGAAACCGTGGTGTCATCGATTTTGATATTGATGTTGTTCAGCGCCACGCGCGAAAGCGTGATTGGGTAAGGTGTGGAAAGGTTAAGCGGACCGCTCTCTTCCTCTTCAACCGGCGCTGATGGCGGCATCTTTTTGCTGTCGATCGCCACGTTGATATTTTTCAGCGACAGATCGTTGACGCACAGGCTGCTGTCCCACAGGCAGTTAAGCCCCACGGCCAGATGCACTTCGCCAGCATTCACCGCCACGCCAGGTTGGTCATAACGAATATTTTTGAGCGATAAATCCCGCCAGCCGCCGGTGACCTGACCAATCTCCAGCCCCGGAACCCAACGATTCGCCGCTTTGAAGATCAGATGCAGGCCCGAAGTGGTGCCGACGAGGAACGCCACCGTGCCTAACAACAGCAGGATAAAAATCAGCACGCCGAGGCTTATCTTCTTCCATAAACTCATAATTCAGGCCCCAGACCGATGTAAAACTGTAAACCATGTTCATCTTTGTCGCCCACAGGGACAGCAAAGTCGAGCTTGATGGGTCCCACTGGCGATTGCCAGCGTACGCCGACCCCGGCACCGGTTTTGAAATCGCTTCTGCGGATATCGCTGACCGCTTCGCCGCTATCGACAAACATCGCGCCCCACCATTTTCCGGTCACGTTGTACTGATATTCCAACGAGCCGGTCGCCAGCTTCGAGGCCCCTTTCAGCTTGCCGTCGCTGCCTTCAGGCGAAATAGATTTGTATTTGTAGCCGCGAATGCTGCGATCGCCCCCGGCGAAGAAACGCAGATCCGGCGGTACTTTGTCGAAGTCCCCGGTTTCGATCCAGCCGAGGTTGCCGCGCATCACAAAGCGATGACGATCGTACAGCGTGCGGATCCAGACGTTTTGCGCCTGGAAGACGGAGAAATCAACGTCTGAACCCCAGGCCGTGTTGGAGTAATCGATAGAATAACGTTGGGAGTCGCCCCAGACTGGCATCAAACCGCCGCGCGAGCGCGTCCGGCTGATCATCACGCCCGGATAGAGCAGCATGGTGGTGTTAGTGACGTTACCCTGGGTAAAGTGGTCGAGGCTCCAGCGCAGGTTAATCGCGCGCTGCCAGCCGCTGGAGAGATCCCAGTAGCGGGAAACCGCAAGCGTAGTGGAGTCCTGCTCGGTATCGTTTAAATCGGTACGCTTAAAGCCCCCCTGCACCAGGTAATACTGCTCCAGCGGGTTCTTTAATAGCGGCATTTTATAACTGAAATCAAGAACCTGCTCTGGCGCAGAGATGCTGGCGCTGGTGGTCAGGCTGTGGCCATAGGAGTTCATCCACGGCTTTTTCCACGAGGTCTTCACCCGTGGACCGACGTCAGTTGAGTAACCGACCCCGGTTTCGATGGTATTTTCAGTTCGCGGCGACACCACGCCTTTCAGCGGCAGCACTTTGGTTTCACGGGCTTTATCAAATTCTGGTGCGACGACCACGGAATTAAACCATCCGGTCGCCGACAGACGACGGTTCAGTTCGCCCAAATCTTTCGACTCGTACTCTTCACCCTCTTTAAAGGGCACCAGATTTTGCAGGTACTCATCGCGAATTTGCGAGCCTTCAAAAGTGACATGGCCAAAGCGATAGCGTTCACCGCTGTTGTAATCGATATCCCAGAATGCCTGGCGGCGTTCGAGCGCTATCCCAAGCTGGCTTTTATTAAATTCACTGTCGAAATAGCCTTTGCGCAGCGCTACGCTGGTGAGTGATTTTTTGAAGTTATCATAGTCCCCCTGATTCAGAACGGTGCCGATTGCCGGTCGCGTTTTCAGCAGATCCAGGTAATCTTTATCCGTACGTGCGCCACCGCGCAGAATCACTTCGGTGCCGCCAATCAGCACCGGCTCACCAGGGGTCACTTTGGCAATCAGCACCTGGCGTCCTTTCGCCGGCGGCGGACGCAGCTCAAAATCAATGGTTGGCTCAAAGTAGCCCAGCGCTTTTAGCCCTTCGCGGATGGCATCATCAACGCGCGCACGAAAGCGTCGGTCTGGAGTGACTTCATCACTTTGAATCGTGGATAGCTGCGCACGGACGTTTTTCTCCAGCGGTCCTGATAATCCTTCGACCTGTAAGCGAACATTCGCTGCGGCGGCGGAGCCACTTAAGCACAGTAATCCCACCCAACATAACTGACGGATATGTGGCACATTTTCTCCTGAATATCCTTTTTTCCCACCCCTGGAAAAAAATACTATGCCGTTCCTCGGCTTAACAAAAAATCAACAATAAGAGTTGAAAAACAGACGACAACCCAAATATTTCTTATGTTTAACTCTAGACGTATTCACGCCGTTTATTGTGGGCAAAGACGCGTCTCGTTACAACCTTAACCCAAATGACTGATTTCGGGAGAACGGCCATGAGTTTATTTGATAGAAAGCATCTTGTTACTCAAGCAGATGCCCTACCTGGACGCAACACCCCGATGCCAGTGGCAACGCTGCATGCGGTTAACCAACATTCGATGACCAACGTGCCCGACGGTATGGAGATAGCCTTTTTCGCCATGGGATGTTTCTGGGGCGTTGAACGTTTATTCTGGTCATTACCCGGGGTATACAGCACAGCGGCCGGATATACCGGCGGCTACACCCCTAACCCAACCTATCGGGAAGTGTGTTCCGGCGATACCGGACACGCCGAAGCGGTACGCGTCGTCTATGATCCGCATGTTATCAGCTACGAGCAACTGCTGCAGGTGTTCTGGGAAAATCACGACCCGGCGCAGGGCATGCGTCAGGGGAACGACCAGGGGACGCAGTATCGCTCCGCCATTTACCCGTTAACGCCGGAGCAAACCGTCGCGGCACAGGCAAGCCTTGAGCGTTTTCAGGCAGCAATGACCGCCGCTGGCGACGAACGCACTATTACAACGGAAATCACTACCGCAACCCCGTTCTACTATGCCGAGGACGACCACCAGCAGTATCTGCATAAAAATCCTTATGGGTACTGTGGCATTGGCGGGATTGGCGTTTGTCTGCCGCCAGAAGGATAATCGCCACCCTCTGGCGGCTTTACAGTACCTTACGCTATACTAGCTCCTGAAATTGCCGGTCCACTCCCTTCGGACCGGTTTTCAATGTGTATTTCACACGGATTTATCAATTTATCCCTTCCGAGGATCTGGCCTTAACGGTCGGATAAGATATGTTAAACAGTATTTTAGTCATTCTCTGCCTGATCGCCGTGAGTGCGTTTTTCTCGATATCCGAGATCTCGCTTGCTGCATCACGCAAAATAAAACTTAAACTGCTTGCCGATGAAGGCAACGTAAACGCACAACGTGTTTTGAAGATGCAGGAAAACCCCGGCATGTTTTTTACCGTCGTGCAAATTGGCCTTAACGCGGTCGCTATTCTCGGTGGTATTGTCGGTGATGCGGCATTCTCCCCGGCGTTTTACAGCCTTTTCTCGAAGTACTTCACTCCAGAGCTGTCCGAACAGTTAAGCTTTATTCTGTCGTTCTCGCTGGTTACTGGCCTGTTCATCCTGTTCGCGGATTTAACTCCGAAACGCATCGGTATGATTGCGCCAGAAGCTGTGGCTTTGCGTATCATCAACCCGATGCGCTTCTGCCTGCTCGTCTTCCGCCCGCTGGTGTGGTTCTTTAACGGTCTGGCAAATAACATCTTCCGTCTGTTTAAGATCCCGATGGTGCGTAAAGACGACATCACCTCGGACGATATTTACGCCGTGGTCGAAGCGGGTGCGTTGGCGGGGGTTCTGCGTAAGCAGGAACATGAGCTGATTGAAAATGTGTTCGAACTGGAATCCCGTACCGTACCGTCTTCCATGACCTCGCGCGAGAATATTATCTGGTTCGATCTCCACGAAGATGAGCAAAGCCTGAAGAACAAGGTGGCGGAACATCCACACTCCAAATTTCTGGTGTGTAACGAAGATATCGACCACATCATTGGCTATGTCGATTCAAAGGATCTCCTCAACCGCGTACTGGCGAACCAAAGCATGGCGTTGAACAGTGGCGTACAGATCCGCAATACGCTGATTGTGCCGGATACGCTGACGCTCTCTGAAGCGCTGGAAAGCTTCAAAACCGCAGGCGAAGACTTTGCCGTCATCATGAACGAGTACGCGCTGGTGGTGGGGATTATCACGCTCAACGACGTTATGACTACGCTGATGGGCGATTTAGTCGGTCAGGGTCTGGAAGAGCAGATCGTGGCGCGCGATGAAAACTCATGGTTAGTCGATGGCGGTACGCCGATTGATGACGTTATGCGCGTCCTGGATATCGATGAGTTCCCGCAGTCCGGCAACTATGAAACCATCGGCGGCTTTATGATGTTCATGCTGCGTAAAATCCCGAAACGCACCGACTCGGTGAAGTATTCAGGCTACAAATTTGAAGTGGTGGATATCGATAACTACAAGATCGATCAGCTGCTGGTGACGCGTCTGGACAGTAAACCTACCGTACTGGTACCGAAACTGCCAGATGCAAAAGAAGAGGCAAAGGCGTCTTAACGTCCTGCAGAAACATCAACGGCTCCCATTCAGGAGCCGTTTTTTTAACTACCGCATAGCACTTTGATCAAGCCATCTCAGTTTGCAGACGCAAGACCTGACGGTTAACTTCGGACATCACGGAAAAATGCAGTTTGTCCTTCACTTTTGGGATAAGAATCTTACCCTTATCAAATTCAAAAGCGCCTACATCCTTGATATATAACCGTCCACGAAACAGGATCTTCACGTACTTCGCCACCTGCAGCGGGTTGTATCGTTGGAAAATTTTCATTGTTGTCTCCTGCTGAGCATTACGCCTTTGCGGTACCACAATCGGTCCGACAATCCTCAGGCGCAAATTTTAATGCCCTATGACTATAGACTATCTCGCTCATGTTTCCAGCGTGTATAAGTTTATTTACCTTCAGGTTACAAATATTCAGAATTATCTTTTCAACGCTTCGCTGTCTTCAGTATAAGCCTTCATTTTTCGCAGGATTTGTGCGCCCGTCCGCAAACTGGCATCGCGCTTGCGGGAAAAAGCATCAATCGCACATATGATTAAATTCCAGACCCAAGTGGTCGGATCACCTGCAAAATAAAGAAAGAAGGAAAACCTATGACCTTACAAAAACTGCTGGCGCTGTCGTGCCTGCTGCTACCGATGATTGCCGGTGCGCATTCGTTTGAGACTAACCAGCGCGTACCGCCGGTGGGGATCGCCGATCGCGGCGAACTGATTCTCGATAACGATAAGTTTAGCTACAAAAGCTGGAATAGCGCGCAGTTGCCAGGGAAAGTGCGAATTGTGCAACACATTGCCGGACGCACCTCCGCCAAAGAGAAAAATGCTACGCTGATCGAGGCAATCAAGGCGGCCAACCTGCCGCACGACAAATACCAGACCACCACGATCGTCAACACCGATGACGCTATTCCTGGCTCCGGTATGTTTGTGCGCAGCAGTCTGGAGAGCAATAAGAAGCTCTACCCGTGGTCACAATTTATTGTCGACAGTAATGGCATTGCGCGTAAAGCCTGGCAACTGGATGAAGAGAGCTCCGCTATCGCCGTACTTGATAAGGACGGACGCGTTCAGTGGGCAAAAGATGGTGCGTTGACGCAGGAAGAGGTGCAGCAGGTTATTGCCCTGCTGCACAAATTACTCAGTAAATAGCGACGCGGAAGCCGGGGTTGAGGAATGATTCACGTGGGGTGTAATCCAGAGATTTCCCCTGCCAGTCGTGAACGTGCGCCCCGGCTGCGGCAGCAACGGCGTGGCCAGCGGCAGTGTCCCATACGTTAGTTGGCCCAAAACGTGGGTACAGCTGTGCCTGCCCTTCCGCCACCAGGCAGAACTTCAGCGATGAGCCAATCGACGTGGTCTGGTGCTCACCCAACTGTTGCAGATACTCTTTTAACTCATTGTCAGCATGCGAGCGGCTAATCACCACCAACGGCGGACGCGCGTCACGAACATGGATTTGTTTGCGCACGCCGCACTCTTCTTTCCACGCTTTACCTTCTGCCGCGCTGTACATCACTTTCATCACCGGCGCGTAAACCACGCCCAGTACCGGCTTTCCTTGCTCGATAAGCGCAATATTGACGGTGAATTCACCGTTACGCTTAATGAACTCTTTGGTACCGTCCAGCGGGTCTACCAGCCAGTAGCGCTGCCAGTGCTGGCGAACATCCCAGCCAGGAGGCGCTTCTTCAGACAGGACCGGAATATCCGGCGTCAGCGCCAGTAATCCTTCGAGGATCACCGTATGCGCGGCGATATCCGCCGCCGTGACCGGAGAATCGTCCTGCTTGCTGGTAATCTCCATCGGTTTGATTCCATCGTAGACCTGCATAATGGCATCGCCCGCATTCCGTGCAAGCTGGCATACATGTTCTAACATTCTCCACCTCGTTTCTGTCGTGGTGTTAACTCGTTGTTTTACTTATACCCGATCGCCAAAGGATCCGCCAACTGTGATAGCGTCTGCGGTTTTAAACGCTATATTCATGTCATGATTCACAGTTCTGTAAGCAAGAAGATTTATATACATTTTCTTTTGTGGCTTAGATCTTAAAAGGATGCCCCTGATGATTAAGTTTAGTGCAACGTTTCTGGCCACGCTGATTGCAGCCAGCGTCAATGCCGCGACCGTCGATCTGCGTATAATGGAAACCACTGATTTGCATAGCAATATGATGGATTTCGATTATTACAAAGATACGCCGACTGAAAAATTTGGCCTGGTTCGTACGGCAAGCCTGATCAACGCAGCACGTGGTGAAGTCAAAAACAGCGTGCTGGTTGATAACGGTGATCTGATTCAGGGCAGCCCGCTCGGGGATTATATGGCGGCCAAGGGGCTGAAAGCGGGCGAAACGCATCCGGTATATAAGGCACTGAATACGCTGGATTACGCAGTGGGTAACCTTGGCAACCATGAATTTAACTACGGTCTTGAGTATCTGCACAACGCGCTAGCCGGGGCGAAGTTCCCATACGTTAACGCCAATATCATCGACGTTAAGACCAAAAAGCCGCTGTTTACTCCTTATCTGATCAAAGAGACTGAGGTTGTCGATCAGGAAGGAAACAAGCAGACGCTGAAAATTGGCTATATCGGTTTTGTGCCGCCGCAGATCATGACCTGGGATAAAGCCAACCTCAGCGGCAAAGTGACGGTGAATGACATTACGGAAACCGCACGTAAATACGTGCCGGAAATGCGAGCCAAAGGTGCCGATGTCGTGGTGGTGGTTGCTCACTCCGGGCTTTCTGCCGACCCATACCAGGCGATGGCGGAAAACTCCGTTTACTACCTCAGTGAAGTTCCGGGCGTGGATGCCATTATGTTTGGCCACGCTCACGCCGTTTTCCCGGGGAAAGACTTTGCCAACATCAAAGGCGCAGATATCACAACAGGTACGCTCAATGGCGTTCCTGCGGTGATGCCGGGCATGTGGGGCGATCACCTGGGCGTGGTGGATTTAGTGCTGAATAACGATAGCGGTAAATGGCAGGTTACGCAGGGGAAAGCGCAGGCGCGCCCGATTTATGACGCCGCGGCCAAAAAATCACTGGCTGGCGAAGACCAAAAAATCGTTGAGATCCTAAAAGCCGATCACGATGCCACGCGTGAATTTGTCAGCAAGCCAATCGGTAAATCTGCCGACAACATGTACAGCTATCTGGCGCTGGTTCAGGACGACCCGACCGTGCAGGTGGTGAATAACGCGCAGAAAGCCTATGTGGAACATTTTATCCAGGGCGATCCGGACCTGGCAAAACTACCGGTACTTTCCGCCGCTGCGCCGTTTAAAGTCGGTGGACGCAAGAACGATCCGGCCAGCTTTGTCGAAGTCGAAAAAGGTCAGCTTACCTTCCGTAACGCCGCTGATTTGTATCTCTATCCCAATACCCTGGTCGTGGTGAAAGCCAGCGGTAAAGAGGTGAAAGAGTGGCTGGAATGTTCCGCCGGGCAGTTTAATCAGATTGATATCCACAGCAGCAAACCACAGTCGTTAATTAACTGGGATGGCTTCCGTACCTATAACTTCGACGTGATTGACGGCGTGAATTATCAGATTGATGTTTCACAACCCGCTCGCTATGACGGTGAATGCCAGACGATTAACCCGCAAGCGGAGCGTATTAAAAATCTGACCTTTAACGGCAAACCGATCGATCCGAACGCAACCTTCCTCGTCGCGACCAACAACTACCGCGCCTACGGCGGTAAGTTTGCCGGGACCGGCGACAGCCACATCGCGTTTGCATCACCAGATGAAAACCGCTCGGTGCTGGCAGCATGGATAGGTTCCCAGACAAAGAGCGCAGGCGAAATTCATCCGGCGGCAGATAACAACTGGCGTCTGGCGCCGATTCACAGCGAGACACAACTGGATATTCGCTTTGAAACATCACCGTCTGATAAAGCCGCTGCGTTTATCAAAGAGAAAGGCCAGTATCCACTGAAGAAAGTCGCTACCGATGACATCGGCTTCGCCATTTATCAGTTGGATTTGAGTAAGTAAGACCACGCCGGGTGGCACTGCGCCATCCGGCAATCCCGACAGGGTCGTTTACGCTGATGTCGGGACGTCTTCGTTCTTAACGGTATGATTTGCCAAAACCTGCGGCAAATTCACCTCTATCCAGTCCGCCAGCGCTGCGACTTTTTCGCTCACCTGCTCACCCAACGGTGTCAGGCTATACTCCACATGCGGCGGTACCACCGGATATGACACCCGATTGATAAACCCGTCCTGTTCTAACGCCTGCAGGGATTGCGCCAGCATTTTTTCACTGACGCCGCCCATCTTACGGCGCAAATCGCTGAAACGGTGCGTACCGTCGCGCAGCGCCACCAGAATCAATACACCCCAGCGGCTGGTGACGTGTTTTAACACCTCGCGGGAGGGACACTGCTCGGCAAACAAGTTGCCATCACGTAATTGCTGGGAGAGCGTCAAAGCTGTCATTTTCATACTAACCTTTTTGTACGTACTTACTAAAAGTAAGTTTAGGTGTTAATGTGATTAAACACAAGACCAATACCAAAGGAGTTATCCTATGATCGCGATTACTGGTGCCACTGGCCAACTGGGCCAACACGTTATTGAAACGCTACTGAAAACCGTTCCTGCCAGCCAGATTGTGGCTATTGTGCGTAATCCTGCTAAAGCGACGGCGCTTAGCCAGCAGGGCATTACCGTTCGGCAGGCGGATTACAGTGATGAAGCTGCCTTTACCACGGCCTTACAGGGGATAGACAAGTTACTGCTAATCTCCTCCAGCGAAGTGGGACAACGTGCCCCGCAGCATCGCAACGTGATTAACGCGGCGAAAGCGGCCCACGTGAAATTTATCGCCTACACCAGCCTGCTGCACGCCGATCGCTCCCCGCTGGGGCTGGCTGATGAGCATGTCGCAACCGAGAAGATGCTGGCTGAATCCGGTATCGCGTACGCGCTACTGCGTAACGGTTGGTACACCGAAAACTATCTCGCCAGCGCACCAGCCGCGCTGGAACACGGCGTGTTTATTGGGGCGGCGGGAGAAGGCAAAATCGCCTCGGCGACCCGTGCCGACTATGCCGCTGCCGCCGCGCGCGTCATCAGTGAAGACGGTCATGCCGGTAAAATCTATGAACTGGCGGGCGACGCAGGCTGGACCCTGAGCCAGCTGGCGGCCGAACTGGCAAAACAGAGCGGTAAAAAAGTGGTGTATCAAAATCTGAGCGAAGCTGATTTTGCCGCCGCGCTGAAAGGTGTTGGTCTGCCTGCCGGACTGGCGGACATGCTGGCTGACTCAGACGTTGGTGCCTCTAAAGGTGGCCTCTTCGACGACAGCCATACGCTGAGCAAACTGATTGGTCGCCCAACCACGTCGCTGGCAGACAGCGTCAAAGGCATCGTGTAAGTGTTAAAAATTAGTTAATTGTGGTGGCATCCCCGCGCATCCTCTCTGATAATGACATGATGATGCGTGGGGAGAGAATACGTGCAAGGTGTACCTGAGCAGTTTATTGATGAGAAAGACAGCGCCCGCTTTCGCCATCTGGCACAGGTGCCGGGCGTTGAGCTGTATCATGCGCACATCTCGCGTTACGCCTTGAACCCCACACCCATGAAGCATTTGGTATTGGCGCGATAGAAGCCGGAGCCGAACGTTTTCGCTATCGCGGCACGCAGTACGTGGCCCCCGCCCATTCCGTCGTCACCATGAATCCCGATGAGCTACATACCGGCGAAGCGGAAACCGCCGACGGCTGGCGCTATCGGATGATCTATCTTGAGCCCGAGCTTCTGGAAGAAGTCACCGGGATCCGCCACTGGTGGTTTCATGACGTAACGCGTCACGATCCGCTACGCTCGCGCCAGATCTGCTCGCTGATCCATGGCCTGTGGAACACTGAGGATCCGCTGGCGCAAAAAGGGTTATTACTCGATCTGATCGACACGTTCCAGCCGCTGGCCCGCCATGCGCCGGTATTACCGGAGGGAGCGCATCGCTTTGAGCGGGTACGTGAGTATTTGCACGATAATTATATGCACCCGGTCACGCTCGACGAACTGGCGCGGGTTGCAGCGCTGAGTCCCTGGCATTTTCAGCGCCAGTTTAAATCTCATTTCCACGTCACGCCGCACCAGATGCTGATGGCTATCCGCCTGTGGCGAGCCAAAGGTTTTCTCACTCACGGAATGCCCGCCGCGGAGGTCGCTGCCGCAACCGGCCTCACCGACCAGTCGCATCTCACCCGCGCGTTTACCCATCGCTACGGTATTACGCCGGTACGTTATCAGAAACAAGTCGTCCGGCGTTGAACAGCAATCTCATACAATACGGCTGCATTTTTCCTGCCTACACTCGACTTATTGTTAAGCGATGTGGATGTCAAAAATGATTAGCGGCGTGTTGTATGCCCTGCTGGCTGGGCTGATGTGGGGATTAATTTTTGTTGGGCCGCTGATCGTACCGGAATACACGGCGGTATTGCAGTCGATGGGGCGCTATCTGGCGCTGGGGCTGATAGCGTTGCCGATTGCCTGGCTGGGACGTGTGCGCTTGCGTCAGTTGACGCGTAAAGACTGGGTCACTGCGCTGGCGCTAACGATGATGGGTAATCTGATTTATTACGTTTGCCTGGCAAGCGCCATCCAGCGCACTGGCGCGCCGGTTTCAACGATGATTATTGGTACATTGCCGGTTGTGATCCCGGTCTTCGCTAACCTGCTCTACAGCCAGCGCGACGGCAAATTATCATGGTGGCGTCTGTCGCCTGCGCTGGTGCTGATTGGTATCGGTCTGCTGTGCGTGAATATCTCGGAGCTGAATCAAGGCTTACCCGACTTTAGCGGCTGGCGTTATGGTTCTGGAATCGCGCTGGCGCTGATCTCGGTAGTGTGTTGGGCGTGGTATGCGCTGCGTAATGCCCGCTGGCTGCGCGAGAATCCAGATAAGCACCCGATGATGTGGGCGACGGCCCAGGCACTGGTAACGTTGCCTGTTTCTCTGCTCGGTTATATTGCAGCCTGCCTGTGGCTGAACGGGCAAACGCCGGACTTTGCCCTGCCCTTCGGCCCGCGTCCGGGCGTGTTTATCGGCCTGATGATAGCGATTGCGGTATTGTGTTCGTGGGTTGGCGCACTGTGCTGGAACGTCGCCAGCCAAAAATTGCCGACGGTGATCCTCGGCCCGCTGATTGTCTTCGAAACGCTGGCTGGCCTGGTGTACACCTTTATCCTGCGCCAGGAATTCCCGCCGCTGCTGACGGTAAGCGGCATTGCGCTGCTGATTGTTGGGGTGGTCATAGCCGTCAGAGCCAAACCACAGAAACCAAGCGTCGTCGTGGTTCCACAATCATAATGGCCCGGACGGCGCTGCGCTAATCCGACCTACAAGATATTATTTTGTAGGCCGGAGTAGACGTTAAACTTTAAACACCGCTACGGTCTGATTCAGTCGTGCTGCCTGCTCTTCGAGCGCGGCGGCGGCGGAAGCTGACTCCTCCACCAGCGAGGCGTTTTGCTGCGTCACGCGATCCATCTCGGCAACCGCCTGACCTACCTGATCGATACCCCGGCTCTGTTCATCAGAAGCCGAGGCTATCTCGCCCATGATGTCGGTCACACGGGTCACGGCGCTCACAATTTCCGCCATCGTTTCACCCGCTTCATGCACCAGCGCCGTACCGGCATTTACCCGATTCCCCGAGTCATCAATCAGCGCCTTAATCTCTTTCGCCGCCTGAGCGCTACGCTGTGCCAGTGTACGGACCTCGCCAGCGACCACGGCAAACCCACGCCCCTGCTCGCCCGCACGTGCCGCTTCTACTGCCGCGTTCAGCGCCAGAATATTAGTCTGGAAGGCAATGCCGTCGATAACATTGGTAATTTGCGCGATTTTGCTGGAACTGGTGGCAATTTCATCCATCGTACGCACTACGCCATCAACCACGGTTCCGCCTTTCTGCGCCGTCTGTGAGGCATTTTTTGCCAGACTGGTCGCCTGACGCGCGTTATCCGCGTTCTGCTTCACGGTAGCGGTGAGTTGTTCCATGCTGGCAGCAGTCTCTTCCAGAGAGGCGGCCTGCTGCTCGGTACGTGAAGAGAGATCGTTACTGCCGGCGGCAATTTCACCTGCGCCGGTATAGATGGTGTCAGCCCCGTCACGCACCACGCTGACTGTGTTCGCCAGCGCCTGCTGCATGTCGCGAACGTTGACTGCCAGCAGCGCCATCTCATTGCTGCCATCGGCGTTGATGCTGTGCGTCAAATCACCCGCAGCAATGTGGCGAATATGCCCCATCACTTCGTGGAGAGGCTTGAGCAGCACTCGCTGCATTGCCAGCCAGCTGGCGATAATCACGGTGACGACAATCAGCATCACGGCGGATAACAGCCAGATTATCTTCTGGTAATCACTCTCATTGTCCTGCACTCCGGCAGTGGCCAGCGCCGTTTGCGCGCTACGCCATTCCCGATAGACTTCCTGCATGGCCGTTTGCTTTTGCTCGGCATTCTGCTTGAACATCTCTTCCAGCTTACCTTCAGCCAGCAGCGCGTTCATTTTAGCCAGCGTCGCAGAATAGATGCCGTACTGCTCTTCCAGTCGATCGGCCAGATGTTCATCAAGCCCCGGCGTTTCCGGCAGGGCGTAGTATTTATCGTAATGCTCTTTCGATTCGGCCAACAGGCGATTTGCCGTGTTCACCAGTTCCTTCAACTGACCGCCGTTAATCTCGCTAGCCATCGTTCCCTGTAAACGCAACATGCCCCGGTTGAGCGTGACGCGAGCCTGGTTCAGGCTAATCCACGCATCGGTAAACTCGGCCACGTTCTGGCTGGAAAGCTGAGAGACGTTAAAGTTTTGCTTATCGTTATTGAGCGCGCCAATAAAGACGCCCGCGGAGATGAGCTGCATCGCGCCCAGGGCGAGTAACACGGTGATAAGTAAGGTTATCACTTTGATTCGTTTAAACATCTGTAGCCTTTTATTATGCAGGTATTGTCTGAGGTCTAACTATCGGCAGCGGCGTGCGCTTATTTAATCCTGTCGCGCGGCTTTTTTCGCCGCCCCTCTCCTTTCTAATAAGATTCAGCACCTTAACGAAACAAGAAATTTTCGTGACATTCCTTACAAAACACCCCACCCCGAAAGGGTTATATCCTTCGCTATAAGTTGCATTTAATATACATCTTATATTATTGAGAATGAGGTAACGGCAATGTCTTATCGCGATCAACCTTTAGGTGAACTGGCGCTCTCTATTCCTCGCGCTTCGGCCCTGTTTCGTAAATACGATATGGATTACTGCTGCGGCGGTAAGCAAACGCTGGCACGCGCTGCTGCGCGTAAAGAGCTGGATTTAGACGTTATTGAGGCACAGCTCGCGCAGTTGGCTGAACAGCCGCTGGAGAAAGACTGGCGTACCGTGGCACTGGCTGAAATCATCGATCATATCATCGTGCGTTATCACGACAGACACCGCGAACAGCTGCCGGAACTGATTCTGCAGGCCACGAAAGTTGAACGCGTTCACGCAGATAAACCGAACGTACCACGCGGTCTGGCGAAAAACCTGACCATGCTGCATGAAGAGCTGTCCAGCCACATGATGAAAGAAGAGCAGATCCTGTTCCCGATGATCAAACAGGGCATGGGTAGCCAGGCGATGGGACCAATCAGCGTGATGGAAAGCGAACATGACGATGCCGGTGAACTGGTCGAAGTGATCAAACACATCACCCATAACGTGACGCCGCCGCCAGAAGCCTGCACCACCTGGAAAGCCATGTATAACGGCATTAACGAGATGATCGACGACTTGATGGAACACATCAGTCTGGAAAATAATGTGTTGTTCCCGCGAGCTCTCGCCGGGGAGTAAAGATATCGCCGGATAGCGCTAACGCGAATCCGGCCTACGGAATTCAGGCCCGGTAAGCATCGCGCTACCGGGCACTAAAATTAACGCATACCTGCCATACGTTTCTTACCGATAAACAACCATCCCAGACCCAGCGCGATGAACCACAGCGGCGTCACGATCAGCGCCTGGCGGGTATCATCTTCCAGCGTCAGCAGTACCAGTACGAAGACGAAGAACGCCATACATACCCAGCACATCAGCTTGCCTAGCGGCATCTTGTAGATTGATTTTTCATGCAGGTGCGGACGCTGCTTGCGGTACACCAGGTACGAGCAAAGAATGATGGTCCAGACGAACATGAACAGAATCGCCGACACGGTGGTGATCATGGTGAACGCGCCAATCACGCTCGGGTTCACGTAAAGCATCACCACGCCGCCCAGCAGACAGATACAGGAGAAGGTTAAACCTTTCGCCGGAACTGCGCGTTTAGACAGTTTGGCAAATGCTTTAGGCGCTACGCCTTCCTGTGCCAGGCCGAACAGCATACGGCTGGTAGAGAACACGCCACTGTTTGCGGAAGAGGCAGCTGAAGTCAGCACCACAAAGTTGATCAGGCTCGCCGCGGCAGGCAGCCCGACCAGCACAAACAGTTCAACGAATGGGCTCTTGGTTGGCACTACCGAGCTCCACGGTGTTACAGACATAATCACGATCAGCGCAAAAACGTAGAACATGATGATACGGATCGGAATCGAGTTAATGGCGCGCGGCAGAGATTTCTCCGGGTCCTTGGTTTCCGCTGCGGTCGTTCCCACCAGCTCAATACCCACAAACGCGAACACGGCTATCTGGAAGCCAGCAAAGAAGCCGCTCAGACCTTTCGGGAACCAGCCACCGTCATTCCACAGATGCGTGAACGATGCCTGAACGCCGGTTGGCGACTGGAAGTGCGTCAACACCATCACCAGACCAACGACAATCAGGCCGATGATGGCGACGATTTTGATCATCGCAAACCAGAACTCCATCTCACCGAACATTTTTACAGTGGCAAGGTTGAGGCTCAGCAGCAGCACGATCACCGCCAGCGAGGCGACCCAGTCTGAAAGTTCGGGGAACCAGAATTGCGCATACGCCGTAATGGCGACAACGTCTGCCATCCCGGTAACAACCCAGCAGAACCAGTAAGTCCAGCCGGTAAAATACCCGGCCCATGGCCCGAGCAGGTCAGAGGCGAAATCACTAAAAGATTTGTACTCCAGATTCGAGAGCAGCAATTCACCCATTGCACGCATCACGAAAAACAGCATAAAACCGATAATCATATACACAAAGATGATCGACGGTCCGGCGAGGCTGATGGTTTTACCAGAGCCCATAAACAGGCCGGTACCAATAGCACCACCAATAGCAATAAGTTGAATATGACGGTTTGTGAGATTGCGCCGTAGCGACTGTTCAGACGAAGCCTCTTCAGCGGCGTCGACTTTTACCTGATCTACCATGTTTTTTCTTCCTGTACCTGTCTGTGTTGTTCAGGCTCTACGGCCTTTAGTGTGTCTATGATACGACGTTCCTGATTATCAGGACTCATCGATATTAGGTAAGAATTGGCGGGATGAATACTAAGATTTAGATATAATGTTAATTTAATGTTTAAAGTGAGTGTCATATCACTCTGATAGCGCGAATCAGCTCACAAAAATACACGCTAACGAGGCATTTGCAAAATAAAATATCGACAACCACGTAACTATAGCTTTTCACGCTATTTTTTTGTTCCCCCCGGCCTCGGAGGGAACAGAAGTCACTGCTTACAGGATCTCAAGCAGCTCAACGTCGAACACCAGCGTGCTGAACGGAGGAATGGACGCGCCAGCGCCACGCTCGCCGTAAGCCAGTTCCTGAGGAATAGTCAGTTCCCATTTGGAACCTACCGGCATCAGGGTCAGCGCTTCAATCCAGCCAGGGATCACGCCGTTAACCGGGAATTCAGCCGGTTCGCCGCGTGCGACAGAGCTGTCAAACACGGTACCGTCGATCAGTTTACCGGTGTAGTGCACGCGAACGCGGTCAGTACGCGCTGGAATAGCACCTTCGCCCTGAGTCAGAACACGGAACTGCAAACCGGATTCAGTGCTGTTCACACCCTCTTTCTCACGGTTTTCTTCCAGATATTTGACGCCATCAGCCGCCATAGCCTGGAAACGCTCGCGACGAACTGCATCAGCGCGTTCGTGGATTTCACGCAGTGCGCGATGCACAACATCAACCGGCACTGCCGGGTGCTTACCTTCCAGCGCGTCAGCGATACCCGCTACCAGCGCTTCAGGCAACAGTCCTTCCAGTCCGGATTCACTCAGCTGTTGTCCTACCTGCAAACCAATGCCGTAGCTTGCTTGCGCTTCGATAGTGTCAAAAGTCGGGTTAGCCATCATATTTCCTTTCATCGGATGTAAAGTAGCGGGCAGCATATCAGCCATGCCGCATCCGGTAAAACTTTGTCTCGGGAACAGATGACAAATCGCGAGGAAACATAAACAATAGGAATACCCCGCGTTGACGTCACGAAAGCGGGTAATATGACGAACATCATAGCATTAGCCATCTATACTCTATGATCGAGGAACGAGACGCGGAGCAGGAGGAAAGCCATGCCCGGGCGCTTTGAATTAAAACCAACCCTGGCGAAAATCTGGCATGCACCGGACAATTTTCGCATTATGGATCCGCTACCGCCTATGCACCGACGCGGCATTATAATTGCTGCTATCGTGCTGGTGATAGGCTTCCTGCTGCCCTCCAGTGACACCAGCGATGCCCCTGTGGTTACGCGTACTGCCCAGCTGGATTTACAGTCACAGTCGCAGCCACCGACCGAAGCTCAACTGCAGGCACAGTTGGTCGCCCCGCAAAACGATCCGGGCCAGGTCGCTCCGCTTGCCCCAGAGCCAATCCAGGAAGGAGAACCAGACGCGCAGCCGCAGGCTCAGCAATCTCAGCCGCAGACGCAACCTTTCCAACAGGATAGTGGAATTGAGCAGCAGTGGCGCTCCTATCGCGTAGACTCGGGCAAAACGCTGGCGCAGGTATTCCGTGACCATAACCTCCCGCCAACCGATGTATACGCAATGGCGCAGGTTGAAGGTGCCGGAAAACCGCTGAGCAACCTGAAAGACGGCCAGATGGTACAAATCAGGCAGAATGCCAACGGCGTGGTAACGGGATTAACCATTGATACCGGTAATGGTCAGCAGGTACTGTTTACTCGACAACCTAACGGCAGTTTTATTCGCGCCCGTTAACCGGCACACCTGTAGACCTGATAAACACAGCGCATCAGACATCAAGGTGAAGCGTCAGCGCTTCACCTTGTTCACCCACCAGATCCCGGAACAGACCAGCACCAGCGCCAGCGCATATTTCCATTCGAGAATGTTTTCGCCGAGGAATATCGCCGACAGTACCGCCCCCGAAACCGGGATCAGGAAGTTAAACGGCGCAATCATCCCCACGCGGTTATGCTTGAGCAGAATACTCCACAACGCAAAAGCGACCGAAGAGAGTAACGTCAGGTAGCCCAGAATCGCCACTGAAGACGCGCCGTGTACGGTCAGCGTGCCACCAAAAGCGTAGCCGCCGATAACCAGCGCCAGACCGCCGACACCCAACTGATATCCTGTCATTACCGTCGGGTCTACCGTCTGAGAAATGCGTTTACCGTATAACGTGGCGGCAGAAAGAATAAAGGCCGCCATCACCACTGAACCGTCCCCTAACAGGCTGAAGTTAAAATCCAGTCCGCTGCTAAAGTTCACCACCATTACGCCGGTAAAACCCAGGATACAGCCCAGCACTTTGTTGTAGCTCAGCTTGTCGTTCTGATAGATAAAATGGGCCAGAAGCACGCTGAAGAAGGTGCCGGTCGCGTTCATGATCGACCCTTTGACCCCCGTCGTGAACGCCAGGCCAATATAGAAGAAGATGTATTGCAGCGAGGTTTGCGTCAGTCCCAATAGCGTGAGCTGACCGTACTGACGCGGGCTTAACCGGCCAATCGGTTTACGCTGCGCCACCGCCAGCAATAGCAGCAATAATCCAGCAAACAGGAAGCGATAGCCGGCAAAGACAATTTTTGAAGGAATGTCATCCGTGGCAATCTGGAAGATCTCATATCCGCTTTTGATCGCCGGATAGGCGCTCCCCCACAGCAGACAGCAGAACGCTGCGCTCAGGTAGACAACATTTTTACGCGCAAACAGAGGTTGGTGCGTTGGTTCCATTCCATCACCACTTTGAAATAATGTTTTATTTTTATGATTATCCCGAAAAGGATAAAGAATAGCCAGAGCGAAAAGCGGAGGGAACAGAAAAGCAAAACGCCGACACGAGGCCGGCGCTTTTACGCGGTAATCAGAATAAAAACTTATTCTGCAACTACGTTTACAGTCAGCTTAGCAAACACTTCGCTGTGAACCTGGAAGCTCACTTCGTGCTCACCAGTGGTACGCAGAACGCCGTTCGGCAGACGAACTTCGCTCTTAGCTACTTCAACGCCAGCTGCAGTTACAGCGTCAGCGATGTCGCGAGTACCGATGGAACCGAACAGTTTACCTTCGTCGCCAGCTTTAGACGCGATGGTTACGGTTTCCAGTGCGTTGATTTTCTCAGCACGAGCTTCAGCAGCAGACAGAACGTCAGCCAGTTTAGCTTCCAGCTCAGCGCGACGCGCTTCGAAAAATTCAACGTTTTTCTTGGTAGCAGGAACAGCTTTACCCTGTGGTACCAGGAAGTTACGAGCATAGCCCGCTTTAACGTTAACCTGATCACCCAGGCTACCCAGGTTTGCTACTTTATCAAGCAGAATAACTTGCATTACCTTATCCTCTCAAAGTCGTATTAATGGACCGTGACCGATTACTGATGACGATCAGTGTACGGCAGCAGGGACAGGTAGCGAGCGCGTTTGATAGCGCGAGCCAGCTGACGCTGGTATTTTGCACGGGTACCGGTGATACGGCTTGGGACAATCTTACCGCTTTCGGTGATGTAGTTTTTCAGCGTAGCGATATCTTTATAGTCGATCTCTTGAACGCCTTCCGCGGTGAAACGGCAGAACTTGCGACGACGGAAATAACGTGCCATATGGCTAGTCTCCAGAATCTATCAATTCAATCTGCTCGGCATGCAGAACCATTTTGCTCAGGCCGTTCTTTGCCTTGTGGCAAGAGATGAACCCCTGAACGGTCACTGCGCTACCGACCGTTATACTGTGAGTAATGGCCTGGTTTTCGTGTCCGCTAATAATAACGGGCATTTGGCACCACGCCTGCCGGTGAAACCCGGCTTCCTCCTGCACAGAACGATGCTCAAGCACGAACTGGCAATGAGGAATTCCTGATGGACTGACCTTTCGAAGGGGAGCCCTGCACACGGTGCCGGACAACGCCAGACGGTTGGTCATCAGAAATTACTCTTCAGAATCCCCAGCTTCAGCATCATCTGCGGTTTCGTTAGCGAAATCATCGCGACGTTCACGACGCTCGTCTTTCGCTTTAACCATCGGAGATGCTTCGGTAACAGCGTGTTTAGTACGCATAACCATGCTGCGGATAACGGCATCGTTGAAGCGGAAGGTAGTTTCCAGCTCATCGATCACTTCCTGCGGCGCTTCAACGTTCAGCAGAACGTAGTGAGCTTTGTGCAGTTTGTTGATCGGGTAAGCCAGCTGACGGCGGCCCCAGTCTTCCAGACGGTGGATCGTGCCTTCTGCACCAGTGATGGCAGCAGTGTAGCGTTCGATCATACCCGGAACCTGTTCGCTCTGGTCAGGATGGACCATAAAAACGATTTCGTAATGACGCATCGAATTGCTCCTTACGGATTATTCAGCCTCCTGTCTGGGTCAGCCGAGGCCCGGGGAGGCAAGGAACGTGTTAAAGGTCGGCTGAAAAATTGACGCGTCATAATACTGGCGCCTGCCACTAAACTCAAGGTAATTGTACGATTATTTATCATGTCGCCATTAATACATATCCAGCAGCATTTTGACGCTGATGCAAATGGAGACAATGACAATCATGGGTCGGATAACTTTCTTGCCGCGCGTTAGTACGACCGTCGCGCCAAGACGTGCGCCGAGGGACTGCCCGGCAAACATCACCAGCCCCAGTGACCAGATCATTTTACCGCCAAAAATGAAGAACAATATCGAGGCGATGTTGGACGCCAGGTTAATAAAATTCGAGTGAATTTGCGCCTTATCGATGCTGTATCCCCACAGCAGGATATAGCTGAGGGTATAAAAGGAGCCAGCCCCGGCACCGAGAAAGCCGTCATAAAAGCCAATGCATCCCCCGCCGATCAACGAGAAGAGAAACAGGGATACCTGCTGCTTTCTTTTCGGTTCGCTGAGATTTGGCGCCAAAATAAAGTAGATAGCGACCGCGATAATCAGGATCGGGAGCAGTTTCTTCAGCAGCTCCGGTTCAATGAACTGGATAAGCGTCGTTCCCATCGCAGAACCGATAAAGGCAGATAAAAACACATACTTGTGCTCCTGCACGTTGATATGCCCCCGGCGTAAAAAATAAATCCCGGAGGTCAGCGAGCTGCCCAGTGCCTGAATTTTATTGGTTGCCAGCGCATTCGCCGGGGGTAAACCAGAAATTAACAGTGCGCCAATCGAGAGAAAACCACCGCCGCCCGACACCACGTTAATAAAGCCTGCCACCAGCGCGACCATAAACATAATCACAAAGTAGCTGAAATCCATGAATGAAGTATCCATAAGTTTTTGCCTTATTATCATAAAGTTATATTAATTATCCGGCTCACTATAAACGGCGTACTCACCCGATTAAATTGACTATTTGGTAAGTGCTTATGCGCGAAAGACAGGTATTTTTCACCGCAGCGGTACACACCAGCGGCCTGTTAATAAAAGAAAAGATGGCTATGCGGTAATTTTTTGAACAACTGCATCAGAAATGGTCGCTATCGACTGCGCCGGTAACGGTTAAAATTACATCAGAAGCTAATCACTCACAGGAGAGAGGCAACCAGAGACCGCAGTCGAGGAGGTACATATGCGAGCCCGTGTTTTGACCCTTCTGGCTATGCTTTTGCTTAGTGCAAATGCAACGGCAGCCATCAAAATTGACAATCATCAGGCCAGGAATATGGATGATGTGCAGAGCTTAGGCGTCATTTACATAAATCATAACTTCGCCACTGAAAGTGAAGCCACTCAGGCCCTGAATGAAGAGACCGATGCGCAAGGCGCAACCTACTACCACGTGATCCTCACCAGGGAACCCGGTAGTAACGGAAATATGCACGCCAGTGCAGATATTTACCGCTAGCACCAGAAATAACCAACGAGAACATTGCCGCAGTTTAATTTGCCCCCTTCACAGGGGGCTTTTTTTGCAAAAAAGTCCCACAGCCAGATCAATAACATCCCCTGAATGATTGGGCTCCAGGACTTTGTCGTTACTTCTGTCCGTAATAGGCGTTTGGACCGTGCTTACGCATGAAATGCTTATTCATCAGATAACTGTCGATGGGGCTAAGAGCCGGATTAATACCACGCGCAATCCATGCCATTTTTGCCACTTCCTCCATCACCACGGCGTTATGTACCGCATCGTGAGCATCCTTGCCCCAGGCAAACGGGCCATGCTGGTACACCACTACGCCAGGCGTATGCAAAGGTTCCACCTCCCCCAGCGTTTCGACAATCACCTTGCCGGTATTTAGCTCATACTCTCCCTGAACTTCAGCTTCAGTTAACGCCCTGGTGCAGAGAATATCGCCAAAGAAGTAATCCGCATGCGTCGTGCCAAGCGAGGGAATTGCCAGACCCGCCTGCGCCCATGCCGTCGCGTGCGTTGAGTGGGTGTGCACCACGCCGCCGAGAGAAGAATAGCGGCGATACAGCACCAGATGGGTGACGGTATCAGAAGAAGGACGATAGCGCCCTTCCACTACGTTGCCGGCCAGATCCACAACCACCATGTCATCTACCTGCATCGTTTGGTAGTCGACGCCGCTAGGCTTAATCACCACCAGCCCGCGCTCGCGGTCAATGGCGCTGACGTTCCCCCAGGTGAACGTCACCAGCCCGTAGCGCGGCAAATCCATATTGGCCTCAAAAACCTGCTGTTTAAGTTTTTGCATTACACTGCCTCCACCAGACCTGCGCTGGCCATTCGCGCCTTCACCCAGTCGCGCGCCTTCGCGACTTCACGTGCCGGGTCGTCCGACGTTTCACTCCACATCTCAATCAGGTATGGTCCGCAGTACCCACTCTGTTTGAGCGTCGCAAAACAACGTTCGAACTCAACAACCCCTTCACCAAACGGCACATTTTTGAATACACCAGGTTTGGTATCCTTCACGTGTACGGCAACGATATGACCCATCCCAGCCTGCAGCTCCATCTGCACGTCGTTATCCCACGCCGACAAATTGCCAATATCGGGATACAACTGGAACCACGGATTGTTGAGATAGTGGGCATAACCCAGTGCCTTGCTGATCGAATTCATCAGCGGATAATCCATGATTTCCATCGCCAGCGTCACCTGCGCGCGGCTCGCCATCTCCACGCTCTCTTTCAGCCCATCGCGAAACCGACGACGCGTTTCGTTATTGGCCTGCTGGTAATAGACGTCGTAACCCGCCAGTTGAATAACGCGAATACCGATATCCTGCGCAAACTGAATGGCTTTGCGCATGATCTCCAGCCCCTGTTCGCGCACCGCATCATCTTCACTGCCAAGCGGGAAACGACGATGAGCGCTCAGGCACATGGACGGTACGCGTATCCCTGTCTCAGCGATAGCGGCCACCAGCGCCAGTCGCTGCTCGCGGCGCCAGTCAAGACGCGCCAGGCGATCGTCGGTCTCATCAACTGATATTTCGACAAAATCAAAGCCCAGTTCCTTCGCCAGCTGCAAGCGTTCCAGCCAGCACACCCCGCCGGGGAGCGCTTTTTCATAGATACCGAGCGGGACCTGTTTCGACAACATAGTCGCTCCTTATCCCCACAGTTGGGCGATGGAACGTTTGAACTGACGCGCAGCGTCTACCGGAGAGGCGGCATCGCGAATGCTGCGTCCGGCAATAAAGACGTGGATAGGGATCCCCTGGAACAGCGGCAGATCCTCCAGCGCCAGGCCGCCGGTGACGGTGACCTTAAAGCCCATATCAGAAAGGCGTTTGATGGCGCTGATATCTGCCTCTCCCCATGCCACACCCGCCGCCTGCGCGTCACGGCTGCGGTGATATACCACTTGCCCAATGCCCGCGTCACGCCACTCCTGCGCCTGCTCCCAGGTCCAGTAACCAGTCAGTTCAATCTGCACGTCGCCGTTAAATTCTTTCGCCACCTCCAGCGCCCCCTTGGTGGTGTTGATATCCGCACAGCAGATGACGGTAACCCAGTCAGCGTTGGCTTCGAAACACATGCGCGAGAGGATTTTACCCGCGTCGGCGATTTTGGCATCCGCCAGCACAATTTTATGCGGATAAAGCGCCTTCAGATCGCGTACGGCGCGCACCCCCTCTGCCACGCAAAGAATCGTGCCCACCTCAATGATATCGACCTCTTCGGCAATCAGACGCGTCGTTTCATAGGCGGAAGACATTGATTGGTTATCCAGCGCAACCTGCAACATAGGTAATGACATTTTGGTATCCTTTTAAACAGCCGCCGCAGTGGCGTTATCAATTAAATCCAGCACTTCCTGCGCGGTACGGCAGGCACGTAAACGGTCGAAATTGGCTTCGTCGTCAAAGAGATTCACGATCTGCATGATGCCGACTTCCTGATGTGTGTTGGCGTCTACTGCCGCCATGGTGATCAGGATGTCGACCGGGTCGTTATCTTCGTGGTTAAACACCAGGGGTGTTTTCAGCGTCACCAGCGCAAAACCGGTTTTCTTGACCCCCTCCTCCGGACGGCCGTGCGGCATTGCCAGGCCGGGCGCAATCACGAAATACGGGCCGAACTGTTCGACTCCGTCGAGGATGGCCTGGTAGTAGCGTGGTTCAACCACATCAGCCTTAACCAGCAGATCCACGCTCAGCTTTACCGCTTCCTGCCAGGAGCTGGCCTCGGCCTGTAAAAGGATGGCGTTATTGTCTGCCAGCGAATCACGTAATTTCATAGGCCGCCTCCTTACTTCACGTCCTGAGGGAAATGCGCGTTGATCACTTCCAGCAGTTTTGGTCCAAAATCGGCGGGAGACAGCATGTTGCGTACGCCAACAACATATTTATTGCCCGATACGGTAATCTCACCGGCGATATGGGTAGAAGCGATGATGATATCCGCGCCGCTCAGTTCACTTTTGTATTCGCCTACTGCGCAACTGTTTACCGTATGGTCAATATTTGACTGGGTTAAAAACTGATCCACCTTCATCTTCATGATCATGGAACTCCCCTGCCCATTGCCACATACAGCCAAAATACGTACGGTCATAATCGGAACTCCTTATTAAGCAGAGTGTTCTGCCAGTTGTTTTTCTGCGTCTTCCTCAGCGCGCAAGGTGCGTCCTGCGAAAAACATATAAGCCAGTGCAATCAGAATAATGACGGCCATAAACACGATGCCGATGGAGGCAAAGCCCTGCATCATCGGCGGCGCCAGAATTGACCAGTCCGCCATGCCCATCCAGGCGCTCATCCCGGTGAGCTTCACCGCCCAGACGCAGCCGAAGATTTCGATCATCCCCATCACCAGGCAAATCTTGAGCGCCGCGCGCCAGCCGCCAAAGTGGTTAGCAAACACGCCGATAGTCGCGTTCGAGAAGAACATCGGAATAAAGCCAGGGATAATCAGAATAGAAGAGCCGCAACCCACCAGGATGCCCACCGCAATCAGTTGGCCGATGGTGCCCCACATAAAGCCCCAGACCACCGCGTTGGGCGCAAAGCTATAAATCGCCGCGCAGTCGATAGCCAGCACTGCACCCGGGATCAGACGTTGAGAGATACCGTTGAACGCTTCTGAAAGCTCAGCAACGAACATACGTACGCCCTGAGTGATAATGAAAATAGCGACGGCAAACGAAAAACCGGTCTGCAGGATATAGACCGTCCAGTGGGTTTTACCCGCCATCGCCTGAACCACATCAATACCGAAAGAGAGCAGGATCGCGCCGAAGAAGAGGGTCATAACAATCGCGGTAGAAACGATGTTGTCATGGAAGATATTCAGCCAGCCCGGCAGCTTCAGATCTTCAACACTCTCCTCTTTCTTACCCAGATAAGGCGCGACTTTGTAGGCAATCCATGAAGCGAACTGTTGCTGGTGACCGATGGAGAAACCGCAGCCGTCGGTCACTTCCTGCGTCGGCTTGTACATCATATTGGAAGTAATGCCCCAGTAGAGCGACACCAGCACCGCGGTGCAGATGATGGTGGTCCACATCGGGTAACCAAAGATGTAGAGAGAGACGGCAATCAGGCCCGCCTGCTGGAACATAATGTGGCCGGTCAGCATGATGGTGCGAATGCCGGTAATACGCCGTAGCAGTACGTAACAAATATTCAGCGCCAGCGCCAACAGCACCGCATAACCCACCCAACTATAGGCATCGCCCATACGTTCGATGGTTGCCATCATGGAGGCATAGGTATCGGAAATCGCACCATTGATACCGTAAACTTCGGACATCTTCGCCACCACCGGTTTAAACGTGCTGGTCAGAATGCCCGATCCCGCTTGCAGCAACATAAAACCGATAATCGTTTTGATCGTGCCTTTGATAATAACGCTGACGCTTTTACGCAGCAGGATGTAACCAAGACAGGTCACAATACCCAACAGCAAGGGCGCGTTGGTCATAACCTGATTAAAAAAGACGGTAAAGATGTTGTAGAGGATCTCCATAACGATCTCCAGTAGACGAAGTTGCTGAACATTCATTACAGATGCCCAGGATGTTGTGCCCTCACTCTAGTTTTCAAAAGTAATCACAACAAGATTGAATTTGATTAAATGTGATGCAGTACGCAAATAATTCACACACTTGCAGAGTGGCTTTACTTCTAATTCATCACTTCCAAAATAAACTCCATTAAAACAATAAAATACAAATCCAACATTCAAGTAAACCATCCTGTCACGCTGTGATTTGCTCACATTTCCCCGCTGAACACCAAAAATCAACGCATTGCCTTCTTGAAAAAATGATGTCAATATCAATCAAAACAAATCATAAATTGACTTAATCTGAATAAATATGAAGGTAAATGCGATGAGTAAAGTAAAAAGCATCACGCGTGAATCATGGATCCTGAGCACATTCCCGGAGTGGGGAAGTTGGCTGAATGAAGAGATCGAACAGGAGCAGGTCGCCCCGGGCACATTCGCTATGTGGTGGCTTGGCTGTACCGGCATCTGGCTGAAGTCGGAAGGCGGGACGAACATCTGCGTCGATTTCTGGTGCGGAACGGGTAAACAGAGTCACGGTAACCCGCTAATGAAAACCGGCCACCAGATGCAACGCATGGCTGGGGTGAAGAAACTGCAGCCAAACCTGCGCACCACGCCGTTTGTTCTTGATCCGTTTGCAATTCGACAGATCGATGCGGTGCTGGCGACACACGATCATAACGATCACATCGACGTGAATGTCGCGGCCGCCGTCATGCAAAACTGCGCCGATGACGTGCCATTTATCGGGCCGCAAACCTGTGTGGATCTGTGGATCGGTTGGGGTGTGCCAAAAGAGCGCTGCATCGTGGTAAAACCAGGCGATGTGGTGAAAGTGAAAGATATTGAAATTCATGCGCTTGACGCGTTTGATCGTACGGCATTAATCACGCTACCTGCCGATCAAAAAGCGGCAGGTGTGCTGCCGGATGGTATGGATGCACGTGCGGTAAACTACCTGTTCAAAACACCGGGCGGTACGCTGTACCACAGCGGAGACTCGCACTACTCTAACTACTACGCAAAGCATGGCAACGAGCACCAGATCGACGTTGCGCTCGGCTCCTATGGTGAGAATCCGCGCGGGATTACGGACAAAATGACCAGCTCCGACATGCTGCGCATGGCGGAAGCGTTGAATACGAAAGTGGTGATCCCTTTCCATCATGACATCTGGTCAAACTTCCAGGCCGACCCTCAGGAGATCCGCGTACTGTGGGAGATGAAAAAAGATCGACTGAAGTATGGCTTTAAGCCGTTTATCTGGCAGGTGGGCGGTAAGTTCACCTGGCCGCTGGACAAAGACAACTTTGAATATCACTATCCGCGCGGCTTTGATGACTGCTTCACGATTGAACCGGATCTGCCGTTTAAATCCTTCTTGTGACCCCTACAAAATGCCGGGCCATTCCGGCATTTTTTCCCATTTACTTTAGTATTTCCAGGCTATTTCAAATATCATCTTTTCAAATCAATTTGTATCGGAATAGCTCATGACTGAAGCACAAAGACATCAAATATTGCTGGATATGCTGGCGCAGTTGGGCTTTGTTACCGTTGAGAACGTGATTGAGCGTCTGGGGATTTCACCAGCCACAGCACGCCGGGACATCAATAAACTCGACGAAAGCGGCAAACTCAAGAAAGTCCGCAATGGCGCAGAAGCCATTACCCAGCAACGTCCGCGCTGGACACCTATGAATCTGCATCAGGCGCAGAACCACGATGAAAAAGTTCGCATTGCCAAGGCCGCATCCCAGCTTGTAAATGCGGGTGAAAGCGTGGTGATCAACTGCGGATCAACCGCCTTCCTGCTTGGTCGTGAAATGTGCGGCAAGCCGGTGCAGATCATCACCAATTATCTGCCGCTGGCGAACTATCTGATCGACCAGGAGCATGACAGCGTGATCATCATGGGAGGGCAATACAACAAAAGCCAGTCCATCACGCTTAGTCCGCAAGGCAGCGAAAATAGCCTGTATGCCGGACACTGGATGTTTACCAGCGGTAAAGGGTTGACCGCGGACGGACTGTATAAAACCGATATGCTAACCGCGATGGCTGAGCAGAAGATGCTTAACGTAGTGGGTAAACTGGTGGTGCTGGTCGATAGCAGTAAGGTCGGTGAACGCGCGGGGATGCTGTTCAGTCGCGCCGATCAAATCGATATGCTCATTACCGGCAAAAACGCTAACCCTGAGATTCTGCAACAACTTGAAGCTCAGGGCGTAAGCATCGTGCGCGTTTAAAGGTGCTGGCGGAAAAACGTTACTGTCGCAGCCAGCGCCTCTGGCGTGATGCGGTGGCGCACGCCCGCTTCCCACAGGCAGGTTAAATTGTTATCCAGCCCTGCCTGAATCAGCGCCTGTTGTAAGCGGAAGGTTTCAACCGCGGGCACCACATCGTCCTCCTGTCCATGCCACAACAGCAACGGTCTGTCGGCCAGGCGTTGTAGTTGATGCGTAACGTCCCATTCGGCGAGCGGTGCGATAATGGCATCGAACTCTGCCTGCTGCTCTGGCGTCTGGACCCGTAAAGGGGGAAAAAGCGTCTGTGCAAGACGGGTAAAATAGCCCGAACCCATCAGGCTGGCTACACATTTAACCTCGGGATGGCGGGTCATAATGCCCAACGCCGTCATGCCTCCCATCGACGCCCCCGCAACAGCAAGTCTTTCATCTGATAGCCAATTTTCCGCCACCAGCGCCGCACGTAACGTCGTAAACTCCTGCATGTTTTGCTGCAATATATGCCAGAAGCGAAACATTCGCTCCTGAGCATCACCGTTGAAGCGGGCACCATGGTCGGGCGCATCGGGCATGACAACCCGGAATCCGGCCTGAGCCAGAGCAACGGCAAAATAGCTATAGACCAGACTTGAAGATGTAAACCCGTGATAGAAAATAATGCAAGGGAGTGAACACTCGCGTTTGCCAGCCGGAACGGCGTGCAGGACAGGGATACCAGCCAACTGTCGTGTTTCAATTTCGATCATTTTTCGCCTCTTTTTTTCTGGTATGCCATGCAGCAATACTTAACGCAAGCGAATGTGTTCGGCAATGATTCATAATGTTGAGAACTGGGTTACGCTTTCGCAACATTTTCATTCGAAAATCGCGTGAGAGATAACACTTCGGGAACATTCCCCTAAAGGGAAATTGATAAGGCACTACACTATGGCTATCAGGAAACGAGATAGAGTTATGCGTCGGTTTGCCTCTTTATTGCTGGTGATGCTTTTAAGCGCCTGTAGCGTGCTACAGGGAACGCCCCAACCCGCACCGCCCGTTGCCGACCACCCGCAGGAGATCCGCCGTGACCAGAGTAATGGGTTACAGCGAATAGGAACGGTCAGCGCGCTGGTAAGAGGCTCTCCGGATGATGCGCTGGCAGAGATCCGTGACAAAGCCGTCGCGGCTAAAGCTGATTACTACGTGGTTTTATTAGTGGATGAAACCATTGTGACAGGCCAATGGTATTCACAGGCTATTTTGTATCGTAAATAACATTGGGTAGGAATTTAGTCAGCTTTACATTGCTTTGCGCCGCTATGCGTTTACCTGTGCACAATAAACCAACAGCAGGAAGCTTGAGGTTTATGATCGCGATGGAATGCCCTGCCGTGTGTAGGGGTACGAATAATGGAGCTGACGATGAAACAATCACTTGCCTTATCCTCACTGCTGCTTTCTGCCGGACTGGTAGGTACTACGGCGCAGTCTGCCGAGTTCGCCAGTGCTGACTGCGTTACAGGCCTGAACGAAATTGGCCTGATATCTGTCAGTAACATTGCAGGGAATCCGCAGGATGTAGAACGAGTAATCGCGTTAAAAGCGGATGAACAGGGTGCCTCATGGTATCGGATCATTCAGATGTACGAAGACCAGCAGCCCGACAACTGGCGCGTACAGGCCATACTCTATGCTTAACAGATTGCCGGATGGCGTAAACTTTTCCGGCCTACATTGAATGTAGGCATGATAAGGCGCGCCAGCGTCGCCATCAGGCATATTACTACCGTAATCCCCCCGTTGCCCGCAGGAGCAAGTCGTTCAGCACCTGTTCGGACAATCGTAGTCCACCACGCGTATCGAGCATCATTTGACACCAGGCCTGCGCCACTGGCGGAGAGGCATAGCGCAACATCTGCGCCCCGCAACCGAGCAGGAAAAGCTGCTGTGTAATCTCCCGTCCCAACTCCTCGCTGGGTTTACGTAAACGCTGCTGTAGTTGACGTACCATTCGATCGTAATGTCGGTCTTGCCCTTTTACCTCAGCAAAGGCTTCGCTGAGCATATCGTATATGCCGGGTTGTTTTGTCAGCACCCGCAATACATCGAGGCACATAATGTTGCCAGAGCCCTCCCAGATACTGTTTACCGGCATCTCACGATACAGGCGCGGCAACTCACTCTCCTCGCAGTAGCCAATCCCGCCGAGCACTTCCATCGCCTCTGCAACAAACGGCATACCGGCCTTGCAAACAGAGAATTTCGCTGCTGGTGTGAACAACCTGGCCCACAGAGATTCTTTGACATCAGCGCGACGGTCCCAGGCCCGTGCCAGTCGGAACAGTAACGCCGTCTGACCTTCCAGGTGGAGCGCCATCCGACCTAATACCTGGCGCATCATCGGTTGTTCGATCAATGGTTTGCCAAAAACCTGTCGCTGGTGCGCATGGTAAATCGCGACAGAAAAAGCACGTCGCATCATGCCATGACTGCCGAGCGCACAGTCAAAACGCGTCATCCCACCCATTTTCAGGATATGACGTATCCCTTCCCCTTCTTCACCCAATAGCCAGCCAATCGCATCGTGGAATTCAACCTCGCAGCTGGCGTTGGAGCGATTGCCTAACTTATCTTTCAGCCGCTCCAGACGGATAGCATTACGCTGCCCGTCGGGTAAAAATCGCGATACAAAAAAGCAGGATAAGCCTCCCTTTGCCTGGGCCAGCACCAGATGGGCATCGCTTTGCGGCACGGAGAAAAACCACTTATGTCCCACCAGCCGATACGAGCCGTCTGCAAGACGTTCTGCCTGAGTGGTATTGCTCAGCACATCTGATCCCCCCTGCTTCTCGGTCATTCCCATGCCGATCAATAACCCACGCTTTTGCCCTCCGGGCAGTAAATGCGAGTCATAACGGTCGCTTAGCAGCGGCGTAAACCAGTCGTGAAAGGGGGCAGGTAACATCTGAAGTAACAACGGCGTGGCGGCAAAAGTCATGGTAACCGGACACAACGTGCCCGCTTCCACCTGCGCATGCAGCATGAAACAGGCCGCCCGGGCAACAAATGTTCCCTGCCTCGCGTCTTCTTCCCAGGCCAGATTATGTACGCGATTGGCGCACAATCCCTGCATCAGCAAATGCCAGGCAGGATGAAAACGCACATCATCCAGCCGCTGACCCTGCGAGTCGTAGCGCAACAACTCGGGTGGAAAAGCATTGGCCAGACGGCCAAGCTCGAGCGACTCGGCAGTTCCTAGCTGCTGACCAATACTGGCGAGAAGATCGCTGTCCCAGCCAGCGCCTTCACGGATAACCGCTTCACACAGCGCGCCATCGGACAGATATAAGTTGCTGTTATTGAGCGGTACAGGTTGGTTAAAAACGGTATGCGTTTGCCAGTGCATTGTGTCTCCCTCCGTCAATGGCCGTCACCTTAAGTATGGTCAGACAGAGGGGAGCACGCATGGGACAACGGTCACAAAAAAGCCATCCCGAAGGATGGCTTGAGAGAAGAGAGAAATGAGGGAGATAGTTTAGCCGCGCTGGCGTACAGCCTCAAACAGGCAGATGCCCGTCGCAACTGAAACGTTCAGCGACGAAACGCTCCCAGCCATCGGGATGCTGATCAGTTCGTCACAGTGTTCGCGGGTCAAACGACGCATACCTTCACCCTCTGCGCCCATCACCAGCGCCAGACGTCCGGTCATTTTGCTCTGGTAGAGAGTATGGTCAGCTTCACCTGCGGTTCCGACGATCCAGATATTCTCTTCCTGCAGCATACGCATAGTGCGCGCCAGGTTGGTCACACGGATCAGCGGTACGCTTTCTGCCGCGCCGCAAGCCACTTTTTTCGCCGTTGCATTCAACTGCGCAGAACGATCCTTCGGTACGATAACAGCATGGACGCCAGCAGCATCGGCGCTACGCAGGCATGCCCCCAGGTTATGCGGATCGGTAACACCATCGAGGATCAAAAAGAACGGCTGATCGAGCGTAGCAATCAGATCCGGCAGATCGTTTTCCTGATACTGACGACCCGGCTTCACGCGAGCAATAATTCCCTGATGTACCGCACCCTCGCTTTTCTCATCCAGGAACTGGCGGTTAGCCAACTGAATGACAACACCCTGTGCTTCCAGTGCGTGGATCAGCGGCAGCAGGCGTTTATCTTCACGACCTTTGAGAATAAAGACGTCCTGGAAGCGCTCAGGCGCACGTTCCAGCAGAGCCTGCACCGCATGGATGCCGTAAATCATTTCACTCATGAATGTACTCGTTAATAGTTTATGCGTAACGCGGGCAACGCGAGGTTGCCCGACTTACTGTTTATGGCTGTTATTGCGCGACTTTCTTTTTCGTCGCGCGTTTAGCTTTGGTGGCGGCAGCGATTTTAAGCGTTTTTGCCGATGGCTTTTTCGCTTTTTTATCGCCTTTCTTCTCAGCCGTTTTTTTATCCGCCTGAGGTTTGGCTCTGCCTTTCTTCTCGCCGCGGAAAGCGCTATCCGGCTCGAAATTTACTTTTTTGCCCATCTGACGACGCTTACCGGTATTTTTACCCGCATCGCTTTTTTTCGCTTTTTCACGCGCGGTTTTACCTTCATTGCGCGGTGCACGTTCGCTGGAGATCAAACTGAAGTCGATTTTACGCTCGTCCATGTTGACCGCTTCCACGCGAACTTCCACGCGATCGCCCAGGCGATACATTTGACCGCTGGATTCCCCCGTCAGACGCTGCCCAACCTGGTCAAAACGATAGTAGTCGTTATCCAGGGAGGAGACATGCACCAGACCGTCGATAAACAGCTCATCAAGACGGACGAAGAAACCAAACCCGGTCACGCTGGCGATCACGCCTTTGAAGACATTACCTACCTGATCCAGCATGAAGTCGCACTTCAGCCAGTCAGAGACGTCGCGCGTAGCTTCGTCAGCACGGCGCTCGGCCATCGAACAGTGTTGACCCAGCTGCAGCATCTCTTCCATCGAATAATGGTAGCCACCCGTTTCCGTGGTGTTGCCTTTATGGCCCTGCTCCTGCGCCAGCAGATACTTAATCGCCCGGTGCAAGGAGAGATCCGGGTAACGACGGATCGGCGAGGTAAAGTGTGCATAAGATTGCAACGCAAGACCAAAGTGACCGCGGTTTTCCGGATCGTAAATCGCCTGCTTCATTGAACGCAGCAGCATAGTTTGCAGCATTTCTGCGTCAGGACGGTCAGCAATCGACTCCAGCAGTTCAGCGTAATCACGCGGCTCGGGTTTATTACCGCCGGGCAGCTCCAGCCCCAGCTCCGCCAACACCGAACGGAACGAATTAATCGCTTCGGTCGTCGGCTTATCGTGAATGCGGAACAGTGCCGGCTCTTTGGCTTTCTCAACGAATCGCGCCGCTGAGATGTTCGCCATGATCATGCACTCTTCAATCAGTTTGTGCGCGTCATTACGCTGCGTCTGCTCAATACGCTCAATACGGCGTTCAGCATTGAAGATAAACTTCGCTTCTTCACTTTCAAACGAGATACCGCCACGCTCTTCACGCGCTTTATCCAGCACTTTGTAGAGGTTATGCAGCTCTTCAATGTGTTTAACCAACGGCGCGTACTGCTCACGCAGTTCCTGATCGCCCTGCAGCATGTGCCAGACCTTGGTGTAGGTCAGACGCGCATGGGAGCTCATAACCGCTTCGTAGAATTTAAAGCCTGTTAAGCGGCCTTTCGACGAAATGGTCATTTCACAGACCATACACAGCCTGTCCACCTGCGGGTTGAGCGAACACAATCCGTTAGACAGCACTTCCGGTAGCATCGGAACAACCTGCGATGGGAAGTAGACGGATGTGCCACGGCTGCGCGCTTCCTGGTCCAGCGGAGTCGGCGGGCGAACGTAATAGCTTACGTCAGCAATCGCCACCCATAAACGCCAGCCGCCGCCGCGCTTCTTCTCGCAGTAAACCGCATCATCGAAGTCACGCGCATCTTCGCCATCGATAGTGACCAGCGGCAGGGAGCGCAGATCGACACGTCCGGCTTTCGCTTCTTCCGGCACTTCTTCTTTCAGTCCGGCGACCTGTTTTTCGACCGCCTGAGGCCAGATATACGGGATTTCATGAGTACGCAGCGCCATATCAACGGCCATGCTGGTTCCCATGTTGTCGCCCAGGACTTCAACAATTTTACCCACCGCTTTAGTGCGACGCGTCGGACGCTGGGTCAGCTCAACCACGACCACAAAGCCCATACGAGCACCCATCACCTCTTCCGGCGGGATCAGGATATCAAAGCTCAGGCGGCTATCGTCAGGGACGACAAACCCAACGCCAGCGTCGGTGAAGTAGCGACCGACAATCTGGCTGGTTTTCGGTACCAGTACGCGCACAATACGCGCTTCGCGACGACCTTTACGGTCCGCGCCCAGCGGCTGTGCCAACACCTGATCGCCATGAATACAGGTTTTCATCTGCTCGCTGGACAGGTACAGGTCATCTTTGCGGCCTTCAACGCGCAGAAAGCCGTAGCCATCACGGTGGCCAATAACGGTACCTTTCAGCAGGTCAAGACGCTCCGGCAGCGCATAGCACTGACGACGAGTGAAGACCAGTTGCCCGTCACGCTCCATGGCGCGCAGGCGGCGACGCAGCGCTTCTTGCTGCTCTTCACCTTCAATGTTGAGTTCAGCGGCCAGCTCATCGCGGTTGGCCGGTTTTTCACGTTTAGTTAAATGTTCGAGGATAAATTCCCGGCTCGGGATAGGATTCGCGTATTTTTCTGCTTCGCGTTCCTGGAAAGGATCTTGTGACATCGAGGTTCCTCCATTGTCAGCTCTGATGAAGATTTTCGTCACTCCACCAGCAATAATTTATAAAGCGGTTGATTCTCTTCAACCAAATCAGCAAGTGTGTAGTTGTCCAGTTCCGTGAGAAAACTTTGCACTGCCTTAGAAAGCGCCTGTTTAAGTCGACAGGCTGGGGTAATGTGGCAAAACTCGCTGCTACAATTGACCAACGATAGTGGTTCCAGCTCGCGAACCACATCACCAATACCAATATCCTTAGCTGGTTTACCCAGGCGGATACCGCCATTTTTTCCTCGAATAGCAGTAACGAAGCCCGCACGGCTAAGTTGATTGATTATTTTGACCATATGATTACGGGACACGCCGTAGACTTCTGTCACCTCAGAAATACTGGTCATACGTCCTTCGGGAAGTGACGCCATGTAGATTAGCGCACGTAATCCGTAATCGGTGAAACTTGTTAACTGCACATCAACCTCAGGAAAAGGGATAAAACGGATAAACCTGGTGGTATTAATTACATTGATGATAAACCAGCCACCAGCCAGGTCGCTAATTTATTTCAGTTCAGGAAGGAAAAAAGCGAGGAACTTACGTGATTTTAAGCCGGATTATGATGCAAAGCGCCTCATCCGGCCTAAGATAGTGCAAGCGCAGCGCCATTCGACGCCACGCTATAACCAGAATTATGCGTCGAACGGGTCGCGCAGGATCATGGTTTCAGTACGGTCTGGGCCAGTTGAGATAATATCAATCGGCACACCGGTCAGTTCTTCAATACGCTTGATGTAGTTCAGTGCTGCCTGCGGCAGACCGCTACGTTCCTTCACACCGAAGGTGGATTCAGACCAGCCTGGCATGGTTTCGTAGATCGGCTCGATACCTTTCCAGTCGTCTGCAGCCAGCGGGGTAGTCGTTACTTCACGGCCATCCGGCATACGATAAGCGACACAGATTTTCACCTCTTTCAAACCGTCCAGTACGTCCAGTTTGGTCAGGCAGAAGCCAGACAGGGAGTTAATCTGTACTGCACGGCGTACCGCAACGGAGTCCAGCCAACCGGTGCGACGACGACGACCGGTGGTCGCGCCATACTCGTTACCTTGTTTGCACAGGAACTCGCCAACGTCATCAAACAGCTCGGTCGGGAACGGACCCGCGCCTACGCGTGTAGAGTAAGCTTTGATGATACCCAGAACGTAATCCACATAACGTGGACCCAGGCCGGAGCCAGTCGCCACGCCACCTGCGGTGGTGTTGGAAGACGTTACGTACGGATAGGTACCGTGGTCGATATCCAGCAGGGTACCCTGTGCGCCTTCGAACATGACGAAATCGCCACGCTTACGCGCCTGGTCCAGCAGATCGGAAACATCAACAACCATAGAGGTCAGGATGTCGGCAATCGCCATCACATCATCCAGCACTTTCTGGTAGTCAACTGCTTCAACTTTATAGAAATTCACCAGCTGGAAGTTGTGATATTCCATCACTTCTTTCAGTTTTTCAGCGAAGGTTGCTTTATCAAACAGATCGCCAACGCGCAGACCGCGACGAGCTACTTTGTCTTCATAAGCCGGACCGATGCCACGACCGGTAGTACCGATCGCTTTCTCGCCACGCGCTTTCTCACGAGCATTATCCAACGCAACGTGATAATCAAGGATCAGCGGACAAGCTTCAGACAACAGCAGGCGCTCGCGAACCGGGATGCCACGATCTTCCAGTCCTTTCATTTCTTTCATCAGCGCGGACGGAGACAGTACAACACCGTTACCGATGATGCTGATGACATTCTCGCGAAGAATACCTGATGGAATAAGATGGAGGACGGTTTTTTCACCGTTGATTACGAGAGTATGGCCTGCGTTGTGACCACCCTGGTAGCGCACAACATATTTAGCCCGTTCAGTCAGAAGATCGACGATCTTCCCTTTACCTTCGTCACCCCATTGGGTGCCCAGTACGACGACGTTGTTACCCATTTTTCAAAATCACCGTTTGCTTAAAAATGGATTCTACCACCGCTTTTTCAGATATACAGCACTTTTTGCATGCGAAAATCCGCAAAATAGGCTACTTATTGATCAGCCAATCGTTTTCCTCAACATGTAGTAGACCACAACGCCCGCAACCACAAGACCTCCACCAAAACGACGCAAAGTATTTTCGGGAAGTTGCACCATTGCGGAAATCATTTTCTTCCACGCGCGGGGATAAAGCATAGGGCCCAGGCCTTCCAGCACCAAAACCAGCGCGAGCGCCAGCAAAATTGTTGAATTCATCCATCGTCCTTTTATAAAAAGAAAACCACCGCATCCCTGGGGATGCCGGTGGTTTTGCTGGTTTAAAACCGCTGGAACTTTATTAGCGTGTCGTAGTGCTCGGTGTCTTCATGTAGCGGAAGAAATCGCTGTCCGGGCTCATGACCATCACGTCCTGGTTGCCTTCGAAGCTCTTCTCGTAAGCACGCAGGCTACGGATGAAGGCGTAGAAGTCAGGATCCTGGCTGAACGCATCGGCAAACAGTTTAGCGGCTTCTGCATCGCCTTCACCGCGCATGATGCGGCCTTGACGCTCAGATTCTGCCAGCGTTTTAGTCACTTCATAATCCGCCGTGGCACGCAGTTTTTCCGCTTCTTCCTGACCTTGTGAACGATGGCGACGCGCTACCGCTTCACGCTCAGCGCGCATACGGTTGTAGATAGCCTCAGACACTTCAGCAGGCAGGTTGATTTGCTTGATACGCACGTCAACCACTTCGATGCCCAATGCCGCCATACTGTTCGGGTTGATGACCGGTACTTTACCGTTTGTTTCAGCCTGAACACGCTCAGCCGCTTCGGCAATCGCGCTATCTGCCGCCGGAGTCGCGACTTCATCTTCCGTGCCAGCAGAACCGGAGTTTAGCGCATCACGAACTTCCAGCGTCAGACGACCGCGGGAATCGGTAACGATGTCTTTCACGTCCAGACGACCAATTTCAGAACGCAGACGGTCAGAGAACTTACGTTTCAGCAGGACTTCTGCCTGAGAAACATCGCCACCGCCCGTTGCCAGGTAGTAACGGCTAAAGTCACTGATGCGCCACTTAATGTAGGAGTCAACGATCAGGTCTTTCTTCTCTTTGGTAACAAAGCGATCGGCCTGGTTGTCCATGGTCTGAATACGCGCATCCAGCATCTTCACAGATTCAATAAACGGAATCTTGAAGTGCAGGCCTGGTGCAACAACCAGCGGCTTGTTTTCATCGTCACGCAGAACTTTACCAAAGCGCAGAGTAATCCCGCGCTCGCCTTCTTTGACCACAAAGACAGACATGAACAGAACTACCAGAACGATGATGATAATCGCAATAACTGACTTACGCATCGTTATTCCCCCTGACGCTGGTAGTCGTTACGCTGCGCGTTCGCGCGGCGTTGGTCCATAATATCGCCCTGACTGGTGGACGAGGTATTGCTTGCTCCAGTGCCGGACGTCGTTGCTGGCGGCAGACGCAGCAGGTTTGAACTGCTGTCACTCTTTGCTGCTGGCGCACTACCGCCTTTCAGCATTTGATCCAGCGGCAGAACCATCAGATTGCTGCCCTTATCGTTAACCAGGACTTTGCGGGTATTACTCAGCACTTTTTCCATGGTTTCGATATACAGACGCTCGCGAGTAATTTGCGGTGCGGCTTTATATTCCGGCAGAATTTTTGCGAAACGAGCCACTTCACCCTGTGCTTCCAGGATGGTTCGCGTTTTGTAAGCACGCGCTTCTTCCAGAATACGCTGCGCCTGACCGTTAGCACGTGGCTGAACTTCGTTGGTGTACGCTTCTGCTTCACGGATGTACTGCTGCTCGTTTTCACGTGCTGCAATGGCATCGTCAAACGCGGCTTTTACTTCTTCCGGCGGACGTGCTGCCTGGAAGTTGACGTCCAGCAGGGTGATACCCATGTTGTACGGACGGATCGTTTCTTCCAGTTCACGCTGGGTATCGCTACGAATAACGGTACGCCCTTCGGTCAGGATACGGTCCATGGTGTATTTACCGATAACCCCACGCAGGGCGCTGTCGGTTGCCTGACGCAGACTGTCATCCGCGCTGGTTACGCTAAACAGGTAACGCTGCGGATCGGTCACGCGGTACTGCACGTTCATTTCAACGCGTACGACGTTTTCGTCAGAGGTCAGCATCACGCCGGATGCGGCAAGTTCACGCACGGCTTCCACGTTGACCGGGGTCACTTCGTCGACAAAGGTCGGTTTCCAGTTCAGACCCGGTTCAACCAAATGGCTGAATTTACCGAAGCGTGTCACCACACCGCGTTCCGCTTCTTTAATGGTGTAGAAACCGCTGGCCGCCCAGATAATGACGATAGCTGCCGCTGCGATAGTAAAGACTCGACCACCCAATTGCGGACGCGGGCCTTGCGATGAGCTACCGCCGCCAGAACCAGCACCTTTACCACCACCCAGACCACCGAGCTTTTTACTCAGTTTGCGGAAGATATCATCCAGATCGGGAGGTCCCTGATCGCGACCACCTTTGTTTCCATTTCCCTCAGGGTTGCCGCCAGGTTTGCTGCTTCCCCACGGGTCGCGGTCTTGTCCGTTATTACCGGGCTGATTCCACGCCATTTTTGTGCTCCATATTTGTTATGCGATGCTATACCTGCGTATTTTGCGCTGCCGATGCGTTGGCTACGCCCCTTAATCTCAGTCACATAGTTGACTATGCTCCTGAAGATTTCAGGACTTGCCACCTTCATGCTGCACAAAACCCACAAGGTATAGAGGCGAAAAAATCTTCAGGCCATATCCGTCAGGTCAGACAATATAGTCTTCCAGTGCCGGTTCTTGTTTACAGAGGCGACGCCAGTCTACGATCGGCATACGAACCTGCAGACCCACGCTGCCGTCCTCCTCCATCCACTCTCTTTCTATTGCCTGAAGTTGGTAAAACCGGCTTCTCAGACGCCCTTCCTGCGGCGGCAAACGCAACGTGTGCTGCGCCACCTCACCGGAAAGTCGCTCAGTCAAAGCCTGAAAAAGCTGTGGTATACCTATTCCCGTTTGCGCTGAAACCCAAACGCGAATGGGTTTATTCTCTTCATCTCTGTCGATACGTGGTTCAAAATCATCCAGCATATCGATTTTATTCATCACCAGCAGAGTCGGGATCTCATGCGCATCGATCTCTTCGAGCACCGTGTCGACGGCCTCGATGTTTTCCTGCACACGAAAATCTGCAGCATCAATAACATGCAGCAGCAATGTTGCCTGACGCGTTTCCTGCAGGGTGGCTTTAAACGCCGCCACCAGGTCGTGCGGCAAATGACGGATAAACCCTACGGTATCCGCCAGCACGGTTTCACCGACGTCCGCTACGTCTATACGGCGCAGCGTTGGGTCCAGGGTCGCAAACAGCTGATCCGCTGCGTAAACCCGGGCTTCGGTGATCTGGTTGAACAGGGTGGATTTTCCGGCGTTGGTATATCCCACCAGTGATACGGTTGGGACATCCGCTTTCTTGCGCGACTGTCGCCCCTGCTCACGTTGCTTTTCAACTTTTTCCAGGCGCGACTGTATTTGCAAAATGCGATTACGCAGCAAACGACGGTCGGTTTCGAGCTGGGTTTCACCCGGACCGCGCAAACCAATCCCGCCCTTTTGCCTTTCAAGGTGGGTCCAGCCACGGACCAGACGAGTAGCCATATGGCGCAACTGCGCCAGCTCAACCTGCAACTTACCCTCATGGGTGCGCGCACGCTGGGCAAAAATATCTAAAATAAGACCTGTCCTGTCTATAACAAGACACTGGCACAACTGTTCCAGGTTACGTTCCTGGGCGGGGCTTAGAGCATGATCAAAAATCACCACCGCAGCGCCAGTCGCTTTTACGGCTTCCGCAATTTCGATTGCCTTACCTTCACCAACAAAATACTTCGGGTGCGGTGCTTTACGGCTCCCGGTAATCACCTGCATTGCTTCGACACCGGCGGAAGAAACCAGAGATTCAAACTCCTGGAGGTCTTCCATATCTTTGTCTTGCGAAAAATAGATGTGTACCAGTACCGCCTGCTCACCGGCATCATAACGGTCAAACAAGCGTCAACCCCTTAATATATATCAACGGGGAACGCAGGATCGCTGGCTCCCCGTGTGTAAAACAGCTAACAACCTTATTCGGTTTCTTCGCTGTCCTGTTGCGCAGATGAACCTTGCGCGTTGCTACCGTGATGGTAGTTGCTGCCAGTGCCGCCGGTGGCATTATTGCTGTGATGAGAAACCGGGCGAGACGGGACAACAGTAGAAATCGCGTGCTTATAAACCATCTGGCTGACCGTGTTTTTCAACAGGATCACGAACTGATCAAAAGACTCGATTTGACCTTGCAGCTTAATACCATTCACCAAATAAATAGAAACTGGAACACGTTCCCGACGCAGTGCGTTCAGGAACGGATCTTGTAAAGATTGCCCCTTAGCCATTCTCTCTTTTCCTTATATGCTTATTTGTACTTTGAACCTTTCGATTCTGAAAAATTGCGCACGATACGTTTCAATTGTACACATTCAGTTCGCGATAGCACCAACAACCTGTAATACTTCGTTTCGCGCCTGGTCAGGCTTTTCACTGTCAAGCCAGTGCACCCCTTCCCAACCACGCAACCAGGTTACCTGTCGCTTCGCCAACTGCCTCGTGGCGCAAACACCTCTATAAACCATTTCATCGTATGAAATTTCGCCTTCAATGTATGACCACATCTGGCGATACCCTACACAACGAATGGAAGGCAAATCCGTATGCAAATCTCCACGGGCAAATAGCGCCCGGACTTCTGCTTCAAAACCTGAAGCCAACATCTGATGAAAACGCTGCTCAATTCGCTGATGGAGCAGTTCACGGCTCGCCGGGGCGATAGCAAACTGATGCACCTGATACGGCAAAGCATCTCCTGACGTTTGCGTCAGCTCCGTTAAAGTTTTACCCGAAATGAAAAAAACTTCCAGTGCCCGGGAAAGTCTTTGCGGATCATTTGGATGAATACGCGCCGCAGCCACCGGATCTATTTCCTGAAGCTGTCGGTGTAACGCGTCCCACCCATGCTCTGCCGCCTGCTGCTCAATTCTGGCCCTGACTTCCGGATCTGCCGACGGTAACGGCGACAGCCCTTCAAGCAAGGCTTTGAAATATAACATTGTGCCGCCCACCAGCAGCGGAATACGCCCCGCGGCGGTGATATCGGCCATCTCGGCTAACGCATCGCGGCGAAAATCCGCAGCAGAGTACGCCTGGGACGGATCGCGGATATCCAGCAACCGGTGCGGCGCGGCCTGTAATTCATCTGCATCAGGCTTGGCTGTACCGATATCCATCCCCTTGTAAATAAGGGCGGAATCAACGCTTATCAACTCTACAGGCAAAACTTTACGCAATTCAATTGCCAGTGCCGTTTTACCGGAGGCCGTCGGCCCCATCAAAAAAATCGCCTTTGGCAGGCTCGCCTTACGGGTATCACTCATGTTTCAGGCATTCATTACCGAATGTAAATCAACAGGTTGTAACAAACCACCCGGCGGCGCCTTCACGAGTTGTGGGCAAAGCCGCTCAACATCCGCTAACAGCGTAATCGCCTGAGCCATGCTCCACTGCGGATGCTCGCTAATCAGATTACGTGCAATCCACTGTGCAATATTGCCCGGTTCGAATTCGGACTGCTGCGCCAGGTAGCCTATCAGTTCAGGAATCAAGATTTGTAAATTTTGTTGGCGTAAGGGTAAAGGCACCGCCCGGATGGTCACATGCTGTGCATCCAGTTGAAATTCAATACCCAACTCAGCCAGTTGGCTCTGCCCTTTTTGCAGCGCCGCTTTTTCATCAGCGGTCACTTTTAGACGTAAAGGGATCAGTAACGGCTGAGCGCAAACAACGCCCTGCTCCGGCGTTAACTGCGCCTGACGTAGCCAACGTTCCGCCACCGGCAATGCCAGCAACCGAATATGACCATCGCATTCGAGTAATGCGCAGTCCGTACCGACAATGGTTAGTACCCGCCCAAAGCCCTGACTGTTGCCGGTCAGAGGTGCTGATGGCGTTTCAGAAACCGGCGTTTTACGCGGCGGAACCGGCGTCTGTAGCAGTTGCTGATAAATCTCACCCTGCTGCTTTTGATATCCAGGTTGGGCATGAGGCCAGCTGGCCCCCGTCTGACGGCCACCACTACTGCCAGCGCCAGCAGATGCTGAGTAACGCGGCGTCGCAGGTTCACGCGCCGGGGCCGGTTCGGCAAAATGGTTACGCCCGGCCGCGACGCGGTTTTCCGGGATGTGCCTTGGGGCGGGCTCGTCGTCATCAGCCAACGGCAGCGGCGTTTCAAGCTGCTGTTGCAGGACGCTCAACACGCCCTGGTAAATAAAATCATGCACCAGGCGGGACTGATGAAAACGGACCTCATGTTTGGCGGGATGTACGTTAACATCCACCTGATGCGGGTCGATTTCCAGATACAACACAAAAGCGGGCTGCTGATCGGCTCCCAGCTTATCTTCACAGGCCTGACGAATAGCATGGTTGATCAACCGGTCGCGCATCATCCGGCCATTCACATAGCAGTACTGGATTTCCGCCAGCGCCGCCGTTGTGTGGTTAGGATCGGCCACCCAGCCGCGCAGCGTTAAATCGCCATGCTGCCATTCAATCGCCAGCGCATGTTCCAGAAACGGCGTGCCGCAAATCGCGCCCAGTCGGCGCTCTTGCTGCCCATCCGCAGCCACTGCCCGGTACTGACGCACCACTTTGCCGTTGTGCGACAAATTAATCGTCACATCAAAACGTGCCAGCGCAATGCGGCGGATTATTTCGTCGATATGATTAAATTCAGTTTTCTCGGTGCGCATAAACTTGCGCCGCGCCGGGGTGTTGTAGAACAGATCTAACACCTCCAGCGTGGTTCCCACCGGATGCGCAGCGGGTTTAACCGTCACATCCATGTCGCGCCCTTCGGCATAGGCTTGCCAGGCTTCAGGTTGTTCTTGCGTACGCGACGTCAGGGTTAAACGAGAAACGGAGCTGATACTGGCCAGCGCTTCGCCGCGAAACCCGAGGCTCACGATGGCTTCGAGATCGTCAAGCGAGGAAATTTTACTGGTGGCATGACGCGCCAGCGCCAGCGCCAGCTCGTCTTTTTTAATCCCGCAGCCGTTGTCACGAATACGGATAAGCTTCGCGCCGCCGCGCTCAATATCAATATCAATGCGCGTCGCACCGGCATCGATACTGTTTTCCACCAGCTCCTTCACCACTGACGCAGGCCGTTCTACCACCTCGCCTGCGGCAATCTGGTTCGCCAGCTGTGGCGGTAGAACCTGAATCGGCATGGCTAATCCTTAATTTGTTAACGTGTTACCAGGCGATACCGCACTGGCGGTTTGCGCCTGTGTGCCCTGAGGCCCGGTTTGCATCGGGTGCGCCTGGAAATAGTTACGCAATCCTTTGTAAATTGCCTCGGCCAGCTGCTGCTGGTAGTCATCACTCGCCAACAGACGCTCTTCGCTGTTGTTACTGATAAAGCCGGTTTCAACCAGCACTGACGGGATATCAGGCGAACGTAATACCCCAAGGCTGGCGTGTTCCGGACGACGCTTATGCATCGAGCCAATACGTTCTAACTGGCCGATCATGCTGGTCGCTACATCATACCCAACGCGTTGCGAATGACCGAACTGCAGATCCAACACGGCCTGGCTGAGATAAGGATCGGACTGGCTGTTTGCCAGCACATCGCCCGCCCCACCCAACAGTTCCGATTGCTTTTCGTGCTGTTCCAGCCAGCCGGCCATTTCACTGTTTGCCCGACGGTTTGACAGTACCCAGACGGAAGCACCTGTGGCATCCCGGTTTGGTGCGGCATCTGCATGTATAGAGACCAGGAAGTTGGCGTTTTGTTTACGCGCAACGTCTGAACGCCCCATCACCGAGATAAAGTAATCGCCATCACGGGTGAGTACGCCTTTAAACATCGGGTCATCATTGAGCAAACTGCGCAGTTTGCGCGCCACGGCAATCGTGACGTTTTTCTCACGTGTGCCACCGGGACCAATAGCGCCAGGATCCTGCCCGCCGTGTCCGGCATCAATGGCGATAACTACTTTTTCGCCGTTACTGGTACTGGCGCGCGCCGCAGGTCGTGTGGAGGTATTACTGTTGGTTACCATCGTGGTGCGATCGTTTTCCGCTTTAAACGGATTACGCGCAGGCTCGGCAGGGCGCGGGGCGATAACCGGCGCTTCAACACGCTTCGCAACCACTGGAGGTGGTGGAGGCGGCGGTGGCGCATCAGCTTTGATGGTAAACACGACGGTATAATTGCCGCCGTTCTGGCGTTTTACGGCTTCGGCTTTGCCGTTCTCGGTTAAATCCACAACCAGGCGCAGAGACTGCGCATCTTTTGGCGTGCCGGAACGGATAGATTTCACCAGATTATTGCCGCTAAACAGCAGCGGTAACCCCTGAATCACACCGGTTTGTTTAATATCCAACGCGACGGTTCGTTTCCCGTCCTGCGAAACTGCGTATTCAGGATCGCCAATAAAGCTCAGCGTAATCCGCGCTTGTTGATCGCCATTGGACACCTGAAGATCGGAGAGGCTGGCGGCCCCTGCCTGCGCGCACAGCAGGACCAGTGTTGCCATCAGCCAGTTTCTGATGCGATAAATCATCCCGCCACCCTTAAGGTTAATCGGCTAAACGCGCCAGCAATAAATCACCCGATGAGGAGACTGCGCTGATGCGCGCCTCTCGACCTTGCGCCTGATATTCAATGTGTATTTCGACGTCCGGGTCTGGCAGTACACCTTTACCTTGTTGCGGCCATTCCACCAGGCAGATGGCGTCATTGGCAAAATAATCGCGGATCCCCATAAATTCCAGCTCCTCTGGGTCCGCAAGTCGGTACAGATCGAAGTGATATACCATCAAATTATCGAGCGAATAGGGTTCAACCAGCGTATAGGTGGGGCTTTTTACATTTCCTTTGTGACCTAACGCCTGCAGGAATCCCCGGCTGAAAGTGGTTTTACCCGCCCCCAGGTCGCCGTACAAATAAATTACCGTCGCGCCATCACAGGCTTTGGCTACCCGCAGTCCCAGGTCTAAAGTCGCCTGCTCATCAGGTAGTGGAATTACTCGATTCATCATGATAAACGTCAATCACATCAGGGTTAACAATACGCTGTAGCGTGGTAAAGAGATCTGTCGCCAGCATGCCGCGCGTACCATAACGCGCCGCCAGCACATCCGCCGCCGCACCGTGCGCGACACATCCCGCACATGCCGCATCATACGGGGTAAGCTTCTGTCCGAGCAATGCGCCAATAATACCGGAAAGCACATCACCCATTCCGCCGCTGGCCATTCCAGCATTGCCGGTATCAATAATACCCAATTCGGCCTGTTCGGCAGCAACAACCGTACCCGCGCCTTTCAGCACGACGACGCCTCCGTACCGTTTTACCAGACGTTGTGCACAAAGTAAGCGATCGTCTTCAATTTCTGCAATGGAACAGCCCAGAAGTCGCGCGGCTTCGCCAGGATGCGGCGTGATCACGCGATTGTGACGTTTATCGGGGTTGATTGCCAGCAGGTTCAGCGCATCCGCATCCCAGAGCATCGGTTTGCGAAAATTCTCTACCTTTTGCAGCGCTTTTTTACCCCATTCCTGCTGACCAAGCCCTGGTCCTATCACCACAACATCCGCCCACGCCAGGCTCTCCTCCAGAGTCTGCGGCGTCAGCGCATCGACCATCAGTTCCGGTCTGGCAGTCAGAATAGGCGCAATATTTTCACTACGGGTCAGCACTTTAACCAGCCCGGCTCCTGCACGCAGCGCCGCTTCACCGGCCATGCGTATTGCGCCAGCCGTGCCGTGGTCACCACCGATGATCACCAGCCGACCGTGGGAGCCTTTGTGCGAGGTGGGTCGACGCGGCGTTAACCAGTGTACAAGCTGTTGAGCATCAAACCGTTGCAGCGGCGCGTTCTGCCCCGCCAGCCAGTCGTCCAGTCCGAGTGCGTTAACATGCAGGCGTCCGGTGACATCGCGCGCTTTACCGGTTAGCAGACCAGGCTTCAACGCAATAAAGGTCACGGTGTGCGCCGCATTGATAACCGCGCCCGGCGCCGCGCCCGTCTGCGCCAGCAGGCCGGATGGAATGTCTATCGCCACGACAGGGGCAGGATGGTGATTGGCACGTTCGATCAATGCCGAGAGAGGCTCACGCGGCGCGTGTTTTAAGCCTGTGCCTGACAGCGCATCAATAATGACGTCCACGCGATCTGGCCAATTGATATCCGCAGCATGAATGACGCCACCGGCGTTAAGCCAGGCGTCGCGCGCCTGCTGTGCTTCCTCAGGGAGCGCTTTATCACTCTCCTGCGCCAGCAACGTAATATCAAGCCCCTGAGCTTTGGCAAGCCTTGCCACCACGTAACCATCACCACCGTTGTTGCCATGACCACATAGCACCAGCCAGTGCTGAGCGTTTGGATATGTCTTGCGGGTGACCTGAAACGCCGCCTCTCCCGCCCGTTGCATCAGCTCGTACAACGTCAGTCCTAAACTGTCTGCCGCCTCTCGCTCCATCCGCCTGATGTCATCGGCGTGCCAAATGGAGTGTGGTATACTTGCGGGGTTTTTCTTCATTGTATGGTCCGTCATGTCAGAGCCCCTCGATCTCAATCAGTTAGCGCAAAATATTAAGCAGTGGGGGCTGGAGCTTGGCTTTCAGCAGGTCGGTATTGCCGACACCGACCTCAGCGAAGCGGAGCCCAAACTGCAGGCCTGGCTGGATAAACACTATCACGGCGAGATGGACTGGATGGCCCGTCACGGCATGATGCGCGCCCGACCTCACGAATTATTACCCGGTACGTTACGTGTCATCAGCGTACGTATGAACTATCTTCCTGCCAATGCGGCCTTTGCCAGCACGTTGAAAAACCCCACTCTGGGTTACGTCAGCCGTTACGCGCTTGGGCGCGACTACCATAAACTGCTGCGTAACCGCTTAAAAAAGCTGGGAGAGAGGATTCAACAGCACTGCGTTTCGCTGAATTTTAGACCTTTTGTCGATTCTGCGCCCATTCTTGAGCGTCCATTAGCGGAAAAAGCCGGGCTTGGCTGGACAGGTAAGCACTCACTTATCCTCAATCGCGCAGCCGGTTCATTTTTCTTTCTCGGGGAATTACTGATCGATTTGCCCCTGCCGGTCGACAACCCAGTAGAAGAAGGATGCGGGAAATGCGTCGCCTGTATGACCATCTGTCCCACCGGAGCCATCGTTGAACCCTACACGGTAGATGCGCGCCGCTGTATCTCTTATCTCACTATCGAACTGGAAGGTGCGATCCCGGAAGAGTTTCGTCCCCTGTTGGGGAATCGAATTTACGGCTGCGATGATTGCCAACTCATTTGCCCGTGGAACCGTTACTCTCAGTTGACGACAGAGGATGACTTCAACCCACGCAAACAACTTCATGCTCCAGAGTTAATAGAGCTGTTTAGCTGGAGCGAAGCGTGGTTTTTAAAAGTCACGGAGGGGTCTGCTATTCGTCGTATTGGTCACCTGCGCTGGCTGCGAAATATCGCCGTTGCGCTGGGTAATGCCCCATGGGATGAAGCCATTATTCACGCGCTGGAAAGTCGCAGAGGTGAGCACCCACTTCTCGACGAACACATAGAATGGGCGGTTGCTCAGCAAATCGAGAAGCGAAATGCCTGCGTAGTTGAAGTGCAGTTACCGAAGAAACAACGTTTGGTCAGGGTCATTGAAAAGGGTCTGCCGCGTGACGCTTAAGTCATCCACAGCTTGTGTATAAAAATAAAAACACATTGATATTCAAGAGGGAAAAAATCGTCAAGTGATCGCATTAACAATTTGAAATGATAATTAATTCAATATTTTCAAAGAGTTAAAATGATACTATTCACCCGACTAAGTTTTTTGCAATCCAGGAATAATACCCGAACCTGTGGATAAGTCTGTTTACAAGAGTATGTCAATGACGAAACAAAACGTCCCCAACGTATTTATTCGCTGTGGATATTTTTATTGGGGTAAGAATTTGGAGCGGGAAACGAGACTCGAACTCGCGACCCCGACCTTGGCAAGGTCGTGCTCTACCAACTGAGCTATTCCCGCTTGGGTGTGTCTGTGCTTTGTAGACATAAGCACTTTCAAATTTTGGAGCGGGAAACGAGACTCGAACTCGCGACCCCGACCTTGGCAAGGTCGTGCTCTACCAACTGAGCTATTCCCGCTTAATCTTCGTCTTTCGAACCGCTACTGCGTTAGCTGCCTTCATTCGCCTAAGTCACTTACTTTAGTAAGCTCCTAAGGATTCATTCAGTTTTCGCCTTGTCGCAATTCGAAATTCTGCGATTGGTGGTCTGTGCTTTACAAGCACTTTCAAATTTTGGAGCGGGAAACGAGACTCGAACTCGCGACCCCGACCTTGGCAAGGTCGTGCTCTACCAACTGAGCTATTCCCGCAAATTTGTACTGCTTTTGCTGCTGCCGTAACGTGTAATTCTCTGTCGTTACGGGAGGCGCATTATACGAGAAATCCGTTTAGCTGCAACCCCCCTAAAAGCGATTTTTTCGTTTTTCTGTTTAAGTGCTGAATTTATCGGCAAGTCGTCTAATTTAGCGACAATCCAGCCTCAGTGCAAGCGCACAGGAACGATATTCGCAGGCCGGGTAAGCCACAGCACCGTCCGGCCATCCACAAAATCAAAGCTTAATAAAATGTTCGCGATAGTAAGCAAGCTCAGCAACAGATTCACGAATATCGTCCATCGCCTGATGCGTTCCCTGCTTGGTGAAGCCAGCAAGAATTTCCGGCTTCCAACGACGCGCCAGCTCTTTCAACGTACTGACGTCAAGATAGCGATAATGGAAATACGCCTCCAGCTCCGGCATGTATTTAAACAGGAAACGACGATCCTGACCGATGCTGTTGCCGCAGATAGGTGATTTCCCTTCTGGAACCCACTCTTTCAAAAAAGCCAGCGTAGCCAGTTCAGCTTCACGATCCCCCATGGTGCTCGCCTTCACGCGATCCACTAGCCCACTACCGGTATGCGTACGTACGTTCCAGTCATCCATTAATGCTAACTGTTCGTCGGACTGGTGCACCGCAATTGTCGGTCCTTCAGCCAGAATATTCAGGTTGGCATCCGTCACCAGCGTGGCTATCTCAATTATGCGATCGCGCTCGGGATCCAGACCTGTCATCTCCAGATCGATCCAAATCAGGTTGTTTTCATTGGCACTCATGCTATTTTCCACCCTTCAGCGTCACATTCAGTGTGACTATATTCATCTAAAATTGCGTGTATCATAAATGTTTTGCCCATTATGGGCGACCAGGAGTCAGTCCGATTGAGTAAGAATAAACTCTCCAAAGGCCAACAGCGCCGTGTGAACGCCAATCACCAGCGTCGTCTGAAAACGTCCACGGAGAAGCCAGACTACGACGACAACCTGTTTGGCGAAACCGCTGAAGGCATCGTTATCAGCCGTTTTGGCATGCATGCCGACGTGGAATCTGCTGACGGTGAGATTCACCGCTGCAACATCCGCCGTACAATTCGCTCGCTGGTCACCGGCGATCGCGTTGTCTGGCGCCCGGGAAAAGCAGCAGCAGAAGGCGTGAATGTCAAAGGCATCGTTGAGGCGGTACACGAGCGTACCTCGGTACTGACACGTCCCGACTTTTACGACGGGGTGAAACCCATTGCCGCCAACATCAACCAGATCGTTATTGTCTCAGCCATCTTACCCGAGCTGTCACTCAATATTATCGACCGGTATCTGGTAGCCTGTGAAACGCTACACGTTGAACCAATTATCGTATTGAATAAGATCGATCTGCTGGATGACGAAGGCATGGCCTTTGTTAACGAACAGATGGATATTTATCGCCACATTGGCTATCGCGTGTTGATGGTATCAAGCCGTACTAAAGACGGCCTGAAACCGCTTGAAGAAGCATTAACCGATCGCATCAGCATTTTTGCCGGTCAGTCGGGCGTTGGTAAATCTAGCCTGCTCAATAATCTTCTCGGTCTGCAGGAAGAGATCCTGACCAACGATGTCTCCGACAACTCTGGCCTTGGACAGCACACCACCACTGCCTCTCGCCTGTATCATTTCCCGCACGGTGGCGACGTTATCGACTCCCCTGGCGTACGTGAGTTCGGGTTGTGGCATCTGGAGCCGGAACAAATCACACATGGTTTTGTCGAATTCCATGACTACCTGGGCCACTGCAAATACCGCGACTGCAAGCATGATACCGATCCAGGCTGCGCTATCCGTGAGGCCGTAGAAAAAGGGGCAATAGCCGAAACTCGGTTTGAAAATTATCACCGCATCCTGGAAAGCATGACGCAGGTAAAAACACGTAAAAACTTTTCTGATACAGACAACTGACAACTAAGCTAAGCATCGCTAGAATCGTCCCCCTTTTTTCAGGATCCGGCCCGTATGCCGGATCGGGAACAAATTATGGCCTGGAGGCTACCTTGTTAAACTCATTTAAGCTTTCGCTACAATACATTCTGCCGAAACTATGGCTCACTCGCCTGGCGGGTTGGGGTGCGAGCAAACGAGCAGGATGGCTGACTAAACTGGTTATCGATCTGTTCGTGAAATATTACAAGGTCGATATGAAAGAGGCGCAAAAGCCGGACACCGCCAGCTATCGCACCTTTAACGACTTCTTTGTTCGCCCACTGCGCGACGACGTTCGCCCGATTAACACCGATCCAAACGTACTGGTCATGCCTGCTGACGGCGTGATTAACCAGTTAGGAAACATCGAAGAAGACAAACTGCTGCAGGCCAAAGGGCACAGCTATACTCTTGAAGCACTGCTGGCCGGCAACTACCAGATGGCGGACAAATTCCGCAACGGTACGTTTGTGACCACTTACTTATCTCCACGCGATTACCACCGTGTACATATGCCGTGTAACGGTATCCTGCGTGAAATGATGTACGTGCCAGGCGATCTCTTCTCTGTAAATATCCTGACTGCGCAAAACGTTCCAAACCTGTTTGCACGCAACGAACGCGTAATCTGTCTGTTTGATACCGAATTTGGCCCGATGGTGCAGATTCTGGTCGGCGCGACCATCGTTGGCAGTATTGAAACCGCATGGGCTGGCACCATTACCCCACCGCGTGAAGGCGTCATCAAACGCTGGACCTGGCCGGAAGGCGAAAGCGAAGGGTCGGTGGCGCTGCTGAAAGGTCAGGAAATGGGCCGCTTTAAGCTCGGTTCCACCGTTATCAACCTGTTCGCGCCTGGCAAAGTTAACCTGGTTGAGCAGTTGCAGGACCTTTCAGTGACCAAAATCGGCCAGCCAATGGCCATCTCGACCGAGACATTCGTGACGCCAGAGGCAGAACCTGCCCCGCTTGCGAAAGAAGAGATCGAAGCAGAACACGACGCCAGCCCGCTGGTTGACGACAAAAAAGACGAAAGTTAAACATAGGAATCGCTGCTGTGCGCCTGATTATCACTTTTCTGATGGCCTGGTGCCTCAGCCTGGGGGCGTACGCTGCGACGGCCCCCGATGCCAAACAACTCACCCAGGAACTGGAGCAGGCAAAAGCGGCGAAACCTGCTCAGCCAGAAACCGTCGAGGCGCTCCAGTCCGCGCTGAATGCCCTCGAGGAGCGTAAAGGTTCTCTCGAGCGTGCCCAGCAATATCAGCAGGTTATTGATAACTTCCCCAAGCTGTCCGCAACATTACGCGCGCAGCTTAGCAACCTGCGCGACGAACCGCGCAATGCGCCAACCGGACTCACCACCGATGCGTTAAACCAGGAGATCCTCCAGGTCAGCAGCCAACTATTGGAAAAGAGTCGTCAGGCCCAGCAGGAGCAGGATCGCGCCCGGGAAATCGCCGACTCGTTAAGCCAGCTTCCTCAACAGCAAACCGATGCCCGCCGCCAGCTAAATGAGCTTGAGCGACGTATTGGTACCGCCAACTCTAATCCCGCGCAGAATCAGGCGATGCAGGCTGAATCCGCCAAACTCAAAGCCCTGGTCGATGAACTGGAGCTGGCGCAGCTTTCCGCTAATAACCGCCAGGAGCTGGCGCGCATGCGCTCAGAGCTGGCGGAAAAACAGAGCCAGCAGCTCGATACTTACCTGCAGGCTTTGCGCAACCAGCTCAACAGTCAACGTCAGCGTGAGGCAGAGCGAGCGCTGGAAAGCACCGAACTGTTGGCGGAAAACAGCGCGGGACTGCCGGAAGGTATTGTCGACCAGTTCAAGGTTAACCGCGAACTGTCTCAGGCATTAAACCAGCAGGCGCAACGTATGGATCTGGTCGCCTCGCAACAGCGTCAAGCCGCCAGCCAAACGCTACAGGTGCGCCAGGCATTGAATACGCTGCGAGAGCAGTCTCAGTGGCTTGGGGTCTCAAATATGCTGGGAGAAGCGCTGCGCGCGCAGGTATCCCGTTTACCGGAAATGCCCAAGCCTCAGCAGTTGGATACCGAAATGGCGCAGCTTCGCGTGCACCGTATGCGCTATGAGGATCTCCTCAACAAACAGCCGCAGTTGCGTCAGATTCATCAGGCCGATGGACAACCGCTGACCGCTGAACAGAGCAGCATTCTCAACGCCCAGTTACGCACCCAACGTGAGCTGCTGAACTCTTTGTTACAGGGTGGCGATACGCTGATCCTTGAGCTGACCAAGCTCAAAGTCTCTAATAGCCAACTGGAAGATGCGCTAAAAGAGGTCAACGAAGCAACGCACCGCTATCTGTTCTGGACCTCGGACGTTAGCCCCATCTCCCTCTCCTGGCCTGTCGACATCGTCCAGGATCTGCGGCGTCTGATCTCATTAGATACGTTTAATCAGTTGGGCAAAGCCAGCATCATGATGCTGACCAGCAAAGAAACGCTGCTGCCGCTTTTCGCGGCATTGGTGCTGGTTGGCTTTAGCCTCTCTTCGCGCAAACACTTCACCCGTTTTCTGGAGCGTTCATCTGCGCGGGTCGGGAAAGTCACCCAGGACCACTTCTGGCTGACGATACGCACGGTGTTCTGGTCGATACTCGTCGCTTCTCCGTTGCCGGTGCTGTGGGCAACGCTCGGTTACGGATTGCAGGAAGCCTGGCCTTATCCATTAGCTGTCGCTATCGGCGATGGCGTTACTGCCACGGTGCCCATGCTGTGGGCAGTAATGATTTGTGCCACCTTTGCGCGCCCCAACGGTCTGTTCATTGCCCACTTTGGCTGGCCGCGTAACCGCGTCGCGAAAGCCATGCACTATTACCTGATGAGTATCGGGCTGATTGTGCCGCTGATCATGGCAGTGATTATGTTTGATAATCTCAATGACCGGGAATTCTCCGCCTCACTGGGGCGTCTGTGCTTTATTCTGATTTGCGGTGCGCTGGCGGTCGTAACCCTGAGCCTGAAACGCGCCGGGATACCGCTGTACCTCGATAAAGAAGGCAACAGCGATAACATGGTCAACAGCATGCTGTGGAATATGCTGATGGGCGCACCGCTGATTGCCATTCTCGCTGCGGCAGTGGGCTATCTCGCCACGTCGCAAGCTTTATTGGCGCGTCTGGAAACGTCCGTAGCTATCTGGTTCTTGTTACTGGTGGTGTATCACGTTATCCGCCGCTGGATGCTGATCCAGCGCCGCCGGCTGGCGTTTGACCGCGCCAAGCATCGACGTGCCGAAATGCTGGCGCAGCGCGCACGGGGTGAAGAAGAACCAGCGCATTCCACCAGCCTTGAAGGCACGATTGATGTTGATGAAAGCGAAGTGGATCTGGATGCTATCAGCGCGCAATCACTGCGCCTGGTGCGCTCTATCCTGATGCTTATCGCCCTGCTCTCGGTCATTGTGCTGTGGTCAGAAATTCATTCCGCTTTCGGCTTCCTGGAAAATATCTCGTTGTGGGATGTCACCTCCACGGTGCAGGGTGTGGAAAGTTTAGAGCCGATAACGCTGGGTGCAGTGCTTATCGCAATCCTGGTGTTTATCATCACTACCCAGTTAGTGCGCAACCTGCCCGCGCTGCTGGAGCTGGCGCTGCTGCAACATCTCGATTTAACCCCCGGCACCGGTTACGCCATCACCACCATCACCAAGTACCTGCTGATGCTGATTGGCGGTCTGGTTGGCTTCTCAATGATTGGTATTGAGTGGTCCAAACTGCAATGGCTGGTAGCGGCTCTCGGTGTCGGTCTGGGCTTTGGTTTGCAGGAGATCTTCGCCAACTTTATTTCCGGCCTGATTATCCTCTTTGAAAAACCAATCCGCATTGGCGACACAGTGACGATTCGCGATCTTACCGGTAGCGTGACGAAAATTAATACCCGCGCCACGACCATCAGCGACTGGGACCGCAAAGAGATCATCGTGCCCAACAAAGCCTTTATCACCGAGCAGTTTATCAACTGGTCGTTATCGGATTCGGTCACCCGTGTGGTATTAACCATCCCGGCACCGTCGGAGGCTAACAGCGAGGAGGTTACGCAGATCCTGCTTACTGCCGCACAACGCTGCTCACTGGTTATCGATAACCCGGCGCCAGAAGTCTTCCTGGTTGACCTGCAGCAAGGGATTCAAATCTTCGAACTGCGTATTTATGCCGCTGAGATGGGGCATCGTATGCCGCTGCGCCACGAAATCCACCAGCTGATTCTGGCTGGCTTCCGTGAGCACGGTATCGATATGCCGTTCCCACCGTTCCAGATGCGTCTGGAGAGCCTCGGCGGTAAGCAAACGGGAAGAACCTTAAGTTCTGCGGGCAGAAGCAGTCGCCCGGCGGGGAGTTTGTAAACAACAATGATGCCGAATGGCAGCTTCGCCGAATCCGGCCTACGAAGAATCATTTTTGTAGGCCGGATTCAGCAGGAAGTTTACTCCACCGCCCACTCAGGCTCGTTGGCCGTGCGACGGCTGTAGTTCTGATAAATCGCCATTGCCAACAGCGAGAAGAAGATCGGGCCTCCGGTCATCCACAATGCGCTGTTCCAGTCCCCAGCTTCAATCACCGGCTGGATGATGGTGAACACATTGGCAAACGTCACCACCAGCACAACCACCGATGTGGCCAGTAACGTCGCCGCTCGGGTTTTAAAGACAACAAACGGTCTTTCCAGGCCCGTACGGGCTTTAAAGAACGGAAACGCCAGCGCGAGGAACAGATACGGCAGCGTCATCGAGACGTTCGCCATCAGCGTCAGTTTGTTATAGAACGCTGAAGCCGTATCGCCGCCAAACGAAACCAGCAGGATAAACAGGCTCACCAGCAGGCACTGCAACCACATTGCCGTCGTCGGCATCCCCACGGCATTTAGTTTGGTCATTGGCGCTGGCCACAGCGCCTTCGGCGTTCCCTGAATAATCGCTTTCAGTGGCGAATAGCTGAGCGTGAAAAAAGCGCCGGTATAAGCGAGAAACATAGAAAGCCCGGTGATACGCGCGAACCACACCCCCGTCACCATCGCGGTTTCAGGAGAAAGATGCAGCGCGTTACCTAACGTCATCCCGAGGCTTTTCATCAGGATATACGTTATATTGCCAAGGTTGACCGAGCTATTGCTTAATACTTGCTGCCAGTTGGTGCTAACGCCCCATAAAAATATGGCCAGTGAATAACCGACAGAAATGACAATCGCGGCAAAAACAATGCCTTTCGCAAAGTTCTTTTCTGGCTTCTCTGTTTTATCAACTAATCCACCCACGGCTTCTATTCCGCCGTAAGCAAAAATGGCAAACACAACAAATGACAACATGGCCAGACCGGACTGATATCCAGGATTAGGCGAGGAGATGAAATTAATATCTTGCGCAAAGTGACCACCAGTTAATAACAAAATAGCGACACTCACTAACAACAGAACTAAATTAAGACACATTACGGCAATTCCGCCTACAGCCGTAATACGAGCAATCTTATTAATACCCCGGGAGGCCACGCAGGTTACCAGAATCATCCAACCGACGGCGAGCACCCCGACGACCTGCGTAGGCTCAAGCCCCGCAAAACGCCAGTGCTGCGTCATGTCTGCGCCAAATAAGAAGGTTGAAAAAGGTACCCAGACTTTTGCTGCGGTGCTTACCATCCATATTACATAGGAAGAAAACCACATAAACGTGCCGATAAACGCATAGCGTGGCCCAACGCTATTATTCATCCACGAATAGATTCCGCCCTCTTCTTTCCGATAGGCAGCCCCCATTTCCGCCATCATTAAAGCAAATGGGATAAAGAATAATAATGCAGAAAATATATACCACGGAATCGCGCTATACCCCATTAAATAGAATGCGGAGGGGCTATTCGCAAAACCGAAAACAGACGTAAATATCATGAGGATGAGACCTATAAGGCTCATCTTTTTTATTGTTTGGGTCATTAAACCATCCCTTACTCTGGCAAGCGTTTAACAAACGCCACTCACCTGTTGGCACTGCCCTCTTTTCAGAGTTCAGCGATAGAAAAATCAACACAGAATTGATACCTGAACGATATCAAATATCCAGGAGTAAATTGTGGCTATTAGAGGGTAAATGAAAAAATATGCTACAAAGTGGCTATTTCACCGCCACTTTGTATTGAAGGAGAGTGCGTTACGCGCGATCGACGGTAAATGCGATAACCTCGGCCAGGCTCTCTGCACCCAGCGCCAGCATCACCAGACGGTCAACGCCCAGCGCCACGCCAGAGCAATCCGGCATACCCACTTTTAACGCTTCAAGCAGGTTGGTGTCGATAGGCTGCTGCGGCAAGCCACGCGCGGCACGTTTGCGGTTATCCTGTTCAAACCGCTGCTGCTGTTCGCGCGCGTCGGTCAATTCATGGAAACCATTCGCCAGCTCAATACCTTTGTAGTAAACCTCGAAACGTTCAGCCACGCGGTGATCTTCGGTACTGATTTGCGCCAGTGATGCCTGGCTGGCCGGGAAATGATACACAAACGTCGGTTTGTCTTTGCCAATATGCGGCTCAACGCCCATCGTAAACAGCAACTGCAGTAAGGTGTCCCGGTCTTCTTCGGTATCGGCGATATTACTGAGATCCAATTTCGCCGCCACTTCCCGCAGTTGGGTTTTATCAGCAGACAGCGGGTCTATCTCCAGATGGCGCTGGAAGGCTTGCTGGTAAGAGAGACTTTCCGCAGGTGAGCAGTCCAGCACCTGCTGGAGCAAATCATCCACTTCATTCATCAGGCGATACATATCGTAGTGCGGACGATACCACTCGAGCATGGTGAATTCAGGGTTATGATGACGCCCCATCTCTTCATTACGGAAGCTGCGGCACAGTTGATACACAGGGCCGCATCCTGCCACCAGCAGGCGCTTCATATGGTATTCCGGGCTGGTCATTAAATAGAGATTCATTCCCTGGGCGTGTCCAGGGCCGACGAAACGCGTTTCGAACGGGAACAGATGGATGTCCGTTACCGTTGCCTGACTCATACAAGGGGTCTCAACCTCAAGCACGCCACGATCGGCAAAAAAGCGGCGAATCTCCGCTATAATTGCTGCACGTTTTAACAGATTGGGGATGGACGCGCTCGGCTGCCAGGTTGCCGTTTCGCTCATGGTTGTTTCTCCGATTTAAGACAAGGGCACGAAGTCTACTCGTATCGCGTTAACGAGACAAATTTCGCGCGCCAATAATCCACACTGGCAATTGGATAAAAAAAGCGACATGGGGTGGTTTAGTAATTAAATTAATCAAATTCAATGATAATTCCCCCCTTTGACACGCTAAAAAAATCGAACACGTCAAATTTCCCGCACATCCCTGAGACTATACTATTGTACCTATAAAGGAGCAGTGGAAACGCGTTCATAACCTGTTTGAAGCCGATGAAGCATCTGATTTCAGGCAGGAATGAAATAACAACAATCTGGAGGAATGTCGTGCAAACCTTTCAAGCCGATCTTGCCATTATAGGCGCCGGTGGCGCGGGATTACGTGCTGCAATTGCTGCCGCACAAGCAAATCCCAACGCTAAAATCGCACTGATCTCAAAAGTGTACCCAATGCGCAGCCATACCGTTGCTGCCGAAGGCGGCTCTGCTGCTGTCGCGCAGGATCATGACAGCTTTGACTACCATTTTCACGATACGGTAGCAGGCGGAGACTGGCTGTGTGAGCAGGATGTCGTGGATTACTTTGTCCACCACTGCCCAACTGAAATGACGCAACTGGAACAATGGGGCTGCCCATGGAGCCGCCGTGAAGACGGTAGCGTCAACGTACGTCGCTTCGGCGGTATGAAAATCGAGCGTACCTGGTTTGCCGCGGATAAAACCGGCTTCCACATGTTGCATACGCTGTTCCAAACATCTTTGCAGTTCCCACAGATTCAGCGCTTTGACGAACACTTCGTTCTGGATATCCTGGTTGATGATGGCCATGCTCGCGGCCTGGTTGCCATGAACATGATGGAAGGCACGCTGATGCAGATCCGTGCTAATGCTGTTGTGATGGCAACGGGCGGCGCAGGTCGTGTTTACCGTTACAACACCAACGGCGGCATCGTAACTGGCGACGGTATGGGCATGGCGCTGAGCCATGGCGTTCCGCTGCGTGATATGGAATTCGTTCAGTATCACCCGACGGGTCTGCCAGGCTCTGGTATCCTGATGACCGAAGGCTGCCGTGGTGAAGGCGGTATCTTGGTCAACAAAAACGGCTACCGTTATCTGCAAGACTACGGCATGGGTCCGGAAACCCCGCTGGGCGAACCGAAAAACAAATACATGGAACTCGGTCCGCGCGACAAAGTTTCTCAGGCTTTCTGGCACGAATGGCGTAAAGGCAACACCATTTCCACCCCGCGTGGCGATGTGGTTCACCTCGACCTGCGTCACCTCGGCGAGAAAAAACTGCTCGAACGTTTACCGTTCATCTGCGAACTGGCGAAAGCCTACGTGGGTGTCGATCCGGTTAAAGAGCCGATCCCGGTACGTCCTACCGCGCACTACACCATGGGCGGTATCGAAACCGATCAGCACTGTGAAACCCGCATTAAAGGTCTGTTCGCTGTGGGCGAATGTTCCTCTGTTGGTCTGCATGGCGCTAACCGTCTGGGTTCTAACTCCCTGGCGGAACTCGTGGTCTTCGGTCGTATGGCCGGTGAACAGGCTGCAGAACGTGCTGCAACGGCTGGCGCTGCAAACAGTGCCGCGCTCGATGCGCAGGTTGCTGGCGTTGAAAAACGTCTGAAAGATCTGGTTAACCAGGAAGGTAACGAAAACTGGTCTAAGATCCGTGACGAAATGGGCCTGTCCATGGAAGAAGGTTGCGGTATCTACCGTACACCGGAACTCATGCAGAAAACCGTTGATAAACTGGCGGAGCTGCAGGAACGCTTCAAGCGCGTACGTATCACTGATACCTCCAGCGTCTTCAACACCGACCTGCTGTACACCATCGAACTGGGTCACGGTCTGAACGTTGCTGAATGTATGGCGCACTCTGCTCTGGCGCGTAAAGAATCCCGCGGCGCGCACCAGCGTCTGGATGAAGGCTGCACCGAGCGTGACGATGTGAACTTCCTCAAACACACCCTCGCCTTCCGCGATGCTGACGGCACGACTCGCCTGGAATACAGCGACGTGAAAATCACCACTCTGCCACCGGCTAAACGTGTTTACGGTGGCGAAGCGGAAGCAGCCGATAAGAAGGAGAAGGCGAATGGCTGAGATGAAAAACTTGAAAGTTGAGGTGGTGCGCTATAACCCTGAAACCGATACCGCGCCGCACAGTGCTTTCTACGAAGTTCCTTATGATGAAACCACGTCACTGCTGGATGCGCTGGGCTACATCAAGGATAACCTGGCACCGGACCTGAGCTACCGCTGGTCCTGCCGTATGGCGATCTGCGGCTCCTGCGGCATGATGGTCAACAATGTACCTAAACTGGCGTGCAAAACCTTCCTGCGTGATTACACCAGCGGCATGAAGGTTGAAGCGCTGGGCAACTTCCCGATTGAGCGCGATCTGGTCGTCGACATGACGCACTTTATCGAAAGCCTGGAAGCGATCAAACCGTACATCATCGGTAACCCGCGTACACCGGATCAGGGTCCAAACACCCAGACTCCGGCGCAGATGGCGAAGTATCATCAGTTCTCCGGTTGCATCAACTGTGGTCTGTGCTACGCCGCGTGCCCGCAGTTCGGCCTGAACCCAGAGTTCATTGGACCGGCTGCGATTACGCTGGCGCATCGTTACAACGAAGATAGCCGCGACCACGGTAAGAAGGAGCGTATGGCTCAGTTGAACAGCCCGAACGGCGTCTGGTCCTGTACTTTTGTGGGCTACTGCTCCGAAGTCTGCCCGAAACACGTCGATCCGGCTGCGGCCATTCAGCAGGGTAAAGTTGAAAGTTCAAAAGACTTTCTTATCGCTACCCTGAAACCACGCTAAGGAGTGCACGATGACGACTAAACGCAAACCCTATGTGCGACCAATGACGTCCACCTGGTGGAAAAAGCTGCCATTTTATCGTTTTTACATGCTGCGCGAAGGCACGGCGGTTCCGGCAGTCTGGTTCAGCATTGAACTGATTATCGGCCTGTTTGCACTCAAGCATGGTGCAGAGTCCTGGATGGGCTTTGTCGCCTTTTTGCAAAACCCGGTGGTGGTGATCCTGAATATTATCGCCCTGGCAGCAGCGCTGCTGCATACCAAAACCTGGTTTGAACTGGCGCCAAAAGCTGCCAACATCATCGTAAAAGACGAAAAAATGGGGCCAGAGCCGATCATCAAAGGTCTCTGGGCAGTTACTGTGGTTGCGACAGTAGTAATACTGTTTGTTGCCCTGTTCTGGTAAGGAGTCCGGAATGATTAATCCAAATCCAAAACGCTCTGACGAACCCGTATTCTGGGGCCTGTTTGGTGCAGGCGGTATGTGGAGCGCAATCATTGCGCCGGTGATGATCCTGCTGGTCGGCATTATGCTGCCGCTGGGCTTTGTTCCTGATGCTTTCAGCTATGAACGCATACTGGCATTCGCTCAGAGCTTCATCGGACGTGCGTTTCTGTTCCTGATGATCGTTCTGCCGCTGTGGTGCGGTTTACACCGTATGCACCACGCGATGCATGACCTGAAAATCCACGTGCCTGCGGGCAAATGGGTATTCTACGGACTGGCAGCTATCCTGACCGTTGTAACGGCTATTGGGATCCTGACCATCTAATCGCATGCGTTAATTATCAGGCCCGCCAATGGCGGGCCTTTTTATTAGTGCAGCATCCCGGTCAACCAGCGGGAAAACTCACGCATCGCGGACGTCTCCGGACGAGATTGTAAACGCGTTATCCAGTAACTCCCCAGATCAATCTGCGTTAAAAAAGGCTGCACGATACGTTCACTACTGAGCAAATGCGTGAACATTCTTACCGGTGCAATTGCCACACCAATCCCCGCCTGCGCGGCTTCCAGCATTGAGACGGACGAGTCAAACACCACCACGTTGTGCGTCGGTGACGGAGGCGCTTCTCCGGCGGCCTGCATCCAAAGCGTCCATTCATCACGCCGATACGATCGTAATAACGGAAATTTCAGGATGTCCACAGGTGCTTTAATCTGCGAGGCCAATGTCGGTGAACACAGCGGAGACATCAGCGCGCTACACAAATATTGCGCATCGGTATCGTGCCAGGCTCCTCCTCCGTAGCGAATAGTATAATCCAGCCCTTCGGCGGCGGGATCTACACGGTTATTGTGGGTGGAAATATGCAAATCAATATGCGGATAGTGGCGCTTAAAGTCGCTCAACAGAGGGAAAAGACAGCCGACCGCAAAGGTCCCCACCACGCCAATTTTTAGTTTTTCCTGAGTCTGTTTAGTGGCAAAACGATCCAGCATCCCCGCCATACGATCGAAAGAGTCATTAAGTACAGGTAACAGACTTTCCCCTTCAGTCGTCAACATTAACCCTCGAGAACCACGCACAAAAAGCTGACAATTCAGCTGTTGCTCCAGCGCTTTCACATGCTGGCTTATTGCAGAATGCGTCACGTTGAGCTCAATCGCAGCGCGGGTAAAGCTGAGATGTCTGGCCGCTGCTTCAAAAGCCCGCAGCGAGTTAAGGGGGATATAGCTACGCGTCATTATCTGGCCTGTTAGAAAAACTTATATCTGCTGCTAAATTTAACCGTTTGTCAACACGGTGCAAATCAAACACACTGATTACGTCTGACGGGCCCGGACACCCTTTCGCTTTTAATTACGGAACTGATTTCATGATGAAAAAATCGATATGCTGCGCGCTGCTGCTGACAGCTTCGTTCTCCACGTTTGCCGCCGCAAAAACAGAACAACAAATTGCCGATATCGTTAACCGCACCATCACACCGCTGATGCAGGAGCAGGCTATTCCGGGTATGGCCGTTGCGATTATCTATCAGGGGAAACCTTATTACTTTACCTGGGGTAAAGCCGATATCGCCAATAACCGTCCAGTCACTCAACAAACGCTGTTTGAACTCGGATCGGTCAGTAAAACGTTCAACGGCGTGCTGGGCGGCGATGCTATCGCCCGCGGCGAAATTAAGCTCAGCGATCCGGTCACGCATTACTGGCCTGAACTGACTGGTAAGCAGTGGCAGGGTATCAGCCTGCTGCACTTAGCCACCTACACGGCAGGCGGCCTGCCGCTTCAGGTTCCGGACGACGTTACGGATAAAGCCGCGTTACTACGCTTTTATCAAAACTGGCAGCCGCAATGGGCCCCAGGCGCTAAACGTCTTTATGCTAACTCCAGCATTGGTCTGTTTGGCGCCCTGGCGGTGAAACCCTCAGGCATGAGCTACGAAGAGGCGATGACCAAACGCGTCCTGCACCCCTTAAAACTGGCGCATACCTGGATTACGGTTCCGCAGAGCGAACAAAAAGATTATGCCTGGGGTTATCGCGAAGGAAAGCCAGTGCATGTATCCCCTGGCCAACTTGATGCCGAAGCATACGGGGTGAAATCGAGCGTTATCGATATGACCCGTTGGGTTCAGGCCAACATGGACGCCAGCCAGGTTCAGGAGAAAACGCTCCAGCAGGGCATCGAGCTTGCGCAGTCACGTTACTGGCGTATTGGCGATATGTACCAGGGCCTGGGTTGGGAGATGCTGAACTGGCCGGTGAAAGCCGACTCGATAATTAGCGGTAGCGACAGCAAAGTGGCACTGGCAGCGCTTCCTGCCGTTGAGGTAAACCCGCCCGCGCCTGCCGTGAAAGCCTCATGGGTGCATAAAACGGGCTCCACTGGCGGATTCGGCAGCTACGTTGCTTTCGTTCCAGAAAAAAACCTTGGCATCGTGATGCTGGCAAACAAGAGCTACCCAAACCCTGTTCGCGTCGAGGCCGCCTGGCGCATTCTTGAAAAACTGCAGTAACGGACAAGGAGGCCCTGGATATTGGGCTTCCTTTCTTTCTCTTTTTTTCCTGCTGTCATCTACACTTAACAAAAATCCAGCAAGGAAAATCCCATGCGCATTCTGCCCGTCGTTGCTGCAGTTACGGCTGCATTTCTGGTTGTCGCTTGCAGCACCCCAACACCACCGAAAGGTGTTACCGTAGTAAATAACTTTGATGCCACACGCTATCTGGGCACCTGGTATGAAATTGCGCGTTTCGACCATCGATTCGAGCGCGGACTGGAAAAAGTGACTGCTACCTACAGCCTGCGCGACGACGGCGGTATCAATGTTATTAACAAGGGCTATAACCCGGACAGAGGAATGTGGCAGAAAACGGAGGGGAAAGCCTACTTCACTGGCGACCCAAACCGCGCTGCGCTCAAGGTCTCGTTTTTTGGCCCCTTCTATGGCGGGTATAACGTGATTGCCCTCGACAGGGAATATCGTCACGCGCTGGTTTGCGGGCCGGATCGCGACTACCTGTGGATCCTTTCACGGACCCCTACTATTTCAGATGAAATGAAACAGCAAATGCTGGCCATCGCGACCCGGGAAGGGTTTGAGGTGAATAAGCTGATTTGGGTAAAACAGCCTGGCGCTTAGTGGGTGCTCAGCTTGAGGCCAATAATACCGGCCACAATCAGCCCGAGGCTCAGTAACCGCGCCGGGCTGGCAGATTCACCCAGCAGCAGAATCCCTGTAATGGCCGCCCCGACTGCGCCGATACCGGTCCATACGGCATAGGCGGTTCCTACAGGCAACGTACGCATTGCCCAGGAGAGCATGGCGATACTGACGATCATTGCCACAATAGTGATAATGCTTGGCGTCAAACGCGTAAAACCGTGGGTATATTTCAGGCCAATCGCCCAGACAACTTCGAGCAGACCTGCAATTAATAAAACGATCCAGGACATATCAGGCTCCAGAACAATGGGGCCGTCCCCGGTGAAAGAAGCGTTTGCAGGTCGTCCTGCAAAGCTGATGTGTGAAATGGCATTTTTGCCCGAGAGAAAATGAATTTCAACCTTTTTATTCGCTGCCCGCTAAAAGCAAGAATTAAGCATAATTAGCGGCGTAGTTCCCGCATTTGGCACTCATCGGAGTTCTCTATGATGAAGGGCTTTCTGAATCCGGAAAGTCGATTGCCTCTCTTCTGAATGCGAAAAGGTTATGCTTAAAATTTTAGTGATTGACCGGTGCCACTTTACCCGCACAGGGATTGAGGCCTTGCTTAATCATTCTGGCAGGTTCAGCTCCTCATTTCTTGTGTCAGGGATCAATAATCTCCTGTTAGCAAAAGAGCATATTTTGCAGTGGAAGCCGCATCTGGTGATCGCGGATTTATACAGTTTTATTAGCGAGACGCATACCAGTCCGCCAATTAAACCCTTTTTCATGAGCTGCGGCGTCATCCCGCTGATTTTACTGCAATCAGTTGAAAGACAGCACGCCTCAATTGCTTCCTCTCAATCCGTCGCCCATTCGGTCTTAACCAAGCACACCACGTTGAACGCGCTCTCACACACGATTCAGGAGGCGCTACAGCTTCGTCCCACGTTAGAAATAGCCGAAAACGCGACTCCGCTGCTTACGCCGCAGGAGGAGAAAGTATTGTCGATGTGGATGGATGGTGTGAGTAACAATGCGATAGCCGCCGCACTCAGCATTCATGGCAAGACGGTCTACACCTATAAACGGAATATCCGCATGAAACTGCACATGGGGAACCGCTTCTCGCCGTTTCTCTCACTCCCCGGGAAGGGGAATTAACGGTACGACGTGACGTCGTACCGTTCATGATTATTGTTGAGCTTTTGTCGCTGCACCAGAGATTGCGCTACCGCCCTCAGAGATATCCTGCCCAACACCTTTCGTGGTATTGCACGCAGTCAACACTGAAGAAAGAACCAACACAGAAAAGATCGCAGCAATTGTCTTTTTAACCATAACGTCTTCCTTTTCTAGCCAATATTGTTTGTGTATAGCTCATTAATAATAGACAAGATCCGCAAGTGTGATGGATAAACAACCGTTTTTAAGACTATGAGAGAGTGTTAGCTGGCGGCGTGAGAGATTGAATTGCCAAGATGTTTGATGTCTTCACCGAAGCCGCGCGCGGTATTACACCCCGCCAGGAGAGTGCTGGTGAAAAGGATGAGCATTACAAGACTGAGAAGACGTTTCATCATTCCTGCCCTGGAAAAAGTATGGCGCAGCAACCTGCGCCATAAGATCAAATAGATATCTTATTTTACGCGAGAAACGTATTCGCCGGAGCGAGTATCCACTTTGATCACTTCACCGATCTGTACGAACAGCGGAACTTTAACGACTGCGCCAGTAGACAGAGTAGCCGGTTTGCCGCCAGTACCAGCGGTATCGCCTTTCAGACCTGGGTCAGTTTCAACGACTTCCAGCTCAACGAAGTTTGGCGGAGTCACGGAGATCGGCTGACCGTTCCACAGGGTCACGATGCATTCAGCCTGGTCCAGCAGCCATTTAGCGTTATCGCCTACCGCTTTCTCGTCTGCAGCCAGCTGTTCGAAAGTGGTGTTATTCATAAAGTGCCAGAACTCACCGTCGCTATACAGGAAGGTCAGGTTCATGTCGGCTACGTCTGCGCCTTCAGCGGAATCGGTAGACTTGAAGGTTTTCTCTACGCGAGTACCGGTCAGCAGGCGACGCAGCTTAACGCGCGCAAATGCCTGGCCTTTACCTGGTTTAACGAATTCGCTGGCTTCAACCGCATAAGGTTCGCCGTCCAACATGATTTTAAGACCAGCACGAAAATCGTTGCTATAGTACGTTGCCATAAGGCCCTCTGAAAATTGTTAACTGGTAGCTAAGCCACAAAATGGCGCATATTGTAACCCTAAATACCCCATCCAGAGAAGATTGGTTATCGCAACTTGCCGATGTTGTGACCGATCCTGATGAACTTCTGCATCTTTTGAATATAGACGCAGATGAAAAACTGTTGGCCGGACGCGACGCGAGACGACTTTTCGCCCTGCGCGTACCGCGCGCCTTTATTGCTCGTATGGAAAAAGGCAATCCGGACGATCCGCTTTTGCGTCAGGTACTTACTTCCCAGGAAGAGTTTGTTGCTGCACCTGGCTACTCGACCGATCCGCTGGAAGAACAGCACAGCGTGGTCCCCGGTTTGCTGCATAAATATCGCAACCGGGCGCTGTTGTTGGTTAAAGGCGGTTGCGCGGTAAATTGCCGCTATTGCTTCCGCCGACACTTCCCGTATGCCGAAAACCAGGGCAATAAGCGCAACTGGCAGGTCGCCCTGGACTACATTAGCGCGCATCCTGAGCTGGATGAAATTATCTTCTCCGGTGGTGATCCGCTAATGGCCAAGGACCATGAACTGGACTGGTTACTCACGCAACTGGAAGCCATCCCGCACATTAAGCGTTTGCGCATTCACAGCCGTTTGCCGATTGTGATCCCCGCGCGCATTACTGAAGGACTGGCCCAGCGCTTTGCGCGTTCCTCCCTGCAGGTTCTGCTGGTCAACCACATTAACCACGCCAATGAGGTCGATGAGGCGTTTCACCAGGCGATGGTCCGACTGCGTACCGCTGGCGTCACGCTACTCAACCAAAGCGTTTTGCTGCGTGGCGTGAACGATAACGCACAAACGCTGGCGAACCTGAGCAACGCCCTGTTTGATGCGGGGGTGATGCCCTATTACCTGCACGTACTGGACAAAGTGCAAGGTGCCGCCCACTTTATGGTCAGCGACGATGAGGCACGTCACATTATGCGTGAACTGCTGACGTTGGTTTCCGGCTATATGGTTCCCAAACTGGCGCGTGAAATTGGCGGTGAGCCAAGTAAAACGCCATTGGATCTGCAACTACGCCAACAATAACCATTATTGAGTGTCCGATTCCGGACACTCACCACGATTACTTATTATTTAAATCCTCACAAGTGGAGCCACGCTTTTAATCTGTGCTATTTTAATTAGCGCTATAAAATCATTAATTCATAATTTGTATCATTAGAACCAAATTCATAATATTAATAAATATATGGTTAGGGAGAACCTTTTATGGTTATAAGTATTAAGGGCATTAATACCGGTGTTATTCGTCAAAATAATGAATTTATTGCTTTAGCATTAAAGATAAAAGAACCAAGGAATAAAACGTCGTTATTTTTTCTTTCTCCGCTTGGGCTAAGAGACCTGCTTATCGCCCTGGAAAGCAGGCTATCCGCTAAACATCAGCTTAGCGAAGAAGAGCATGCGCAATATGAGAAGGAATGCGATAAAGTCAGCCAAAAGATGCACGAAAATATTCCTTTGATTCAGGAAGATGAGCTAAAAAATGCCGACATTAATCGTCGCATAAATTCGCTGATGTTAGTGGATGACAAAGGCGAAAACTTAACATTTTCTCTGACACTGCATGATGGACAAACGTGTGAATTACTGATTAATGAACTACAGATTCGGGTGCTGGTCCATGCTGTTATTCATGCAATAAATAATGCTGGCATGCGGGAATTAGCGCTACGAATTACATCGCTGCTGGATTTCCTGCCGCTGTACGATGTTGATTGCCAGGCAAACGACAATCTGGAATACGACTCTTATACGCACCCCGAATGGAAACAAAGCCTGTTTAATCATTATCTGGCGATTATTTACCGCTATACAGATGATCAAGGAAAAGCCCAGTTCTGTGGTTCGGTAGTAAAAACTCGCGCCCCTTCCGGCAGCAAAGAGGCCGAAGCCATTACTCGCCGTCTTCTCGATTTCAGCCCACGGCTGAAAAAGCTTGCTGGTGTACCGTGCCAGGTGTTTGTCAGAACGTTGACGGGTGATAAGGCGCAAAAGCTCAATCAGGATCAGTGCCTGCGCGCGCTGCATCATTTACGCGCTCAGTCTGCGCATAACGCTCAAAATGCCTGATGTTTCTGCGCTTATCAGGCCGACGAATTTGTATCGTAGGCCTGATAAGACATTTAGCGTCGCCATCAGGCATCAACAGCATTTATCAATTTGGGCACTTATAAACCTGTCCGGTCATTTCACTGGCAGTAGGAACAAAGCTGGACAGCATTCCCTGTGATGGGCTGCTGACGCCATAAATCACGTTACCACCCATTGCCGCGGCCTGGTTACGCAGATCGTTTGCTGCGCCACGCATAGAGCCACCCTCTTCGCCGTGCTGGCCAGAAAGCCAGTTGCTTTGCGTACCGGTTGCAGTGCCAATCAGTTGACACTCTGCGCCAGGCTTCTCTTCGACGAAGCGTACGCTTTGCCCGGCTGAACTCAGTTCGTTGCTGGAGCTACAACCCGCCATCAGTAGCGCGGCACCAACGATCCCTGCTAAATATTTCACGTGCATGTCATTCCCCATAATCAATGAGCTGGACGTTATGTCCGTAGCTGAATCATATACTAAAAAGATGACCAAAAGAAAAACCCCCGGACATTTCTGCCCGAGGGTTTCTCATTTTTCGCGAGATACGTATTTAATCAAATAAATCAAGTTGCAGGCAGGCGGCAAGTTCATGAATCCCCAGATGCTTACATGAGTAAGTGACTGGGGTGAACGAACGCAGCCAATGAACCTGCGGCTTGAAGTATGAAGATTAAATTACATCATGCCGCCCATTCCACCCATGCCGCCCATACCACCAGCAGCACCTAAGTCAGGCGCATCGCCTTTCGGCAGGTCAGTAACCATGCACTCGGTGGTGATCATCAGACCCGCAACAGAAGCCGCGTACTGCAGAGCTGAACGCGTTACTTTGGTTGGATCCAGGATACCCATGTCGATCATGTTACCGTATTCTTCAGTTGCAGCGTTGTAACCGTAGTTACCGTCACCCGCTTTCACGGTGTTAGCCACTACAGACGGTTCTTCGCCGCAGTTCAGTACGATTTGACGCAGCGGAGATTCCATTGCGCGCAGCGCAACTTTGATACCTACGTTCTGGTCTTCGTTCTGACCTTTCAGACCGGCAATCTTAGACGCTACACGAATCAGCGCAACACCACCACCAGCCACCACGCCTTCTTCTACCGCAGCACGGGTCGCGTGCAGGGCATCTTCAACGCGGGCTTTCTTCTCTTTCATTTCAACTTCAGTCGCAGCACCAACTTTGATAACCGCAACGCCGCCTGCCAGTTTCGCTACGCGCTCCTGCAGTTTTTCACGGTCGTAGTCGGAAGTTGCTTCTTCGATCTGCTGACGAATCTGAGTCACGCGACCCTGGATTGCAGCTTCGTCACCCACGCCATCAATGATGGTGGTGGTGTCTTTGTTGATAACAACGCGTTTCGCCTGACCCAGATCTTCCAGAGTTGCTTTTTCCAGCTCCATACCGATCTCTTCAGAGATAACGGTACCACCGGTCAGGGTAGCGATATCCTGCAGCATCGCTTTACGACGGTCGCCGAAGCCAGGCGCTTTAACCGCCGCGACTTTCACGATACCGCGCATGGTGTTAACAACCAGAGTTGCCAGCGCTTCGCCTTCAACATCTTCAGCGATGATCAGCAGTGGTTTACCGGCTTTTGCTACTGCTTCCAGCACCGGCAGCATTTCGCGGATGTTGGAGATTTTCTTGTCAGCCAGCAGGATGAACGGGCTTTCCAGTTCTACTGCGCCAGTTTCCGGCTTGTTGATGAAGTAAGGAGACAGGTAACCACGGTCGAACTGCATACCTTCAACCACGTCCAGTTCGTCCTGCAGACCGGTACCGTCTTCAACGGTGATCACGCCTTCTTTACCGACTTTGTCCATCGCTTCAGCGATCAGTTTACCTACGGTTTCGTCGGAGTTAGCGGAGATAGTACCAACCTGAGCAATAGCTTTAGAGTCAGAGCACGGTACGGACAGTGCTTTCAGTTCTTCAACGGCAGCAGCGACAGCTTTGTCGATACCACGTTTCAGATCCATCGGGTTCATGCCCGCAGCAACGGCTTTCAGACCTTCAGTGATGATGGACTGCGCCAGTACGGTTGCGGTGGTGGTACCGTCGCCTGCAGCGTCGTTCGCTTTAGAGGCAACTTCTTTCACCATCTGCGCCCCCATGTTTTCGAACTTGTCTTCCAGTTCGATTTCACGGGCTACGGAAACACCATCTTTAGTGATGGTCGGTGCACCGAAAGATTTATCCAGAACTACGTTACGGCCTTTTGGACCGAGGGTAACTTTCACTGCATCTGCCAGTACGTTTACGCCGCGCAGCATTTTCACACGAGCGTCGTTACCGAATTTTACGTCTTTAGCTGCCATTTTCTCTTTCCCTTAAATTCGTATGTTCAGTGTCGTTCGCGGATTAGGCTTCAACAATTGCCAGGATGTCACTTTCAGACATGATCAACACTTCTTCATTGTCGATCTTCTCAGATTTAACACCGTAGCCATCGTTGAAAATAACGATATCGCCGACTTTAACGTCCAGCGGCTGTACGGTACCGTTGTCCAGGATGCGGCCCTTACCGACAGCGATGATTTCGCCACGAGTTGATTTACCTGCTGCAGAACCGGTCAGTACGATGCCGCCAGCAGATTTAGATTCAACTTCTTTACGTTTGACGATCACACGATCATGTAACGGACGAATACTCATTGATAGCTCTCCTTTGAGAAAGTCTTTATCAGTTATGGGTGACGCCGGCCCGTGAACGGTTTCCCGGCTAGTGACCAGAGAAATGGGGATGGGGCTTTGTACCTTCAAGGGGGCAAGCGAAAAAAAATTTATATCAGCAGAAAATTCCGTCAAAACGCCGACGCGCATCACATTTTATAACGATTTCAGTCACGTCGTCATAAGCAAATACGATTGTGATACCATCAAAAATCTGCGCTGTAGCCCGGTCAATGGGCATAACCGGATAACAACTTATGAGCGGACTGAAACAAGAGCTGGGACTGGCTCAGGGCATTGGCCTGTTGTCGACATCATTGCTAGGTACAGGCGTTTTCGCCGTCCCTGCGCTAGCCGCGCTGGTGGCCGGCAACAACAGCCTGTGGGCCTGGCCGGTGCTGATTGTTTTAGTCTTTCCCGTGGCGATTGTCTTTGCCGTACTGGGTCGTCATTTTCCCAGCGCGGGTGGCGTGGCGCATTTTGTTGGTATGGCCTTTGGCTCACGCCTGGAGCGCGTCACCGGATGGCTATTTTTGTCGGTGATTCCCGTCGGCTTGCCTGCGGCATTACATATTGCCGCCGGATTTGGTCAGGCGATGTTTGGCTGGCATGACGAACAGCTTCTGTTGGCAGAGCTCGGTACGCTGGCATTGGTTTGGTATATCGGCTCCCACGGTGCCAGCTCTAGCGCTAATCTGCAAACGGTCATTGCCGGATTGATTGTTGCCCTCATTGTCGCCATCTGGTGGGCAGGCGATGTGAAACCTGGCGAAATCCCTTTCCCTACGATAACCGAGATTGAGCTCCCCGGACTGTTCGCCGCGCTGTCGGTGATGTTCTGGTGTTTTGTTGGCCTTGAAGCGTTTGCCCATCTGGCATCTGAATTCAAAAACCCGGAGCGGGATTTCCCGCGCGCGCTGATGATCGGCCTGCTGCTTGCGGGCTCTGTTTATTGGGCATGCACCGTCGTCGTGCTTCATTTTGGCGCCTACGGTGAGCAAATGGCGGCGGCGGCCTCACTGCCAGAGATCGTCGTGCAGTTATTTGGCGTACAGGCACTGTGGGTCGCCTGCATCATTGGTTATCTGGCCTGTTTTGCCAGTCTCAACATTTATATTCAAAGCTTCGCCCGGCTGGTCTGGTCGCAAGCGCAATATAAGCCGGAGAGCCATCTGGCGCGTCTGTCTCCCCGTCACCTTCCGCGCAATGCGCTAAACGCCGTATTGGGCTGCTGCGTGATCAGTACGTTGTGCATCTATATGCTGAAAATCAATCTCGATGCGTTAATCGTCTATGCTAACGGCATCTTTATTATGATTTATTTGCTGTGCATGCTGGCGGGATGTCGATTACTGAAAGGGCATTATCGCATGCTGGCGATCATTGGCGGTCTACTGTGTCTGCTGCTGTTGGCAATGGTTGGCTGGAAGAGCCTGTATGCGCTGATTATGCTGGCAGGGCTGTGGCTGTTTTTACCCCGCAGGCCGATGTGATGGACACCTCCCACCTTACGGCATCATCGTGCCAGACTGAGGTGTTAACTTCAGTTCCCAGGGGGAGGTGTCCACATGAATATTAAACGTATTGGCCTCGATCTCGCAAAGCAGGTTTTTCAGCTTNAGGCCGATGTGATGGACACCTCCCACCTTACGGCATCATCGTGCCAGACTGAGGTGTTAACTTCAGTTCCCAGGGGGAGGTGTCCACATGAATATTAAACGTATTGGCCTCGATCTCGCAAAGCAGGTTTTTCAGCTTCATGCTGTTGATCACTGTGAACGTGTTGTTCTTCGCAAAACCCTGCGCCGCTCTCAGATGCTCACTTTTTTCACCCGCCTCGAACCCTGCCTTATCGGCATCGAAGCATGCGGCTCCTCGCATTACTGGGCCCGCGAGCTTACCCGGCTCGGCCACACGGTGCGGANATGCTGTTGATCACTGTGAACGTGTTGTTCTTCGCAAAACCCTGCGCCGCTCTCAGATGCTCACTTTTTTCACCCGCCTCGAACCCTGCCTTATCGGCATCGAAGCATGCGGCTCCTCGCATTACTGGGCCCGCGAGCTTACCCGGCTCGGCCACACGGTGCGGATTATTCCGCCGCAGTTCGTTAAACCTTATCTGAAGGGCAATAAAAATGATGCCAATGATGCCGAAGCGATCTGCGAGGCCGTCAGCCGGCCAGGGATGCGCTATGTTGCCCTTAAATCTGAAGCACAGCAGAGCATGCAGGCTGAGCACCGGGTTCGTGCCCGCCTGATCCGCGACAGAACAGCGCTCAGTAATGAAATTCGCGGGATACTGAGCGAGTTCGGTCTGGTACTTCCCGTCGGCCTGTCTGCCCTGCGCAGAGCGCTGCCGGAAATCCTTTCTCAGCAGGAACAATGGGATAACCGCTTTATCCGTCTGCTGTGTGAGTTAGCAGAAGAACTTCAGGTACTTGATGAACGACTGAACCGTTACGACCGACGCCTTAAGCAACTGGCGCAGGAAGATGTCCGTATCAGACGACTGCAGGAGATAAACGGGATCGGCCCGGTAACCGCCAGTGCCCTGGTTGCAGCAGTGGGTGATGCAGGGCAGTTTAAAAACGGACGAGAAATGGCAGCCTGGCTGGGGCTGGTGCCCAGGCAGCACTCGAGCGGCGGGAAAAACCGGCTGGGTCACATCAGTAAGCGGGGTGACAGCTACCTGCGAACGCTGCTGATCCACGGAGCCCGTGCGGTCCTGAATACCTGCGGTCATAAGGAAGACCGTCGCAGCCAGTGGCTTCAGTCGGTGGCAGAAAGGCGCAACAGGAATGTTGCGACGGTTGCCATGGCGAACAAAAATGCCCGTATAGCCTGGGCGATACTGAGCCGGGAGGAAGAGTATCGCGCGCTGTAATACAGCCCGGGAAGAATGAGAGAAAAGTCTAATCCTGTCGTGAGATTGCAGAGTCATTAAGCACAGATGTGTAACAGGTAAGACCGACACCTGAAAACTCCGGTTTATCCGAAGGCTCCCTGCGAAAGCAAAGCCGGCAGGCCGAATGGAACCAGGTGTGCAGATAACATCATGGCCGGGTACGACGGTACCGAAAGAGAGGCCGGATATACGACAGCATCTTACCCCCGTCACACAAAATGCAGAATGGCTTGCATAACGGGAGGTGTCCATATACGGATAAG